>CAYFXT010000023.1:2444-19152 GCA_964346995.1 uncultured Spirochaetaceae bacterium | reverse complement strand
AACTACATGTTACCCAGCAATTTACTAAGCATTACCCTCTGGAACTTCGGGCTAACCGATGAGACCACTGCCTGGCCGTTCGCGCGTGGCTTGCGTCAGGCGTCGAGCCGGGTGTGCAGGCCCTCCCAGATGTCGGCAGCCACCTTGCCCATTGCGGCCTCGATCAGGCTGGCGCCGACCGGTTTCAGCAGGCCGCTCAATTCCTCCACCCGCGCGTGCCACTCCACGCGACTGCGGCCGTCCCCGGCGGGCAGGCAGCGGATATGCGCGTTCACGACCGTGCCGGCGCCGATACCCCTGCTGTCGATCCGGTAGCGCAGCAGCGCCTGTTCCGCCTCCTTCCGGCAGGTAATCGTGGTGCGCAGCGAGCCACTGAGAAAGGTCAGACCGGGACGCACGCGGCACACCAGGGTAGCGCCGTCATGGCGTTCGATGCGAGTGAGGCCGGGAAGCGCCCCTGCCACCTGCTCCAGATCGGCCAGAGTGGCGCGTATCCGGTCGCGATCGCAGGCGAAATGCTCCGTGCCGTGTATTTCGATCATGCTCGGTGCGACTCGTTCGCACGCCGTCGTGCGTAGCTGCGCGCCGTCACTCGCCGGTCCCGTAGAACGCGGCTCCCGCGGCGGCGCGCGTGCTCAACTCGGCACAGGGCCGGAACCGGTTACCGTACCGCTCCCGTAGCTCGTCCATCCGTTCCACCAGCCGCACGAGGCCGTACTGGTCGGCGTAGCGCAACGCCCCGCCGCGATGGTCGGGGAAGCCGATGCCGAGCAGCAGCGACAGGTCGAGGTAGAGTGGCCGGTCCACGATCCGCTCCGCCAGACAGCGCGCGGCCTCGTTCACCAGCATGGCGAGGCAGCGCGCCACCGCGGTTGTAGTGTCGGGCGGCTCTGGCGGGTGGCGGGAACCGTTCGCGGCGGCCGTTATCGATTCGGTGTCGGGCTCCGTCTCGAGACCCGCGTACCGGTAGAAGCCGGTTCCCGCTCCCGCCTTGCGCCCCATGGCGCCCCGCTCCACGAGCCGGTGCAGGAGTGGCGGCGGAGCCATGCGCTTGTCGAAGGAGGCGGCCAGCGCGCGGCTGATGTTCACCGTCACGTCGAGTCCGATCTCGTCCATTAGCCGGAACGGCCCCATCGGCATTCCCCACGCGACCAGCTCGCGGTCCAGCTCCCGCCAGTCGCCGCCGTCGGCCAGGACGCGGACCGCTTCCATGAGGTAGGGAAAGAGGATACGGTTGACCAGGAATCCGGGCCGATTGCGCACCACCACCGGGGTCTTGCGCAAGCGCTTCGCCAGCTCCACCGCGCCGGCGAGCGCGCCGCGGCTGGTGACGGGCACGGCGGCAATCTCGACCAGCCGCATGCGATCGACCGGGTTGAAGAAGTGCATGGCCAGAAACCGCTCCGGCCGCCGCAACGCCGCCGCCAACTGGTCCAGCGGCAGCGACGAGGTGTTGGTCGCGATCAGGGTGTGCGGACCGACCTGCTCCTCCAGCTCCGCCAGTACCCGCATCTTGAGCGTCGCATCCTCGCTGACCGCTTCCACGACGAGATCCACCTCGGCAAACTGCGCGCCATACGAGGTGGCAGGGACGATCAGGCGTTGCCGGGCCGCGGCCGCCGCCTCGGGCAGCCGTCCGCGCGCCACGAGTTGCCGGTACGTGCGGGCTGCCGCCGCCGTGCCGCGCTGCAACGGTTCCGCTGCCACGTCCTTCATCGTTACCGGCACATCGGCGTTGCTCAGTGCCCAGGCGATGCCGCCGCCCATCACGCCGGCTCCCAGCACCGCCGCGCGCGCCACCCGATGCGGCGGCGCATCCTCCAGGCCGAACCGCTCCGCGCGCAGCCGGTTGCGGCTGAAGAACAGCTTCATGAGATTGCGGCCCGCGTCGTTCGACAGGCACTCGGCGAACGCCTCCCGTTCCAGCGCCAGCCCTTCCGCCAGCGACTTGCCGGCCGCAGCGCGCACCACCCGCAGCGCCGCCAGCGGGGCGTCCGGAGGCAGCCGCCCGCGGCGGACGGTTGCCTCCACTTCGGCCGCGAGCGAGTCGCGGACCGCCGGCATCGCTCCGGGCGGCGCCGCCGGCGCTGGCGGGTCGGATCGCAACTCGGCGATGACCTCCTCCAGGCGGCTGCGTTGCACGCAACGGTCGACCAGCCCCGCCGCCGCCGCCTCGGGTCCACTCAGTGCCCGCCCGTTGACGATCAGCGGCAAGGCGGCCGCCGCCCCGATCAGACGCGGCAGCCGCTGTGTGCCGCCCCAGCCGGGGATGATGCCGAGCGTGACTTCCGGCAGGCCGATCCGGGTCTTGGCGTGGTCGGTCGCGATCCGGTAGCTGCAGGCCAGCGCGCATTCGGTGCCGCCGCCGAAGCAGACGCCGTCGATCACCGCCACGGTGGGCACCGGCAGCGCGCTGATGCGGTCGAACAGCGCATGTACGGTTGCGTTGAGACGCATGGCCGCCGCGGCATCAGGCAGTGCCAGCAGTTCCCGGATGTCGGCGCCGGCAATGAAGCAGTCCGGCTTCGCGCTCCGCACCAGCACCAGCCGTACCGCCCGCCGCCCGGCGGCGACGTCGGCTTCCAGCCCGCTCACCACGCGCTCCAGCTCTGCCAGCACCGCGCCGGTGAACACTACGAGCCGCTGGCCCGGCGGATCGAACACCAGTTCGACGGTGCCATCACTGGCATGCGTGCAACGAATCGCCGTGGTGCTCCGTGTCTGGTCCACGAAGCGCAATACTAAGGCGCCACCGCGTCACCAAACAAGCAACGGTCAGCCGCGGCAGGGCGATCCCATGCTAACGGTCAGAGGAGCGCCCCGACGCTGACCGGGGTGCCAGAGCCCGTCGGTGCCGCGCAGCGGTCCCCGGATCGCTCGAACGGCGAACGATAGCCCACGATTGCGTAGCGTGGGACAGTCCTGAACCGCGGTGCATTCCCGCCAAGTGGCAAGTGCGCTCACCGCGGGGCGACTCGTCCCCGGGGCGACGTCTGCTCGTTCACCCCGACATGCCCGCAACCCGGGAATTTTCGGGTCCGGCCAGCGCGGCCCGTTCTTCATCAGGGAGTCGACCCGTCCCGGTGACGATCTCGGCTACCGCAGCAGCGACTATCGGCCTGCACGGCGGGAGCGGAGAAGCAGCACGACGATCAGGGCCAGCAGCGGGACGGCGGCCGGCAGGAGGGCAAGCCAGCCATTGGCGGGTGGAGTCACGATGCGCACTTGGCGGTCGCTGGAGGGCAGCACATGGCCGTGGCTGTCGTGGACGCGCAGATGCAGTACCGGCTGCCGGGCCGAGACCGGGAGATGGAACGCGCGCAGCGACGGTTCCCGGCCCTGGTGCGGGCCCTCGGGATCGAACGGCACGATCCGGTAGCCGAGCGCCCCTCCGGGGATCTGCTCGACGAAGAACGGCTCCTCCTGCAGCATCTGCGGTGACGCAGCCGACGATGCGCCCGCGGTGACCTCGACGACAGCCCCCGGCACCTGCTGGATCCGCACCCACTTCATCAGCCCCGGATTCCCCTTGGCGTCGTTGCGGCGCAGCTTCTCGTAGAACAGATCGTTGAACTCCTGCTGGTAGAACGGCCGCACGTACAGGTCGGTAGAGCCATCCACGTACAGCACCGACGACGGACTGGTGGACTCCACTGGCCGCGTCCACTTGTCGCCGGGGATCACCTCCAGTCCCACCACCTCGGAGCGGCGCCTCTCGAATACCACGATGTGCCGCTCCGATCCTTCCATCACCGCACCGTCGGCCGTCAGGAAGCGGATGTCGTACCGTCCGACCGGGAGATTGAGGATGAACGCCTGCCGAATCGCGACCGGGGGCACGACATAGTGAGCAGGAGGATCGGGCTGCGCCGGAGGCTCCATCTTTTCCAACTCCGCGACCAGCCCGGTCACGTCCTTGCCCTCCTTGCGCAGCGTGCCGATGACGCCCGCCATCTGACCGAGCAACTCGTCGTACATCGCACGCTCCCGCTGGTAGGCCTGAACCGCCTCGTAGTAGGCCGCGATCAACTCGCGGGAGTGCTGCACGACCGCCTCCGCCTCCGCCTCGGTGGCCACCTTCCAGTTCAGCTCGTACTCGCCGCGTACGTTGTAGTAGGTATAGGCAGTCATGCCCACCGACCGCGGCTCCCGCCCCCGAGCCACCCCGGTAGCACGGCCACGCAGCTCCAGCGTGCCTTCGTGTGGCACGTCCAGCTCCGACAGATCGAGCTTCCATTCGCCGGTAATCGGCCAGAAGTAGACGAGCGCATTGCGCGCGGTGATGAAGTTGTCCACATCCGCCAGCAGATAGATGGTGTCCGCCTCGCGACGCGCAAAGGTGCCGGCATAGTCGCGGCCATTGAACGCCACGATCGAGTAGACGAACTGCTCCTCCCGTAGCGGCGCCTGCGCCGCCAGCGCCACGGCACCGAGCAGGAGCACCAGGGCCGCTGCACCGCCGCCACGCGGACGGCGCATCACGGACGCACCCCGCGCACCTTCATGGTCAGATGGCTGACCGCCAGCACCGCCGCTACGAGCGCCACCAGCAGCAGGGCGCCGGCGACGTACATCGCCCAATTGCCAACCTCCGCGAACCGCAGCGCCAGGTCCCAGTAGAACAGCGGCGAGATCCACTTGATCACCCACGCGAGCACGCTCGACAGGCTGCGCACGTAGCCGCCGATCACGGTGAAGGAGCCGATCATCACCACCGCGAACACCAGGATCACGCCCAGGAACAGGACGATGGCGGAAGCAGAATTGTCGGTCAGGGAGGCGGCCAGGATGCCGTAACCATAGATGGCGCCGGCCACCAGCAACAGCACCGGCAGGTTGTAGAAGAAGGACGGTCCAAGCAGCAGGTTGTGCAGGCCGGCAGCGATCAGCAGGAACGCCAACAGCATCACCAGCGCGACCGCGGTCATCAGCAGGTCCTTGACCAGCGCGGCCAGGAAGTAGGCCGTGGCGTCGGTCGGTCCGTAGGTGAGCAGTTCCAGGGCGCCGACCTTCTTTTCCAGGCCGAAGCGAAACACCGAGCTCACCGCCAGGTAGAGAAGGATGGGCAGGAAGGCGACGTAGAGGGTGAACAGGAACGGCCCCTCGGCAAACAGTTTCGCCACGAACGTATTTCCGAACGCCCCGCTGAGGCCTCTGCCGATCAAGTCGTAGGCGGGCACCAGGGACAGGTTGACCCCGCTCGAATCGACCGTCTGCACGAAACCGGCAACCAGCAGGTAGGCCAGCACCAGACCGATGGTCTGCGCCACGTAGAAGCCGGGCGAGATCACGGTTTCCAGGATGCGGCGCTTGGCGATTACGGCGGTGGCGTGGATGCGCTGGTTCACGGCTCGCCTGCGGGGCGCGATTCGCCAGTTTTCCGTCGCTCGCCAGCCTTCGGCCGCTCGCCGGCCGGCCGCGGCTCGCCACCCATCCCGGCGAACAGATCGACATTCTCACTGGTGATGGTCACGAACGCCTCTTCCAGGCTGAGGCTCCGCTCCTGGATGCCCAGCGGCACCAGGTTCTGGTCGATCAGGTACTTGCTGAGGGCGCGCCGGCTGTCGCCGGTCTTGGTCACCTTGACCACCAGGGTGTTGCCGCGCCACGCCGCCTCGCGCGCGAAGTCGAGCGCTGCGACCTTGCTCGGCAGATCGGCCGGGACCTGCTCCAGATCGACGTGAATCTCGCGGTCCTTGGCGAGCGTGGACAGGAGTTGCTCCATGCGGTCTTCGGCCAGCAACCGGCCACGAAAGATGATCGCCACACGCTGGCACACCTTCTCCATCTCCGACAGCAGATGGGAGGACACGAAGATGGTGCGTCCCTCGCGGCTCTCCTCCAGGATCAGGTCGCGGATCTGCTTGACCCCGAATGGATCGAGCCCCGAGATCGGTTCGTCCAGGAACAGGATGTCGGGATCGTGCAGCAGCGCCCGCACGATCGACAGCTTCTGCAGCATACCGCGCGAGAAATGGGCGAACTTCTTGTGCTTCACCTGCGCCAGGCCGACCCGTTCGAGGAGGTGATCGATGCGGCGGTCCGCCTGCGGCACGCGAAACAGCTCGGCGAACATCTGCAGGTACTCGGCGGCGGTCATCCAGCCCCACATGCCGGACGGATGCTTCTCCGGCACCACGCCGATGCGCCGCCGCAGGTCGAGCCGATCCGGGCTGTAGGACTCGCCGAACAGCCGGATCTCCCCGGCGGTCGGCTTCACTACCCCCAGCAACATCAGGATCGTGGAGGTCTTGCCGGCGCCATTAGGCCCCAGAAAGCCGTAGATCTCGCCCGCCGGGATGTTCAGGTCGATGCCCGACACCGCGGTGAACGAGCCGTAGCGTTTGGTCAGATGCTCGGTGCTGATCATCGCCGGACGCCCTCCACGTTCCAGGAAGTGAACTGGTAGGCGATCAGCGTGCCGGCCTTCTCATGCGGCTCCAGCCGGGCACCGACAGCCTCCGGCGGCAGATCCCAGACCTGCTCCATGATGCGGTCGATTTCCCCGGCATCGGCCACGGTGGGGTCGGGAACCACGATCAGATAGTCGATCACCCAGTAGGGATCGGAGTTGGCCTTGATCTCCGCCCCGGGGATGGCAGCGCCGTAGCGGAAGTTGGTCTCCGGCGCGGCGTCCCACTGCCACTGCAGCTTGCCCCGGAACAGCTCCTCGCCGCGGTCGGCACCCGTGTCGGTCTCCTCGCGTACCGGCACGCCGTCCTTCATCTGCACGGAGATGCGCGCTCCGATCCACAGATCCATGGTCGGATGGTTGAGCACGGCCGGTCCGGCGGCGCTGACCGGACGCAGTTCCTGGACGATGTCGTTACCCGCGCGCTCCTCGAAGATGATCCACCCTGCGAGATCGGGAATCTCGTAGCCAACCAGCTCCACGGGTTCGGCCAACCGGTTCGCGCCCCGTTTCAGGGTAACCGGTATGGTCTGCGCCACGTAGGAGGGGGCGCTGATCTCCAGCGTTGCCGGCCCCGGCTGCAGCCGCGTGAACACCTGCGCCCGCGGCCCGCGGTCGCTCTGGAAGTGCGACCGGATCACCCGCCCCTGCAGCCGGAAGGTGGCGTTCCATACCCAGTTTCCGCTCACCGCGTCGCGTACGACGAACTCGAAGGTGGTGTCCACCGGATTGGTCGCCACGTACACCGCGGTCGCCGCCGCCAGGACGACGGCGACCGCCAGCACCGGAATCAGTATCCGTCGCGCGTTCATGCCTGCCTGTAGCGTAGCGCAGCCGGCGCACCTGCGCGCCCCCGTGAGCGGACACCACGAGAGCAACCACTGCCGCCGTGGATATGCTGCGTGCGTTCATCAATAACGCTCGTAAACTGCACACTGCGCGCCGGCCGTGTCAACAACGGTCGAACCGCAGAACCGCAGGGATGCATTCCCGCCAGGTGGTAAGTGCGCTCACGCGCGGGTCGGCAAGGATCGATTCATCACGACCAGAGTCGACGGCGCGATGGCGATCCTCCTATGATGCGGCCATGCAGTTGATCTACGCATTTCGTGGGCGCGTATTCTATCCGTATCATCACAAGACACCGTTTCCCGTATGTCTTCCCCCGCCGGAGGTGAGGGCTGGGTGGCTCGGCAAGGTACGCGACATCGGCTTCGAGGGACTGGAACTCGGCCTCGAAGACCTGAACGACAAGAGCGACGCCGAAGTGGTCGATCTGGGCAAGGAGCTGCGCGATGGCGGCCTGCCCTGCGTCAGCATTCGCGGCGGCGGCGGCCTGCACAATCCGCGCGTCGGCAAGTGCAATCGCGCCCGGCTGGAGCGCGGCGTCGACCTGGCGGCACAGATCGGAGCCGGAGTCTTCAATACGCTGATCAACGCACCGATGGCGCCCGATCTGCCCGGCGCGGGTAGCGGCTACGGCGAGCGGGTTTCGCAGAACTCCAGTCGGGAGGCGAGCGAATCGGACTACCGCATCAACGCGGAGGGGATCGGCGCGGCCGCCGACCGGGCCGCCGACCTGGGGGTATCGATCAGTATCGAGCTCCATCAGAACACCATCTGCGACAACAGTTGGTCGGTGATTCACCTGCTGGAGTTGATCGATCGGCCCAACGTCGGCGCCAATCCCGACCTGGGCAACGTCTACTGGACCTACGAGACACCGGAGGAGAGCTGCGAGGAGACGATACTGGCCCTCGCCCCGTATGCCAACTACTGGCACATGAAGAACCTGCTGCGGGTGCCGCTGCCCGGGATGCAGCGCGCCGTATACCTGCGCCGTCCGATCCCGGACGGAGAGATCAACTATCGGTTCGCAGTGTCGGCGATGCTCGACGCCGGCTACGACGGCTGTTTCGGGGTAGAAGGCATGATGGCCGGCGACCAGCTCACCGACGACGCGCGCAGCTACGAGCGGATCAAGTCCCTGATCGCGGAGCTCAAGGGATGGCGTGCGTAGCAAGCAGGCATCTGCGGCGATCAAGTCCCTGATCGCGGAGCTCGAGGCAGGCCGGCGGCACACGGGCTCGCCGGGTGCCGCGGGACTATACCCATGCCCCATGCCGAGCAATCGTGGGCATTCATCGTGCCACCTCCACCATCAGCTCTCCCTGCGCACCCGTTTCCAGCAACACCGGGGACAGCAGTTTCGGTACGGTTTCATTCTGCTGGTGTGGAAGCCCTGGTTGACAGCGGTCGACACGTGCAAGCGGTACGAATCCGAGCAAGCCGTCACGGCAGCCGCGGCGAGACGGGGCATAACCATGCTCAGCGCCGAAGGCCGCAAGTACATGGAGGTGGCGCCAGCGCTGGCGCTGTGGCCCGGACTGTGCCTGGCCATCGTGGTGTTCGCGATCAACATATTCGGCGACGCGTTGCGCGATCTGCTCGATCCCCGGCTGCGCGGCGGCGCGGGGTGTTTCGACCTCTCCGGTGGCCCGGGCAGCCCGCGATGAGGACCAAAATGATCTGGCGGAGGCGTTTGGCAAGCGGTGGACCCGTTGACCGCGGGAAATCTGGTGCGTCACTTCGCCACCAGAGCGGCACGGCGGATCGACTGCGCGCGTTCTACAGCGCCGTCCAGTCCCAGATCACGAACAGCTCCTCGTACTCCTGGCGCTGCAGGCTCCGGTAAACGGCGGCTACGTCACGCGGCGAGACGGTGCGTACCATGCCGTCCAGCGGGATCCTGCCGGCGGCGAGCCAGGCGAGTGCCTTGCGGTAGCCGGAGAATATGGTGTGGCGGGCGTTGTTGTAGTCGCGATTGTGGCTGCCGTGTGCGAAAGTGATCCGGCGCAACGGAATCTCGAACTCCCAGCCGCTGCGCAAGGTCACCAGCCGGTAGAACACCGCCTTGAGGATCTCGTGCGCGTAGACCTCGGTCCTGCGCACCCACGGCGTCCCGACCAGCACCACCTCGGCGCCGGTAGTCAGCACCTTGCAGGCATCCGCCACGGCCACCTCGCTGCCGGAGCACTCCACTACCAGGTCGACCCGACCGGCAATGGCCGCGTCATCGACCGGTAACCGAGCATACACCCGAGCTATCCCGGAACGAGCGGCCCACCGGCGGCGCCGCGCATCCGGGTCGGCGGCGATCACCTCGTAGTTGGCGAGGCGGAACAGATGCGCCGCGAAGTAACCGACCGGCCCCAGTCCGGTGACGGCGACCAGATCTCCCGGCCGGGCGCAGGTGGTCATCAGGGTGGTCATCGACACCCCTATCAGCCGCGCCAGCGCCGCCGTCACCGGATCCATTCCGGCGGGAACCGGGACGGTCAAGTGGGGGACATGCTGCTGCGTCGAGCGGTTGGAGCCCTGGCAGAACAGGCGGGCGCCGGGCGCGACTCCAGTCGCCTCGGAGCCCACTTCATCGACCTCGAACACGGCCGCGTGCCCCGGACGGGCGGGCAACGCCTCCGGCATGGCGCCGCCCAGTATCGCGAGCACCGAGCCGGGACTGTCGATCGAGGCCAGAGTACGCCCGCGCACTTCTCCGCTGCCGAGCGGCGAATCTTCGTACCCGCGCAACTCCACGCGGTCCCGCTCCGGTAGATAGATCTCCTGGTTGCTCACTCCGTCTCCCGCATCAGATGACGCCACCCGGTTCGCGCCCCGGTCGGTCCCGCTCGCCGGCAGGCTCGCGGCAGCGGGTGCATTCCCGTTCTGTGGTAGCAGTACCAGCAGACGCCACCACGGGGACGAGCCGACCCGCGGGTGAGCGCTCTACCACCTGGCGGGAATGCACCTGGTCGACGCGATCGGCGGAGTCGAGACGGGGTTGTGGGCGCTCTACCACTTGGCGGGAATGCCCCCGGCAGCCGAAGACTCGACAAGGTCGCGCTACTGGCCGACCGGGGCAAGCTCGCCGATCGAGGACTCCAGTCTTGCGCGTTGGCCCCTGCGGGAGGGCACGTCCTCCTCGCGCAGCACCGCGGGATGGGCGGTCGGCGGCAGCGGCGTCTGGTACTGGTAGGCGGGATCGGTGCGGCGGCGCTTTTCGACGTCGATCATCTCCCGCCAGCTCTGCCACAGGCCGCGCAGCTCCGGCATGTCGGGGGCGATCTCGCGCGCCAGCTTCTTCAGGTTGTAGCACGGCACGCCGGCGAACATATGGTGCTCGGTGTGCCAGTTCATGCGCCAATAGAGGAACGACGTGAACGGGTCCAGCCGGTTGGAGCGCACGCACATGCGAAAGTCGGGGACGCCATCCATCAGCCCGATGTGCATCGGCGTGCCCACCAGCCCGGACAACCAGTTGCCGCAGAACAGAAAGCCGGTGAATACGATCGACACCCACCAGGCGCCGGTCACCGCCGACACCACCAGCAGCCCGCCGTGGAACAGGATGGTCAGGCGGGCGAAGCGCACCGCCTTGCGCTCCACCTCGGGGGCCAGCTTGAACAGCGCTTCCGTCCACTCGCTGGTCCGGATGCTGGTCAGATCCCGCCGGTAGCGGGGAATGGCCATGCGCATGGTAGCCCCGACGATCTGTATCATTCCCTGCACGTTGAAGGTGAGCCGTTGCAGTATCTGCAGCGGCTTCAGGGGCAGATCGATCGGCAGCACCACCTCGCGGTCGCCCTCTTGATAGAGCGTGTAGCGATGGTGGTAGGTATGGCTCATCGCGTACTCGTGGTAACTCCACCAAGTGAGCATCGAGGTTGGCACCAGGAAGAAGCGGTTGAGCCACTTGGTCTTGAACACCGTGCCGTGGCCGAGCTCGTGGGTGCCGAGCCCGCGGATGAAGATACCCACGGTGCCCTGGCACCAGAGCGCGATCGCGAACGGCAGCCACAGGCCGTGGATGAAGAACCACGCGGTGGCCGCGCCACAGGCGGCCCACAGGCCCAGGTGGCCGAGCGTCTGGAAGGCGCCCTGCAGGTCGCTGCGCTGCATCAGTTCGCGCAGCTTCGCGGGCTCGATCGGGCAACGGTACCACTTGACGCGCAGATCTCTGCGCACCCGCTCCAATGGAGGAAACTCGCGCGCGGGCGCTTTCTGTTGCATGACCGGAGATTAGTGCACATGCACGGGGACCGGTCAATACGGGTGCATCCGGCTATCTCCAGGGCGGCGGCACGGTTACTCCGTGATACGGAAGACGAAGAAAATGGATACTCAGGCATCGCCTGCCGGCCGCATTTTCGGACCACGGAACGCACGATGGCTACGGGGGACGAGCGACCGCGAGGTGGTGCTGCCGCAGAACCCCACCTGTCGCTTCCTCTACCTGCTGCAGTTGTTCACCGTCGACCTCACCGGTGGTCGCGTACAGCAAGCGAAAAGTAAGCGGCCCCGCCGGTGCAGGGCCGCTCGTTCCGGCTGTCAGCTCGTCGTATTAGATCATCAGAGCGGTTCGCAACCGCGGAGGAGCTATTCAGGGATCTCGAGGTCTGACATGCTGGTCCCGGTTCGGTCATCCCAATTCAAGCGAGACGTGAGGCGGGCTGCCAGGTGAGGCCGGGACCTGACCAAACTCCGAGCGATGCTGGCGTCGCTGATCTGGCAGCAGCCGTTGACCGCCCGCCATCTCGACCATCCGGTCCGTGGGATCCAGTAAGGACCATCGGGAGGCTCACATCGAGCCTGACTGGCTGCTGATCTATCGCGTCGAAGGTAATGAGTTGCGTTTGGTCCGAACCGGATCACATGCCGATCTGTTCGCGCAGTAGCTGCGGAGGCGCCCGGACGCTTCCTTGAGGGGGCGGATCATGGATGGTAGGGTAGGCTCCCGGGACGGCGCGAGTCTGTCGTGCGGTCCCTACACTGACCCAAAGGGAGGTAGAAGTGTGAATTACTACCCGGCAAGAGCGGCCTTCGTTGCGTTGCTCATTGTTCCGTTGGCTGCGGTTGCGTTGTGGGCGAGCGCCGCAGAGGAAAGCGGTTCCGCGGCGGACATCGACATGGTACCGGTGTACGGCGGCAACCTGAATATGGCGCAACGCCAGGGGGCCTCGCCGCTCGACCCGATCGACAACACGCGCGACAGCGTGGCCTTCGGTTCGTTCTATGACGGCGCCTACGTTGTCGACTACCTGAAAGGGCCGCGCGGCACCGGCGAGGAGGCGTACCCCAACTTCTGGTTCATCGACATCAAGAAGCAGACCGGGCAACTGATCGAGTCGTGGGAGCTCCCGGACATCGAGAGCGCCGTGTTCCGCGTCCGTCAGGGCGTGCACTGGTGGCGGGCCGAGGACGTGGTGCGTCCCAACCCGGCGCTGGCCGACTACTACGGCAAGGAGCTGACCGCGCAGGACATGGTGGACCGCTGGAACGCGGATGCCGCGGTCGAGGGCGCTGCCGCTGCGGACAAGGATTGGCAATGGAGCGTGCGCGCGGATGATCCCTGGGTCATCGACGTCAAGTTCCCGGAGCCGGACGCCACCAACTGGTTCATCGTAACGGTCAACCGCATAAGCTGGTCGCATCCGGCGATGCACAACACCGAGGGTGTCAATCCCAACGACTGGCAGGATGCGCTCGGAACCGGCCCGTGGATCCCGACCGACCACGTGCCCGGCGTGACCACCAAGCTGAAGAAGAACCCCAATTACTGGGATGTCGACCCGTTCATTCCGGAAAACAAGGTGCCCTACCTGGACACCAAGACGATGACTCCGACCGCCGACGACCCGGCGATCACGATCGCGGCGCTGCGCAGCGGCCAGCTCGACGTATTCGGGTTCCACGGCCTGCAGCCGGAGGATGTCGCGGCGCTGGAGCGCACCAACCCGGAACTCGGGCACGTCCCTCAGGGGTCGCTGCTGCGCGGTTACAACGTGAACCTCAACATCCCTGACAACCCGTGGGCGGACAAACGGGTACGCTACGCGGCGATGCTGGCGATCAACCATCAGGAGATGGTGGACTCGTTCTACCAGGGTCTCGCCTATCCGGGCGGCTACCCGGCACAGTCGCTGCATGGAGACAACTACATAGGCCATGACGACTTGAAGGAGATGGGCCGCGACGACTTGGCGGAGCTGTACGAATACCATCCGGATAAGGCGCGCGCGTTGTTGGCGGAAGCCGGCTATCCGGACGGCTTCGACACCACGATCCTGGCGATGCACTCCGTGTCGGAGGACGTCGAGCTGTTCGCCGGCTACCTCCGGGAAGTCGGAATCAACGCCGAGCTGGACCTGATGGAGTCGGCGGCCTACTACTCCGCCTCGCTCGGGCCGAGTCCCGACCCGCGCTTCACCGGGCTCACCTTCATCGACGCCGGCGCGCCGCAGATCGGGCTGATGGGCACGATGAACTTCCACCACGATCCGCGCGCATCGCTGGTGTGGTACGGCAATCCGCTGGGCGACAACGTCACGCCGGAGAACCGGGCGGCGGCGGAACGGCAGATGGCGCTGATCGACGCCACCAAGACCGCGGCCGACCCGGAGATCTACCGCGAGCGATGGACCGAGCTGTACCTGCACACGCTGGAGGAAGCGTGGCACATCGCAGGCGTCACCGTGGAGCAGCACATCTACTGGCAACCGTGGGTGAAGGGCTTCGGCGGTGCCGTCGGCGACCTGATCTGGCAGGCCAACCTGAGCAAGTGGTGGTGGGTCGACTGCGATGGGAAGCGGTCGAGCACCGGCCGCGCCTGCGAAGACTAGGCGGCAACTGCCCGAACTTGACGCACTATGGCAGGAGGCTGGGCCGCAAGCGGCGCCGGCCTCCTGTTTTTTGGTAAGCAGGGACCCTATGCACGCGTACATCCTCCGGCGGCTGCTGCTGATTGTCCCCACCCTGCTGATCATCACCCTGATCGTGTTCGCCGGATTGCGGTTCATTCCCGGTGATGCGGTGGACATCATGGTGACGCTCACCCCATACAAGACTGGCGACGAGGACCCGCGCGTGGTGTTGCGGCGCGACCTGGGTCTGGATCAGCCGATCCACGTCCAGTACGGCCGCTGGATGGGCGGAATAATGCGCGGCGACCTCGGCACGTCGTTCTGGTCCAAGCTTCCGGTCACGCAGCAGATCGTGATCGGGCTGCCGGTGTCGCTGGAGGTGGGCGCCCTCGCCCTGGTGTTCTCGCTGTTGATCGCCCTGCCGGTGGCGATTTATTCGGGCATCCGACCGGACAGCGTCACCGACCAGTTCCTGCGCGCCATTGCCATAGCCTTCATCTGTGTTCCAAGCTTCTGGATCGGCACCATGGTGCTGATCTATCCGCCGATCTGGTGGGGGTGGGCGCCGCGCCTGTCGTGGATCCCGTTCGCGGCCAACCCGGTGGCGCACACGATCATGGTGGTGATCCCGGCGTTCATCCTCGGCATGTGGCTGTCCGGAATCACCATGCGGCTGACACGCAACATGATGCTGGAGGTGCTTCGGCAGGACTACATCAGGACCGCCTGGGCGAAGGGGTTGCAGGAACGGTTGGTGATCGTGCGCCACGCGTTGAAGAATGCGCTCATCCCGGTGCTCACGATGATCGGCCTGCAGCTCCCGGTGCTGGTGGGCGGAGCGGTGGTGGTGGAGTCGATCTTCAACCTGCCCGGCATCGGCGGCATCATGGTGCAGGCGATGGAGAAGCGCGACTACGCGATCGTCTCCGGCCTCAACCTGATCGCCGCCGCGTTCATTCTGTTCGTGAACCTCGTCATCGACATCAGCTACGCGTGGCTCGATCCGCGCATACGCTACCGGTAGCGCGCGGACTGAAAGCAGGTACTCATGGCGTCAACGTACGAACCCGAACAGGTTGCCACGGCGGCCGCGGCGAGGCGGGGAATCGCCACCTTGTTCAGGAGGCTGTTCAGGGAGAAGCCGTTCGGCGCCGCGGGACTGATCGTGGTGCTGCTGTTCTTTCTGACCGGAGTGCTCGCCGACCAGTTGGCGCCGCACGACTACGCCGACCAGGACGTACCCCGGCGCCTGGAAGGTCCGTCAGCCGAGTTCCTGCTCGGCACCGACCAGTTCGGCCGCGACTCGCTGAGCCGCATCATTCACGGCGCCCGCATCTCGATGGTCGTCGGGCTGCTGGCGAGCGCATTCACCGTCCTCACCGCCACCATGCTCGGCGTGATCTCCGGCTATTGGGGCGGCACGTTCGACCTCGTTCTGCAGCGCTTCGTCGACGCGGTGATGAGCTTTCCGTGGCTGTTCCTGGTGCTGACGGCGATGTTGCTGCTGGGGCCGAGCATCCTGTCGATCGCCATCGTGATCGGGGTCCCGTGGGGAATCGCCAACGTGCGTACCATCCGCAGCGTGGTGCTGAGCGTCAAGGAAAACACCTACGTCGAGGCGGCGCGCGCCACCGGCGTGCGCGCGCTGGGCATCCTTGCCCGGCACATCCTGCCGCAGACCATCGCTCCCAACATCATTCTGTTCACTATCACGCTCGGTTCGGCGATCATCGGCGAAGCCACGGTAAGCTTCCTGGGATTCGGCATTCCGCCGCCGCAGCCGACCTGGGGCGGCATGCTCAGCGCCGAGGGCCGCAAGTACATGGAGGTGGCCCCCGCGCTGGCCCTGTGGCCCGGCATGTGCCTGGCGATCGTGGTGTTCGCGATCAACATATTCGGCGACGCGCTGCGCGACCTGCTCGACCCCCGGCTGCGCGGCGGCGCCGGGCGTTTCGATTGACGATTTCGCCCGCGCAGGGCTCGGCATCAGTCGCGTTCGGTCGCGGTTGTTCAAGCGGGTCGCGCGGTGCGAGCAGGCGCAAGTGCTGCCAGTCTGCCGCGGCGCGCGCCCCTCACCTGGCTCAGTGCCGCGCCCGCCGGAGCCGGCGGCACGATTGTACGCATTCACAGCGCCGTCCAGTCCCAGATCAGGAACAGCTCTTCGTACTCCCGCCGCTGCAGCGGCCGCAGCGGCGTGGCGCTATCCTCCGAATCGGTGTATGCTGCGATCATCGGAGGTGATGGGGCCGGTGACGGCATGAGCGGCGACACGATCGCAGTGCTGGGCGTAGGGGCAACGCTGTTGGCCGCGATCCTGACGTTCGGCTTCGCGTTGCTGGGAGCGCACCGCGCCACGCAGGCTATCCTGAACGCCCGCATGGGCCGCATGGATCACCGTATGGACCGCATGGACGGGCGTATGGACCGCATGGAAGCGACCTTGAATGATCTGAGGCGGGACGTGACCGATATCGACCGCCGCTTGTCGCGCATCGAAGGAGCGGTGTTGGGGCCGTGGCGCCCAGAGCCGCCGTCCGCAGAGCCGCCGTCCGCAGCGCCGCCGCCGGCACGTGAAGCGCGCCAGGAACCGGCGCCG
>CAYFXT010000023.1:0-2344 GCA_964346995.1 uncultured Spirochaetaceae bacterium | reverse complement strand
GCCGCCGTCCGCAGCGCCGCCGCCGGCACGTGAAGCGCGCCAGGAACCGGCGCCGGTGTCCGGTGCCACCAGCCCCCGGCCATAGACGCCGGGAGCACGCACGTCGGCGATCACCGTCGACCGTCTGAACACTTTCGCCGACGTCGTGCGGGACCTGCTTCGACCCGCGGCTGCAGGGCGGCGCCGGCGCCAGCATCACGGCACCTGATGCCAAAGCAGTCCTGCGCCGCACCGTCCCGCCGCGCTTCTGCTACTGGCCGACCGGGGCAAGCTCGCCGATCGACGACTCCAGTCTTGCGCGTTGGCCCCTGCGGGAGGGGACGTCCTCCTCGCGCAGCACCGCAGGATGGGCGGTGGGCGGCAGCGGCGTCTGGTACTGGTAGGTGGGATCGGTGCGACGGAATTGCGTCGTGGTCGTCGCTACCACCCGTCGGGAAGTCCGGCGGCCAGATTGATCGCGAGCGCTGCGTCGTTCACCGCACGACATGCGCGGGCATCGAAAGTGAGCCATAGCGCATGCAGCTCGGCAGCGAGCGCCACGTAGCAGGCGTCATAGCCGCTCAGCCCCCGGTCGACCATGCCGGCCGCCCGCATGGCGACCGCGCCGGTCATCGGGTAGCGCAGCGGTCCGGACTCGACCAGCGGCAGCAGCCCTTCGACGTAGACCGACTGATAGTCCGCGCGGGTTCGCGCCAGCACGGCGAACACCTCGTAGAAGAACAGCTCCGGCATCGCGAACTGCTCAGGCGCCGCAAGCAAGCGGTCGAGGACCAGATCGGCACGGGTATGTTCCTCCTCGGCCACGAACCAGCGGACCGCAACCGAGGCATCCAGCACGTACCTCACGACCGATCGTAGCCGCGCAGCCGGCGCAGGACCTCGACCGTTTCTACCGACGCCGTCGACGGAGCCCGGAGACGACGGACTCGGTCGACCAACTCGCGCCGTCGCTCCTGCGCCTGATACTCGACGAAGCGCCGCTCGAAGTCGTCGAGGGAGATCAGCACGGCACGGGCGGCTCGACCTTTGTTGATGATGATCGGCTCCCCGGTGCTATCCAGATCGTCGAGGATGCGGCCCAGGTTGTTGCGTACCTCCAGTGCGTTCACTGAGTTCACGCAGCCAACGTACTACGATACGCTGAATGTGTCTACCGACGTCGGTAGTAAGGTACGCACAGTCAGTGCGGATCAGCTCATCGATCGCGACGGTGGCACCTGATGCACGCCCGGACCACCGCGTCGGCCGCGCGACCTGAGTACTTGAGTATTCTGTCTGCGTCATGATCCTGGTAGCGCTAGGGGGGCGCCATCGCGCAAGATCGGTCGAGAAGCCGGCGGAGATTGTAGGCCGAGGCCGACCAGTGATCCGGGCTGCGCGGTGGCGGGCGGCGGGGGGTGCATTCCCGTTCTGTGATGCCAGCCGTCCGCGAGACGTTCACGGGCGCGGATTGGAGGGTATATGGGCGCGCTATCACAATACGGGAATGCACCCGGCGGCGGGTAGCCAATCGACCGGCGGCGGGTGTATCAGTAGACGGAGCGTACGATGGCTGCGGTGACGAGTAACGGGACGGCGGGATGCTCGGCCAGCGACTTCCGGCCGCTGGCGGAGGTGCGACGCGACTTTCGCGTCAAGTGGTACCGGTCGCCGGTCGAGCCGGCGCTGCTGCGCGAGCTGATGCGGCGCAGCGACTGGCGCGGCGGGGCGCACAGTATCGGCCACCTGCTGTTGTGGGCCACCACGGGGGCGCTGGTCTGGCTGCTGTTCGCGGCCGAGCTGTGGCCGCTGTTCGCGGCCACGCTGATGGCGCACGGCGTGGTTGGCTCCGTCTTGAAGGGGGCGGGGCTCCACGAGCTCGGTCACGGCACCGTGTTCCGCACCAAGTGGCTGAACGGGCTGTTCATGCGCGTGTTCTGCCTGCTCGGCTTCGTCAACATCTACGACTTCAAGTTGAGTCACAGCTACCACCACCGCTACACGCTCCATCCGGAGGGGGACCGCGAGGTGGTGCTGCCGCAGAACCCCAAGTGTCGCTTCCTGTACCTGCTGCAGTTGTGCACCGTCAACGTCACCGGCGGCTACCAGTCAGCCGGGCTGTGGCCGGTGCTGCGCCTGCACCTGCTGACCGCCGCCTGCCGCTATCCGGCCGCCACCGGCGAGGGCGGCGACGGCGAGTGGATGCAGGCGATCTACCGCGACGCGCCGGCGATGCGGCGCAAGGCGGTGTGGGAGGCGCGGTTCATCCTGCTCTACTTGGCGGGGGTGGTCGCGGTCCCGGTCGCCCTGGGCGTACCGACCCTGGCGCTGCTGCTGACCGCGCATCTCGCCATCGGCCACTGGC
>CAYFXT010000022.1:0-19317 GCA_964346995.1 uncultured Spirochaetaceae bacterium | reverse complement strand
TTCACCCATGATTTCGTCGACTGCTGCGCTCAACTCCTGCTCGATATCGAGGTCCGGATCTGCAAAGATCCTGTCCAGCGAAGTCTGCAGTACCGAGCGATAGATGGAAGCCCACGGATGAGGTGGCCAATACGGTGTCGTGGCCATCGGCGTCTCCAGGAAAAACTTGCGCCTTGGGTTATCCTCGAGCGCGTCGAAATCGAGGTCGGTCCTGGCCACGGCGCCGATTGCCGCGTAGCGCAGCTCCTGGGCCTCCTTGCTGATGAATACCTTCATGTACTCCAGCGCTTCGGCCTTGTGATCGGAATCTCTGACCAGCGCGATGGCGTGCTGAAAGTACGGTGCATAGTTGGGGGCGGTCTGCCCCTGCGTCCTGGGCGGGAACAGGAATGGCACGTAGTCGGAGTCGATGTTGCCGTCGAAGCGATTGACGTTCCAGTTCCCCAGTCGGCCAATTCCGACCCGGCCGGCGTTCATGGCATCGTACAAATTGCCAGCATTGACAGCCAGGGCGTCGGCGTTGACGTTCTTGTACTCGTAGACCCAGTCCCGCATCTCGGAAATTACTTCCCGCTGTCCCGGATTGTTGAAGATCGGTTCCGGGGAATCGCCGTAGCGGTTCTCGTTGAACCCGGCTGCCGACCACCACGTGATCGCCGTAAGCAGGTTGGACACCCCGGGCCACAGCATCATGTAGTAGCCGACGGTGTCATCCTTGCCATTGCCGTCGGGGTCCTGGTAGTGGAATGCAGTCGCCATATCACGCATCTCGACCCAGTCGCGCGGCAGCTCGAATCCCAGCTTGGCCATCCAACTCTCTCGGGCAAACAGCACGAGAGCGGCGTAGTGAGTGGGCAGTCCATACAACCTTTCGCCTGTGTGCACGCCTTCGATCACGCCGGGCAGCATGTTCGACAAGGCGTCCTGCAGCTCGGGATCCTTGTCCACCCAGGGTTGCAGGTTCTCGAATACCTGGTAGCGATGCTCAGGAGGCAGCAGGCGCTCGGTATCGTCCACGAACAGGTCCGGTGACTGTCCGGTGACGTACAGAGATATGAACTTTTCCTCTATGCCCTCGGCCGCTTGCGGCTGCCACTCGATCCTGATGTTCGGAAACTTCTCGTTGAACATCGCATCGATCTCATTGTAGTGCTTGATGGTGGTCGCATCGGCAGCCGCAAAGGCAGTGATGGTAACCTTTTCGGCACTCTCTCCGGCCTCCTGTTCACCGGCGGCGTAGGAAAGTGCAGCGACCACGCTGACTATGACCGTACACGCAACGAGTTTCTTCATGATCTGTTCCTCCTCATACCGCTCCTCGTCCGGATGATGCTATCGGCTGTCGTTGGCGAGTAGCAGTAACTGAGAGTAGCATAGAGTCCCGGCCCGGGTCAACTCGTCAAAAAAAGATGCGAAGATGCGCGCGCCGGTATCCCCGGTATGGGGGTATTCCTGCCAAGTGGTAGAGCGCTCGACGCGCGGGCCCGCTCGTCCCCGCTGCGGCGTCTGCTCGTACTGCTACCACAGAACGGGAATGCACCTCGCCGGTATTGCCTGTCTCGTTTCGGCGGCGGGCACGTGAACGCTGCTCCTTCTTCCCGGTGGCCCGGCAGCCGTCGCAGGCAGGCGGTCGTTCCGAAGGGCCTCAGCCCAGCATGGCCTGCGGGTAGTCTTCGTAGGTGGGGCAGTTCTCCTCGGCGAAGATGCGGTCGATCGCCGCGCGGTCGTCGTCGCTCAGCCGCCAGTCGGTGGATGCGACGTTCTCCGCCAGCTCGTGGTCGTTGCGCATGCCCACCAGTGCCACCGACACGGCGGGATGGCCGAGCACCCAGGCGATGGCGAGCTGCGGCAGAGTTCGGCCATGGCGCGCTGCCAGTTCCGCCAGGCGCCCAGCCACGCGCAGCTCGCGGACGAAGTATTCGCGCTGGAACAGCGGCAACCCGAAAGCGGTGTAGTAGTTGCGCCGCCAGTCGCCCTCCTCGAAGGTGTGGTCCGGCTTGAACGCGCCGGTCAGCAGACCGAAGCCGAGGGTTCCGTACGCCATGAAGCCGATGTCGTGCTCCAGACAGTAGGGCAGGATCGCCTTCTGCATGCGCTGGTCGAACAGGTGATAGCCCACCTGATTGACCGCGATGTCGGTGTACTGCCGGCAGTAGTCGAGCAACTCGATGTTGAAGTTGGATACGCCAGCGTGGCGGATCTTGCCGTTCTCCTTCAGCTTGCGGAGCGCGCGCATCGGTTCGTCGAACGGCGTCTGGAAGTCGGGCCAGTGGATCAGCATCAGATCGATCACGTCGGTACGCAGCCGGCGCAGGCATCCCTCGGTACGCGCGATGATGTGTTCGTAGCGCGAATTGCGGCCGGTTATCTGGTATTTCTCGTCGTCGAAGGCGAAGCCGGTCTTGGTGACGAGAATCACCTCCCGGCGGCGGGCGCCGAGCGCCTTGCCGAGCAGTTCTTCCGAGTGGAAGGGGCCGTATACCTCGGCGGTGTCGAACAGGTTGATGCCGTGGTCGATCGCCGCGTGCACCGCCCGCGACGCCGCATCGACATCGATCGAGCCGTACATGGTGGTGCTCATCTCCCAGGTGCCGAAGCCGATCGGAGAAGTCATCAGGTCGGTGTTGCCCAGTGGTCGCCGTTCCATGGCGCTGACCGTAGCACTAACAGCCCTCGTGCGTCATGCGCTCTTTCTCCTGGCAGGCAGGCTGATCGAGCGGCTGCGGAGTACTGGATCACGACGTCGCAGCACGATCGGCTTGGCAGGGCATCCGAGGCGGCGGTGCTCGGCGCCGGTCAGCGGGCTACGCGCAGGCGGTACTTGCGGAGATCCATTACGTCCAGCGGCAGGTCGCGGGACTCGGTGACGTAGAAGCTGGGGGCCGGCTTGCCGGCTACCGACACGATTGCCTCACCGTGCGGGACACCGGCGCGCATCACGAAGAAGCTCACCTCGGGGTCGTTGTAGCGGCATTCGATCAGCACCAGGTCGGCGGCCGACAGGCGCCCGGTCTTCACCTTCTCCTCGAACTCGGCGCGCAGGCACAGCGCCACGGCGAGGTACAGCGGCTGGCTGTCGGGGTCGCCGATCAGCAGGAACTCCTCGTTGTCGGGGTGGGTGCCGAAGGCGGCGAACTCGGCGCGGTTCACGGTGACGGCGATCAGCTTGTGCGGGCCGTAGCGGTCGGCAGTCTCGTAGATCGACTCGCCGAGGGTCTCGCCCGGTTGTGCGGCCAGGTCGTGGGCACCGGGCCGCAGGCGAATGATCAGCCCGAGTTCTTCCAGGTGGGTCATCAGCTCCGGCGTCATCGGCACCGGCTCCAGCGCCAGATCCTCGCCGACGTGGGCGCGCAGCACGGTGGTCTCGGCCGGGTCGAACAATTCACCGTCGGGGCGCATCACGTCGTGCAGCCACAGGCGCGGCTCGGGCTCCGGCTCCGGGCTGTAGCGCGTATACCAGGGCAGGTAGGTCTGGGTGCGCCCGGCCACCAGCCCCCACTGGTAGATGCCGACGTTACGCTCCCGGAACAACGGCAGGTGGCTGGCGAACGAGGAACCCTGGTGGCGCGCCAGCCACTCCGTGCACAGCAGCGGGCGGCCGTAGCGCGCCAACTCGTCGAGCCGCTCGCGCACCTCGCCCAGGTTGCCGTAGCTGTGGAACGACACCACATCGGAGCCGCGTTCGCCGCACAGCCGGATCTCGGTCATGTGGTCGTGCCAGAAGAAGGAGCCCACGGTCAGCGGCTGCTGCGGATTCGCGGCGCGCGCCCAGCGAAACGCCGCCTCCACCAGCGGCAGGCTCTCCTTGGGGCGATTCCCGCCCGGCTCGTTGTACAGATCCCATACCAGCACCCGGCGGTCGCTGCCGAAGCTGCCCACCAAGTCGCCGACGTAAGCCTCGAGCTGCGGCCAGCGCGCCGGGGCATCGGCGGTGGCGTAGCCGGGACTCGGCGTCCAGCGACTGTTGTGCACCCCCGGCCTGGGATCGTCCTGGCGTCCCGGGTAGGGGTCGCGGTCGTCGAAGCGGCAGTCGTCGAACAGTACCGGCATCATCGTGATGCCGGCCGCATCGGCCAGCCGCAGGAAGGTCTCCAGGCGCTCGTTGTGGCTTTCCGGGTCGGCCTCCCACACCATGAACTGCAGGAACACGCGCACCGTGTTGTAGCCGAGCCCGGCCGCCAACTGCAACTCGCGCTCGATGGTGGCGGGGTCGAAGCTGTCCGCCTGCCACATCTCGGTGCTGTTTACCGCCGTGCTCGGCAGAAAGTTGCAGCCGAATGGCCAGGGGATCGATGCGAACCACTCGCTGGCCCGCTCCGCGCTCCACTGCTCGGTCACCTCCCTTCACCCTCCGCCTCGTCATCCGAGCGCTCCGCAACCGTCGCTTGCAGCGTCGCTTCCGGCCCATCCCCATCCGACGAAAACACGATCGGGTTCATGACGCTGGTGGCGAGCTGGCCGGGTAGCAAGCCACCCACGAAGCGCAGCCCGTCCGGCGAGCGCGACATGTCGGTGATGCGCGCGCCGTCCGGGAAGTAGTTGGCGGTCATCGCCTCGCGCACCTTGTCGGAGCGGTTGGCCGGCGCGCCGTGCACGGTCCAGCCCAGGTGGATCGTGCAGTCCCCGGCCTTCAGCCCCGGCACCTGCACCACCTCCAGCCCCTCGCGCGCGGTGAAGTCGTCGAAGAAGCGCCGCGACTCCTCGCTGATCGACATTCCTTCCAGGTTGCCGTACTTGTGGGAGCCGGCCACGAAGCGCAGCGGTCCCATGTCCCGCGAGCAGTCCACCAGTGGCATCCACAGGCCCATGGTGAAGGTGTCGTCGAACGGGAAGTAGAACTGGTCCTGGTGCCAGTGCGAGTCGATGCCGCCCGGCGGCTTGAACAGCGCCTGCTCGTGGTACAGGCGCACGGCGGGCGCGCGCAGCAGGCGGCTGGCGATGCGCCCGAAGCGCGGGCTGAGCACGAAGTTGCGCACCGCGTCCGAGCAGTAGCGCAGGTTGAGCTGCTGCAGAAAGGCGCCACCGAACGACAGAGCCAATCCGCGGGCGCGGAAGTGGGCCATCGCCACGTCGCGGATCGCCTGTCCGTAGGCGGTGATCTCGGCGCGGTCGAGCACCCCCTCCAGCACGATGAAGCCGTTCTCCCAGAAGCCGTCGACCTGCGCGTCGCTGAGCGGGTACTCGCCGCCCAGCTCCGGCAGCGGTGCCTCGGTCAATCGGTCCCAATCCTCCGCGGCCAGCGCCGGCCGCACCGCTTGCCTGTTCGTCATGCCTGCAACTCTCCCTTGTCCGGTGGCTTCGGCAATGGGTCCTCGGTCAATCGGTCCCAGTCCTCCGCGGCAGCGCCGGCCGCACTGCCTGTCTGTCGGTCATCTCCATAAACCCTTACCGTGTGCATCTTCTCATCCCTTCACGCTGCCGATCACGATACCCTTGATGAAGTAGCGCTGCAGGAACGGATACAGCGCCAGGATCGGCACGATACCGATCACGATGTAGGCCGACCGCACGGTACGGTTGGACAGGTGGTAGATCTCCGAGATCTCGCTCAGCGACGCGGCCTGCGACAGGATGTCGCCGCGCAGCAGGATTTGCAGGTAGGTCTGCACCGGGTAGCGCCGCGGATGGTTGGCGTAGATCAGTCCGTCGAACCAGGAGTTCCAATGGAACACCCCGGAGAACAGGGTGATGGTGGCGATGGCCGGCAGCGACACCGGCACGTACACCTGCCACAGGATACGCCACTTGCCGGCGCCGTCGATCTCCGCCGCGTCCTGCAGCTCCCCCGGCACCTGGCGGAAGAAGTTGAGCATCAGCAGCACCAGGAACACCTGTACGCCGCGCGGCAGCACCAGCGCCCAGATGGTGTCCAGCATGCCCAGCGTCGCCACCGTCATGTACAGCGGGATCAACCCGCCCTCGAACAGCATGGTGAAGAAGAAGAACCACACGTACAGCGCGCGGGCGCGGAACTCGTGCTTCTCCTTGGACAGCGGGAACGCCAGCAGCAGCAGCAGCACCACGTTGATGGCGATCCCCACCACCATGCGCTGCGCCGACACCCACAGGGATGTCCAGAACCCGCTCTGCAGCAGCACCCAGGCGTAGGAGGCGGTGTTGAAGCCGCGCGGCCAGAACACCACCTCGCCGGCCAGCACCTTGGCGCGGGTGCTGAACGACACCGCCACCATGTGCACCATCGGAAACAGGCAGACGGCGGCCAGCAGCGCCAGCACGATGCCGTTGACCACGGCGAACGCCGACAGCCGCCGGCGGTGCAGCCGCAAGGGCAGGGAACGCGCGACGACAGCCATCAGAACAGCCGGTAGGAGAAGAACCGGTAGGCGATGTAGTAGGAGGCGGAGATCAGGGCGAACGAAATCACGCCCTTGAGCAGCCCCACCGCGGTGGCCACCCCGAACTGCGCCTGCAGCAGGCCGAGCCGGTATACCAGCGTATCGATGATGTCGCCGGTCTCGTACACCAGCGGGCTGTAGAGCACGAACACCTGCTCGAAGCCGGCGTTGAGGATGTTGCCCAG
Organism: uncultured Spirochaetaceae bacterium; assembly: GCA_964346995.1. GTDB lineage: Bacteria > Spirochaetota > Spirochaetia > SZUA-6 > Bin103 > Bin103. The sequence continues at coordinate 12,776 of CAYFXT010000022.1, read as the reverse complement.
GTTGAGCACCATCAGCAGGACGATCACCATGCCCATGCCCGGCAGGGTGATGTGCCACGCCTTCTGCCAGCGCCCCGCGCCATCGATCGACGCCACCTCGTACAGGGTCGGGTCGATCGAGGTGATGGCGGCCAGATAGATCACCGTGACGAAACCAAAGGTCTTCCACACCTCGGTGACCACCAGGGTACCGCGGAACAGCTCGACATCCCCCAGGAAATAGGCCGGTTCGAAGCCCAACGCGCCGATTACCTGGTTCACTATGCCACCGTTGGGCGACAGCAGGTCCACCATGATGCCGCCGAACACGATCCAGGAGATGAAGTAGGGGAAGTAGATGATGGTCTGCACGCTGCGCCGGAACAGCCGGCTGTGCACCTCGTTGAGGAGCAGCGACACCACGATTGGCAGCACGGTGCCGCCGGCGATCTTGAGGATGGCGATGATCAGCGTGTTGGCGAACACCTGCCACACGGTCGGCAGGGCGAGCAGGTATTCGAAGTTGCCCAACCCCACCCAGGTCTGATCACCGAACATGCCGCGCGCGGGGATGAAGCGCTGAAAGGCGATGACGACGCCGTAGATCGGCACGTAGGAGAACACCAGCACCAGCAGCACGCCCGGCAGCAGCATGAGGTGATAGGGGAGCGTGTTGGTGCGTCCGGAGGCCATGGAAACGGGGCCGAAGGGAGCGCCGGGCGGCGGCGCAGCGTCTGCGGCGTGCCGCCGCACCGGTCAGCTTGGCTACCGGTGCAGCGGCGACGGTCCGCTCTTCGTTACTGGTTGGCGCGGTACCAGTCGCTCACCTCTTCGGTGATCTGGTCGCCGCCCAGCTTCTTCCAGTCCTCGACGAACTTCGCGAACCCGCTCTCCAGGTCCAGGTCGCCGACGATGATGCGGGTGAAGGTGGTGGCCTTCAGCTCCTCCAGGGTGCCCCAGCGGTCGACCATCGTCGGGGTCGGCGCACCGACGAAGTTGTCCACGAACAGGCTGTCCTCGTCGACGCGGCGGGTGATGTGTCCGAACGGCGAGGTCGCCGGATCGGTGAACATCTCCTGCCACGCCCACTGCTGGCCGGGATGGGGGTTGTTCTCGGTGGTGTTGTAGTAGTCCAGCGACACGCCGGTGAGCTCGGCCGGGTCCTTGGTGCCGGCGTACACCGCCTGGATGTCGTAGTAGGGTGGGATGTTGACCCACGGGTGGAAAGCGGCGAACGGCCCGATCCACCAGATGCCGTCCATGTGCTCGTCGTTGCCCCAGTACTCGTAGTCGCCGGTTTCGCCGTACAGCTTCTCCCAGTACAGGTTGTACGCCTTCAGCACCGCCTCCGGGTGCTCATAGCCGTTGCGCACCGCGTAGATGCGCTGCATGCCCAGCTCCAGCTCGCCCCTCGGCGGCGTGCCGTCCACTCCCGGCTGCGGGTACACGCTCCAGTCGATGCTGTTGTCGTTCTCCCAGCCGGGCAGGAAGTCGTAGGAGATCCAGTGGCCGCCGTAGGAGATGCCGACGGCGTTGCGCGCGAACGCCTCGTTGGCTTTGGCGCCATCCTTCACTGCCCACTCCGGATCGAGCTGGCCGTCAGCGTGCATGTGGCGCAGTGCGGCCAGCGCATTCTTCACCTCCGGCTGCACCGCGCCGTACCTCAGGCCACCGCCAGGGGCCTCCAGCCAAGCGTCGGGATAGGCGCCGAACGACCAGAAGAAGCCCTCCGACCGGTACCACAGGCCCTTGTCCAGCATCATGGCGAAAGTGTCGTCCTGACCGTTGCCGTCCGGGTCGTCGTGGGTGAAGGCGCGCGCCATCTCCAGGAGGTCCTCGGTGGTGCGCGGCGGCGCCAGATCCAGGTTGTCCAGCCAATCCTGGCGCACCCAGAAGTAGCTGTAGGAATCCAGCCCCGCCGAGGGGCCGGGAATACCCATCATGCGCCCGCCGTAGCTCACGGCGTTGAAGATCACCTGACCGTCGGCGCCTACCACCTCCCTGGTGAGCGGCGAGGCGTACTGCTCCCACAGGTCGGTCATGTCGGCCAGCAGATCCGCCTCGGCGAGCTGCTGGAAATCTACCAGGCGCTGGTCGCCCTCCAGGGTGATCACGTCAGGCAGGTCGCCCGAGGCCATGGCCAGTTTCAGTTTCTCCTGCGCCTGCGAGCCGTCCGCCACCCACTTGTAGATGACGTTGATGCCCAGCTCGTCGCGCATCGCCCGCGTCCAGCGGTTGTCCTCGAAGGTCTCCCCGGTGGCCGGGCCCAGCTTGTTGTTGACCGCCTCGCGCGCGCTCTGCCACGTGCTCTTGATCCACTCCATGTCGATGGCCGGGTCGTAGGTGCCGAAGTACCCGGCGGGGATGGCGCCCGCGCCGGCGCCCGCCGCCTCCTCCTCCCCACCCGCCAGCACCAACGGCGCCGGCGCCATGAGCAGCACGACTGCCGCCGACAAGAGACTGGTCATCCCGGTCCTGGTTCGTCTCACTATGGGTCCTCCTTCGATGGACATGTCCGGCTACTGCCGCTACGTTACGGCGAGCCGGACGACGGCGGCTATCCTACCACCCGACTTCGCCCCGCACAACAACCCGGCGATCAGCCGATCAGCAGGCAGGACTGATTTCCCACGCTGCGCATCGTGGGCTGTCATTCGCCGTTCAAGCGATCCGGGGACCGGGTTTGCCGCACCGACGGGCTCCGGCCCCCACGTCAGGCCGCAACGGACCTGCCATCCCTTTGCCGCGATTCAACGGACGCGCGGGAAGGTTGATCGGCTTCCGGTGCGCAACCTGCCAGGCAACGTGATCCGTTCGTGCAGGCCCTGAGCAGGCTACCGGTGATGCGGTGACCGATTCGGCGGCGGTGTCGTTCGCGGCTGGCCCTGCCTGAAGCGCCGGTGTCTAGGGCTGGGGGCTGGCGGCACCGGACGCCGGCACGGGCCGCCCCTGGCGCGACGCTTCCCGCGCCGGTGGCGGCTCTGTGGGCGGCTCCCGTTCCGGGGGTTGCTGCGGGCGCCACGGCCCCAACACGGCCCCTTCGATGCGCGACAGGCGGCGGTCGATGTCCGTCACGTCCCGCCGCAGATCGTTCAAGGTCGCTTCCATGCGGTCCATGCGCCCATCCATGCGGTCCATGCGGCCGTTCAGCGTCGTCTGCGTGGCGCGGTGCGCGCCCAGCAACGCGAAGCCGAACGTCAGGATCGCGGCCAACAGCGTCACCCCGACGCCCAGCACCGCGATGGTATCGCCGCTCATGCCGTGATCACCTCGTCACCTCTGATAATCGCAGCATACACCGACAGGGTAGGGTAGCATTTACGCCGGCACGGCGCCACGCGAGCCGCGGGATGGTGGTCGGCGAAGCCACGAGTCTGGATGGCCGGCAAAACGCCGGGTCGGGCTTGTGCGGAGCTGATTCCGGATGGATGGGGTGCGTCCGAGGCGCGGTACACGGCTACGCGGCGGGGTCCATGTAGATTGCGTACAGGTGCGGGTCCTCCGGGCGAATGCCGGTAAAGTTCAGCCGAATGCGGATCGGGCCGTCCGTGCCGTCCACGAATCGGCGGTTATTCCAGACGACCGGCTGCTTGAGCCCCGACTCGAGCGGCAGGCATGCGCGGTGCGAGTATCCATCGACCGGCCGGAACTGCTCGTCCAGGACCTCGACGGTAACCTGCGCGTATTCGGACAGACCGTCGACGTTCAGGAATACCTGGGCCGGCTGTCGCCCCAGGTCGATGGGAGCGGAGATCACGTGGCAGCCGTTCGGGACCTGCACGTTGCGCACATCGAACGGCTGCAGGTAGCCCAGGCGGTCACGCTGCCAGGTGGCGACGCGCACGCCGTCACTCAGTTGCTCCGGCCATGGCGCATACCAGAACAGGGTCTCGTCGCCGATGTTCTCGAATCCCTGGCCCTGGGCCAGGGCGGCGTGCTTGAAGTGCCACGGGTGCGGCAGATGGTTCATGCCGTCCTCGGCGGCCGCGACCATCGGGAAGTCGGGAATCGGCTCGGTGTAGTGCAGCCCGTCGTTGCTCACCACCAGCCCCAGGTCCATCTCCACGTGGCGGCGGTCGTTGTTGGTGGGGCCGTGCCACTGACCGTACAGCCCGACGATCACGTTGCCGCGGTTCCACAGCGCCGCGCCCAGGTGCACCTGCTCACCGCCGGCGAACGTCTCCCGGTACGGGCGCGGCGGAACTTCGTCGCGCTGCAGACCCATGCACGACGCCTCGATCCAGCGCTCGAAGTCGTAGGAGACGTAGGTCACCAGTTGGCGCGGTGCTCCGAAGTGGCTGCCGCCGTGGGCGCTCAGGTAGTAGCGGCCGTTGAACTTCGTGCCGCCGGAAGGCTCGCACTGCGGCGTGTCGGGCCCGACGTCGAACTCGCACCAGCGCAGGCCGTCGCGCGAGAACAGCACGCCGAACAGTCGGGGGCGATCCTTGGACTCGATCACCGCCTTGAAGCGCCGCTCCGGGTCGGGATCGTCGGCGTCGTGGTACACGACGCAGGCGACGATCGAGTGCTCGCCGCCGAGCATGTCCACCAGGTTGTTCTGCCGGGAGCCGTGGTACTCCACCAGCCCGAGATGCGGTTTTTTCCAGGTGTACCCGTCGCGGCTCGTGGCCAGGCACACACGCTGGTGCCAATGGTCGTCGTCCCCCTGCCCGAGGTACCACATCCACAGCTCGTCGCCCACGCGCAGGACGGTGCCGTAGTAGATGACGCGCCTGCTGTCCGGCGCGCCGGGCGGCCCGAGCGGCACCACGATACGCGTGCGGTCCACCGGCGTCCTGTAACCCACCAGATGGAGCCGCACCCCGTGCCGGAACGGCAGGCCATGGTCGTCGAAGGGGAACAGCACGATCCGCTCGGTGTCGATGTGGCCGGGGTTGCTCTTGATGGTCACGGCAGTCTGGCTCCTTACCGGTGGGTCTCCCTGAAATCCTCCACGAGTCGCAGGGGGAAGACAAGACCCGGCGGGCTGCGCAATCGTTCGAGCGATTCGGGGCCCGCTGTGCGGCGACGGCTCTGGCACCCGGGTCAGCGTCGGGGGCGCTCTCCTCTGGCCGTTGGCATGGGATCGCCCTGGGCTGCGCCGGTCTCCATGCCTGCTGAGCGTCGTCAACGATGCGCGCGGTGCATGTTGCGCGCGGTGGCGGGAGTCATTTAGGCTGCCCGCGTGAGAGAGACCGCAACGCGCGACCGAGCAACGTGCTGCCCGTTCGCGCCGTCGGCATGGCCGCGGTGACGGTGGAGGAAAGGGTGGTGCGGACCACCTATCTGGAGTTGACGGCCCAGGCGCCGTTGCGGGCGCCGGCACGTGCGCGCCCGGAATACGAATTGCGCCGGGCGGTGGCGGCGAGCCCGGAGTTCAGCCGCTTCCTGTATACCTCGGTGGGGTGGCGCTGGAATTGGAGCCGGCGTCTGCCCTGGAGCTATGCCGAGTGGCAGGCGTATCTGTCGGGCGCGGCGCTGGAGACGTGGGTCGCGTATTCGGATGGAGTGCCGGCCGGCTATTTCGAGCTGCGTCCCGGCCCGGCGAATAGCGGCGAGGGGGTGGAGATCGTGCAGTTCGGTCTGCTGCCGATATTCGTCGGGCGTGCCCTTGGCGGCTACCTGCTGTGCGACGCCGTTACGCGCGGGCGCGAGATCGGCGGCGGGCGGGTGTGGCTGCACACCTGCACCGAAGACCACCCGCACGCGCTCGCCAACTACCGGGCGCGCGGCTTCGTGCCGTTCAAGGTGCAGGAGGCGACGGAAGATGTGCTGGTCGACGGCGAGCCGTGGCCGGGAGCGCAACCTCCGCGCTGACCGGAGCTACGTGGACCCGGCGCCGCCGAATGCTACTCCAGCGGTGGGTGGTGGTGGGCCCAGGGGTTGGCCGCCTCGAACGCGGCCGCGGCGGCCAGCACCGTGCCATCGGCGTGGCGACGGCCAACGATCTGCAAGCCCACCGGCAGCCCGTCACCGGTGAACCCGCATGGCACGGTGGCGGCGGGTTGACCGGTCAGGTTGAACGGGTAGGTAAAGGGTGTCCAACTGAGCCCGCCGTCCAGCGCAGTCGCGCCGATCCGGGCCGGTTTGTCCAACCCGGCCGGAAAGGCCGGCAACGGCATGGTCGGGGTCAACAGCAATTCGTAGCCCTCCATGAAGGCACGCATGCGATGGTAGTAGTCGAGCCGCGCGCGCAACGCGGCCGCCACGTCCAGCGCACGGTAGGTGTGCGCCGTGTCGATGATCGCGGCCAGGCCGGGGTCGAGGCGGTCACGCACTGCAGGGTAGCGGTCGCCGTGCACGCCGGCCTCGCCGACGCACCACATCACGTTGATCAGCTCCCACGGGTCGGTCATGTCCGGACTCGCTTCCTCGACCTGGTAGCCGAGCTCACCGAAGCGCCGCGCGGCGGCGGCGGTGAGGCGCGCCACCTCCGGATCGACCACCGCCGTTCCCGGCTTGGGTGACCAGGCGACGCGCAGCGGTTGCGTGGGACGCTCCGGCGCGCCTTGCAGCGGCTCCAGATAGTCATGCGGCTGCGACCAGGAGTGCGGGTCGCGCGAATCGGCGCCGGCCATGACACTGAGCATCAACGCGGCGTCGCGCACGGTGCGACTCATCGGCCCGATGTGCGACAGCAACTCCACGGCGCTGACCGGATACTGCGGCACCAGTCCGAACGACGGCTTGAAGCCGAAGATGCCGCTGAAGCAGGAGGGTATGCGGATCGAGCCGGCGCCGTCGCTGCCCTGCGCCGGACCGAGCCCGGCCGCAACAGCCGCCGCCGCTCCGCCGGAGGAACCGCCGGGCGTGCGTCCGCGGCGCCACGGGTTGTGGGTGGTGCCGCTCACCCGGTTGCTGGTTTCGCCCTTCCAGCCGAACTCGGGGGTGTTGGTCTTGCCGAGCAGCACGGCGCCGGCGGCGAACAGTCGTTCTACCACGGGGGCGTCGAAATCCGGCACCCAGTCGCGGTGCAGCAGAGAGCCCATGGTGGTTCGGATGCCCCTGGTAGGGGTGAGATCCTTGATCGACAGCGGAATGCCGGCCAGCGGTCCGGCGCTGCCGTCGCGGTAGGCGCGTTCGGCTGCTCGCGCCTGTTCGATGGCGCGGTCGCGGGTGACGGTGACGAAGGCATTCAAACGCGGCTGCAGCGCGTCGACGCGCTCCAGTATCGTCGCGACCACCTCGACCGGCGACAGCTCGCGACGCCGGTAGCGGGCGCGCAACTCCAGAGCCGGGAGATAGGGAATCTCGCGGCCGGTCACGAGTCGGGCGTCAGGGTGATGCAATCCTCACGGTTGGGGACGATGCAGAGGAACTCGAACGGCGCCTCGGTGACCTCGTAGGAGTGCGGGACTTCGGCGGGGATGTACAGCGCCGTGCCGGCGGCTACCGTGTGCAGGTCGTCGCCTATGGTGACCTTGGCCGCACCGGTCAGCACGAACTGTTCATGCTCGACGGCGTTGGTGTGGCGCGGCATGCCGCCACCCTCTCCCATGACGAAGCGCCGCAGCGCGAAGTTGGGAGCGCCGTCCCCAGGTCCGATCAGCACGTGGCTGGCCGTAGCGGTGCCGGCCACGACCGGCTGGCAGGGAACGTCGGTGCACCGTTTGGTTACCCCCTTGGGGGTGGCGCGGGTATCGCTGTCCATGACGGCGCCGAAGGTAACACGAATGGCGTTTCGCTGCACTTGCGCGCCGCAGCGGACGGGCGGGCGGCGATCCCGACGGCGGCTGTATGCGCTGTTCCGCGGGCGCTGCGGCGTCTCTTCACGGACTCTTCACGGAGTGACCGTCCGGCTCAGCCGGGAAGCTCGATGCGGTCAAGAACCTGCGGGTTGACCAGGTTGGGCGGCCGGGCTCCCTGCAGATAGGCGGTGATGTTTGCCACGCACACCTGCACGGCGCCGTGGGTGGCGATGGTGGTGTCGCTGCCGATGTGCGGGCTGACGATGGTGTTGTCCATGGTCAGCAGCGGGCTGTCGTCACTTACCGGCTCCTCCTCGAACACGTCCAGTGCGGCGCCGGCGAGATGGCCCGAGCGCAACGCGTCCACCAGTGCTGTCTCATCGACCACCGCGCCGCGACTGGTGTTGACCAGATAGCTTCCCGGCCGCATGCGCGCCAACTCCTGGGCTCCAATCAGGCCACGGGTACGGTCGGTCAGCGGCACGTGCAGGCTCACCACGTCGCACTCGGCCAGGATCTGGTCGACCGGCGCCAGCGTAACCCCGTCGCGCTGTGCCTGGGCGGCGGTCAAGCCGCGGCTGAACGCCAGCACCTTCATGCCGTGCGCGAGCGCCCGCTGCGCCACGCGGCGGCCGAGGCTGCCGTAGCCGACGATGCCGAGGGTCATGGCGTCCATGCCCGGCGCGAGGAACAGGTCGCGGCGGGTCCAGCCACCGTTGCGCACCGCGCGGTCGGCGACCACGATGCGCCGCACCAGGGCGGTAATCAGCCCCATGGCGAAGTTGGCAGTGGCGACGTGCATCACCGGCGCATTGGTCACCAGCACCTCGTGCTCGGTGGCGGCCTCCAGGTCCACCGAGTTGTAGCCGACGCCGTCGCGGGTCACCATGCGCAACCCGGGCAGCGCCGCGAACAGCTCGGCGTCGTAGGCTTCGCTGCTCGCGATCACCGCCCCGGCATCCGCGGCCGCGCTCAGAACCTCTTCACGGGTCAGATCGCGCCCCACCTCCGGCCCGTACGTAACCCGCACGTCGGGCGGCAACTGCGCCAGTGCGGGCGCAATCACCTCGCGGTCGTACTCGGTGGTAACGCAAACGATGAATGCCATGCAGCCTCCTTCGGTGTCGCAATTATACACGAATGCGCGGCTGCCTCGTTCCCGGAGCTCGGCGACGTCAGTCCCTCCAGAGCGACTGACCGCGTGTGCGCTCACTGCTGCTATATTGTCCCCGATGCCTCCTGTAGCGCGCGTCAAGGGGACGCAAGACTTCTATCCGGATGCCTGGGCCCGGCAGATCGCCCTGCGTGAGATCATGCTGGCCGCCGGGCGGGGCTACGGATACCGGGAATACGAGGGTCCGGCGATCGAATACCTCGACCTCTACCTGGGCAAGAGCAGCGAAGAGATCGTCACCCGGCAGACCTTCCGCATTCAGGACCGCGACGGCAAGGCGCTGCTGTTGCGCCCCGAGCTGACGCCCACCCTGGCGCGCATGATCGCTGCCCGGGAGCGGGAGATCGCGCTGCCGGCGCGCTGGCAGTCGTTCGGGCAGTTCTTCCGCTACGAGCGCCCGCAGCGCGGCCGCGGTCGCTCCTTCTTTCAGTGGAACGTCGACCTGCTCGGCAGCGAGAGCGCGGTCGCCGACGCCGAGGTGATCCAGGTCGCCTGCGCGCTGTTCCAGGCACTCGAACTCGGTCCCGGGGAGGTACAGATCCGGATCAACGACCGCGCCGCCCTGGAGGCGGCGCTCACCGGGACGCTGGGCGTGGCCGCTTCCCAGGTGCGCGCCGTGCTGGCGGTGATCGACCGGCTGGACAAGGTGGGCGCAGAACGCGCCCGCGGACAACTGATGGAGCTGGGGCTCGGCGAGGGCCAGGCCGGCGAACTGGTGGCGTTCGTCGGCGCTCCGATGACCGATCCGTCGCCGCGGCTGGCAACCGTCGTGGAGCAGCTCGCCATCGCCGGCCACGACGGCTACGTGCGCCTCGACCGCGCCATAGCGCGGGGCTTCGACTATTACACCGGCACGGTGTTCGAGGCGTGGGCGACCGGCGATCTGCGGCGCGCCATCTTCGGTGGCGGCCGCTACGACGACCTGACCCGGCAGGTGGGCGGCAAGCAGCGCATCCGCGGCGTCGGCATGGCGGTCGGGGATCTGGCGCTGCTCGAGCTGCTTCGTGCGGTGGATCGCGTTCCGGTGCCGGTGGAGAGCGGTCCGGCAGCGGTGGTGACCGTGTTCGACGCCGCGTTGCAGGCGACCTCGGCGCGTATCGCCGAGGCGCTGCGCCGCCACGGCGTAACGGTCGAATTGTGCCTCGATTCCGGCCAGCGCCTCGACCGCCAGTTGAAACACGCCGACCGGGTGGGGGCACGCTACGCGCTGATCATCGGCCCCGACGAGGCCGCCGCGGGAGTGGTGATGGTCAAGGACCTGCGCCGCCGCACCCAGGAGCGCTACCCGGCCTCGGGTGCCGGTGCGCTCGCCGGTCTGGTGGCGCGCCTGCGAAAGCACCCGCAATGAGCGATCACCTGAGTCCGGGCAGGGCACGGCGGACTGCGCATCACGCCGAGCCGGCCGGTCGATCCGCATGACGCTCGACGGGAGCCGCCCGCGGGTACGTCAACCGGCAGGTTGGAGGAACAGGGCATCCTGCTCCCTGCGCAGGGCCCACAGCGTCGAGTTCGCCGGGGGTACCACCATGGCGGCAGTGATCGGGGTTCCGGCTGCCACATCGCACGCCAGCGGATTGCCGCTGGCGAGGTGAAACGGCAGCGGAGTGGCATCGTCCAGTGGTGCGGCCGGTACCATCAGCGACTGCAGACGTGGGCTGTGGTCGCCGGGCAGGCGCTCTCCCTTCGCCAGATCGACGGCGGCGTGCGCCACCACGTCCACCCGCGGCAGCAGTTCGCTCGCGCCGGTGGGCACGCCGAGCAGTGCGGCGCACAGCATGGTGAGCGGCGTTTCCACGCCGCACAGGTGATGGGGTCGGTAGATGAGCGCCGCCGAGCCATCCGCGTTGCTGATCAGCCCCTTGGTCACCATGATGTGGCGAGCGTAGTCGCTGGTGCTGTCGACGACCACGAACACGCCGCCGCCCATGCCCGCCTCGTGCTGCTGGCGCAGACAGATCACCGCTTCGATGGCGCCGCTGCGGGTCAGGATGCCGCCCTCCCCGCGGGGGCAGAGCACCTGGGGAATCTCGCCGATGCGGGCAATCGGCGCATGCAGTGCCGGTACGTCGGGGAGTAGTCCGGTGGCATTGGAGGCGATCGCCATTTCGGCGACGTCCCAGCCACCGATGCCGGGAAGCTGCGCCAGCGTGCGTCGTCGAGCGCGAATCGTCGTGGCAGCCTGCCCCGACTTGATCGGCGCGAACGCGGCTGCGCCGTCGCGGTCGAGATCGGCGCGCAACCTGCCGCCGGAACGGGTGACGGTCTGCCGCACGGGATCGAGCACGTACTCGCGGTCGCACGCCTTGCCGCCGGCGATTACGCGCAGCCCTATGGTGCGCGCCCAGTCGACCAGACCGATCAGCAGCCCGTGCTGATCGCCGTCCACGGCGCTGTACACCACCCCGGCGCGGTCGGCGCGGTGCTTCAGGATCGGGCCGACGCAGACGTCCGCCTCCTTGTTTACCATGATGACGTGCTTGCCGTGGGCAATCGCCGCGGCCGCGTGCTGCGCCCCGGCCTCCGCCTGCCCGGTGGCCTCGACGACCAGTGCAATCGGCAGATCCATCATCAATTCCGCGTCGGCGAGCACCACCCGGTCGCCGCGCTCCATGGCCGACAGCGCGGCACTACGGCTGGCGCACGCCACGATCCGGTCCGCGTCGACCCCGGCGAGACGATAGGCGCGGTGCCCCTGGGCGACGTCGACGTCGGCAACCACGGCGACATCGAGTTGTGCGATCCCGCCCGACTGACACACGATGGCGGTGGCGTAGTGCCCGGTTCCGATCACGCCGGCCTTGACCACCGGGCCGCGCAGCAGGGGAGTGAGAGCGTGGATCATGACGTGCAGTACACCGCGGGTCGGCGCTACGGGGCAACCGGCTGTCGAACCGACGCAAGCCGTCCGACGTGCCGGGGTTGCGCCGCGGAGCATGACGGGAGGCGCGAACCCTGGTACCATCGGCGTGGTGAACGGTGCAGGAGCGGCAGTGACGGAACGGTGGGCAGCGCGCGACTTGAACGCGCTGATGTCGCAGCGAGTACGGAAGCTCAATACGGGGTCGGTTACCGACTGGGGGCTCTCGGCCCGGCAGCCCGACCCCGGCGTGTCGCCGATCTCTCTCGCCGGTGGCATCCCGGATGACGCCACCCTGCCGCGGCGCGGGCTTCTGGCGGCGATGGCCCGCGCGCTCGGGCTCGCCCCCGAGGATGCGGGAACCGCGGAGATCACCGGCGACCGGGCGTCGGCGAGCGGGTCCGCGCCGGCTGGCGGTCCCGGCGACCCATACGGCACACTGCCGTTCGATCGTGGCGCGCAGCGCGGAGCCGCGGCGCTCTCCTACGGAGGCCCGCACGGTTTCGAGCCGTTGCGCGCGGAGGTGGCTCGGTTCTTCGCCCGTGACCAGGACCCGGCGATCGGCGCCGACCACTTCGTGCTCGCCAACGGCGCCGCCGGCGCCATCGACCTTGCGTGCTCGGCGCTGCTCGATCCCGGCGACGTGGTGGTCACCGAGGTGCCGGCCTTCTCCGGTTCCCTGCGCACCATCCGCGGTCACGGCGCGCGGCTGGTGGGGGTGCCAATGGATGCGCAGGGTGTGTGCGTCGACCAGCTCGACGACACCCTGCGGCGGGTCGCCGCCGCGGGTACCCCGGCCAAGCTGGTCTACGTGTCGCCCACATTCCACAATCCCACCGGGATCACGATGCCGATCGCCCGCCGCCGCGAGCTGCTGGAGGTGGCCGCCCGCCACGGCGTCCTGCTGCTGGAGGACACCGCCTACAACGAACTGTACTTTGGCGATCAGTTGATCCCCACGCTCGGGGCGCTGGCCCAGGGGCACTTCGTGATCACCGTCGGCACTTTCTCCAAGGTGGTCGCGCCCGGCCTGCGCGTCGGCTGGCTGCAGGCGCGTCCGGAACTCCTGCGCCTGCTG
>CAYFXT010000021.1:0-19452 GCA_964346995.1 uncultured Spirochaetaceae bacterium | reverse complement strand
AAGTCGAGCGAGTAGAGAAGACATTGCAGGCCATTCGTGATCGTTTGGGCGACCAAATCATTACTGGAAAAGAAGAGTGACAAAGACGACCGAAGGAAAGTGGACGAAACTGAGGGAAGCCATCCTTGACAAAGAAAGTGACAGCCTTACGAAGGGAGAGAACTGGATCGACTATGAACACGATCCCTTGAGTACTTTCCATGGGGATGCCTATAGCGATGATCCATACGATCTTGACTACGGCCGTGTGATGTTTCAAATCACACCGAGAAAGAGAATAGGTATCCTCCTTGGGAAGCTAACAAGTACCTACACTACTATAACGGGTCCACCTTACTTTGGCAAGACCATAGGACCGAGAGCTACCGGCCATTTTGATACTCTATTGCCGGCGAAATCTCCGGTCGCCGGTCGTGCTCGCCAATCCAGGTTGACAGGCCCGATACGGTTTCTTGTGGAACTCCTGGAAACGTGGCGTCTTACGCAGACAGATGGAACTACGCTGCTTGGCCTGGAGCCAGCGGATCGACTCTACGCAAGCGAGCTGTTTAGCGGACTCGTTCCTCTACGTGGCCGTGATACCAAGGATCGGATTGCTCATCTGTTTCGCATCCGCAAGACCCTTTCCGCGTTGTTTCGAAACGATGACGTGGAAAATGACTGGCTTCGAGAACCCCATGACCTCCTTGGCGGACAGGAGCCCATGACGCTCTTGCTGGAGGGGTCCATGGAGCATCTGTTGCTCGTAAAGGAGTACGTTGAAGCAGCCGCAACTGCAACTGCACCTATGCCATTGAACATCGAGGACGCTGACACGCACGCTCTGGCGAAGCGGCTTGCGAGCCTGACCGGCGAGTCTCTCACCAAGGCCGTAAAGCAGGCCATCCAGGAGCGGCTGGCGCAGGTGGAAAAAGCTCGGAGTGGAAGCCGCCTGGCGGACGAATTGGACCACATTGCGCAGCATTGCGCCAATCTCCCGCGCCGCGACCGGCGGAGTGCCGACCAGATCATTGGCTACGATGCGTGTGGCCTGCCGGCGTGATGGTGGTCGACACGTCGGCGCTGGTAGCGATCATGAGCGATGAGCCTGAACGTCGCCGGTTCAATCGACTGATCGAAGCGGCCGCTGCCACACATGTCAGCGTTGCGAACCTGCTCGAGACCCGCATTGTGCTGTTTACTCGATCCGGCGACAGCGCCGTATTGGAGCTGGATGCCTTTCTCCTCAAGAGCGGCATGGTCGCCATGGAGATCTCGCCGCGCATCGCCGACATCGCCTTCGATGCTTACCGACGGTACGGCAAGGGAACGGGTCATGCGGCAGCGCTGAACTACGGCGACTGCTTTTCCTACGCCCTGGCCAGGCACTTGGGCTCGCCGCTTCTGTTCAAGGGCGACGACTTCACCCACACTGACATCGAGGCCGCGGCGAACGCGAGCGTCGGAGAGGCCTCGACCCGCTGATACCGGCCGCGACGCGGCGGTGACCGAATCGGCTCCGGAGCGGGCAGGATAGGGCAGGAGCGCCGTCAACGGGGTGGGGATGCAGCTCACTTCGTGCGCGACCGGCGGCGCACTTGCGACCAGCCACCCTTGGAGTGTGTCGATGCCGCACCGCTCCGTAGCCGGCGTCACGCTCCGAACTGCTCGTTGTCCGAGGGCGCACCCTCGCGAGACAATCCCTTTCGCTGATCGACGCACCGATGGCGCCCGACCTGCCCGGCGGGTAGCGGCTACGGCGAGCGGGTTTCGCAGTGCCGGTCACGCCGACATGAACGGCAGCGCAGGTGCGAGTGGCGGGTAGCCCGCGGGCGAGGAGGGCCGCCCGTTGCCCTGATCAGGTCTGGCCGTAGGGGTCGGCGGCGTCGCGCAGGCCGTCGCCGAGGAAGTTGAACGCCAGTACGGTCACGATCACGTACAGCGCCGGAATCATCAGCCAGGGCGCCAGTTCCAGGGTCTGCACCTTTTGCGCGCTCTGCAGCAGCACGCCCCAACTGATCGCCGGCGCCTGCATGCCCAGGCCCAGAAACGACAGTGAGGTTTCGCCGATGATCATCAGCGGGATGCTGAGCGTCAGCGACGCCACGATGTGACTCAGGAAGGAGGGCATCATGTGGCGGAAGATGATCGGCAGGTCGCGCATCCCGGCCACCTGCGCCGCCACCACGAAGTCCTCCTGGCGCAGGGACAGGAACTTGCCGCGCACCTCGCGCGCCAGCCGGGTCCAGCCGACCAGCGACAGGATCACGGTGATGGCGAAGTACACCTTGACCACCGGCCACGACAGAGGCAGGGCCGCCGACAGCCCCATCCACAGGGGCAACTGCGGAATCGACAGCAGCACCTCCACCACGCGCTGCACCGCCTCGTCCACCAGACCACCGAAGTAGCCGGCCCGCCCGCCGCTCAGAATGCCCAGGATGCAACTGATCGCCACGCCGACCAGACCGACCGACAGCGAAATCTGCGCACCGTACATTACGCGCGCCAGCATGTCCCGCCCCAGGTGGTCGGTGCCGATCAGATGTACCGGCACCTCAGGCACGCCGGTGCCGAACAGGTGAATGTCCGACTCGAACACGAACAGGAGCTGGTACCGGTAGCCGCGCACGAAGAAGCGCAGGGGATAGGGCTGCTCTCGGTTTTCGTGGTAGTCGCGCTTGAAGCTCACGCGGTTGGTCGTGGCGGTGAACGGATACACGAACGGGCGCAGGCTCAGCCCCTGGTCGCTGAAGAAATGCAGGCGCTGCGGTGGCGCCTCGCGGTATTCGAGGCTCTTCTCGGTGGGGTCGTGCGGGCTCAGGAATGGCGCGAACGCGGCCATGAGGTACAGCGCGGCCAGCACGGTACCCGAGACGACGGCCAGACGATGGCGACGCAGGCGGATCAACACCAGCCGCCACTGCGAGGCGTACGCCAGGTCGCGGGTGTCCTCGCGCTCCGCCGCCCGTGTGCGTTCGGACACCTTACTCATTCGCCGTACCGATCCGGATGCGGGGATCGGCGAGCACCAGCATGACGTCCGAAATCAGCATGCCGAGTACGGTGAGGGTGGACAGCATCATGATGAAGCTGCCGGCCAGAAACATGTCCTGCTGCAGCAGCGCATCGACCAGCATCGGTCCGGTGGTCGGCAGGTTGAGCACGATGGCCGTAATCGTGGCCCCGGAGATGAGGGTGGGCAGAATCCAGCCCACCGAGGAAATGAACGGGTTGAGGGCGATGCGCACCGGGTACTTGATGATCAGGCGGCCCTCGGCGACGCCCTTGGCGCGGGCGGTGATTACGTACAGCTTGCGCAGCTCGTCCAGCAGGTTGGCGCGCATGATGCGCACCAGCGCCGCGGTGCCGGCGGTGCCGAGCACGACCGTCGGCACCCACAGGTGCTCCAGCAGGTCCAGAAACTTGGCGATCGACCAGGGTGCGCTCTCGTATTCGACCGAGAACAGTCCACCCACGTCCAGCCCCAGCCACTTGAAGCCGGCGAACATCAACGCCAGGGCGAGCATGAAGTTGGGGACCGCCAAGCCGATGAAGCTCAGGAACGTGAACAGGTAGTCGCCCAATGAATACTGCCGCACCGCGGAGTAGATGCCGATCGGCAGTGCCAGCAGCCAGGTGAACACCAGCGAAACGGTGGCGATCACGAAGGTCAGCCCCAATCGTTCCCAGATCAGATCGTTCACCGGGCGGTCGTAGATGAACGACTGGCCCATGTTGCCCTGTACGAAGTTCCACACCCACTTGAAGTACTGCTGCACCGGCGTCTTGCCGAGCCCGTACTGCAGCCGCAGGCTCGCGATCAGCTCCTCGTTGACCTCCTCCCCGGCAGCGCGAAGCTGGGCGATATAGCTGGTCAGGTAGTCCCCGGGAGGAAGCTGGATGATGGCGAACGAAATGATCGAGATGAACGCGAGCGTGATCATCATGTTGAGCAGGCGGCGGGTGATGTACTGTGCCATCTCACCACCACCGATGCGTGGGCCGCGCCGGTTTCGCGCCGATACTCCTGGCTCCGTCCATCAGGCGCTGATCGTGCCACGGCGCGGGCGAGGCACGCAAGGAAATCGCTGTTCCATCATCCCGATGGAGGTGGTGCTGCCGGTCGAGACCGCGCCGACCAGAGCCTGTTCGTGCCGCGGCTCCTACCACTCGCGCGAGCGCCTGCGAATCACTCCTATGCGTCGAGCCAGTGCAGGAAGACGAAGATCAGCACGCCGGTCACGGACACGTACAGCCAGATTGGCAGCGTGACCCGGGCGACGGCGCGGTGGCGGGGGTGGAAGGTCCAGCCGAGGCGCAGCGTTACCAGCGCGAGCGGCACGATGGTGGCGGCCAGGATGATGTGGCTGATCAAAACGGCGTAGTAGAGCCAGGGAACCGGTCCGCCGTACGGTTCGGGCCCGTCGCCGAAGGTGTGGTAGAGCAGGTAGCCGGCCAGGAACAGGGTCGATGCCCCGAACGCGCACAGAACCAGCACGCGATGCACCGGCACGGCCCGGCGGCGAATGGCGACCAGCGCCGCCATCAGCAGCACCGCGGCGGTGCCATTCCACGTGGTGTTCACTGCCGGCAGAACGGACACGTCGAGGCCGGATGCGTGACGCGGTCCGGTGACCACGAACGCCACTGCGGCGAGGGCCGTGGCGCTCATGATCCCGATCATGGCGAACCAGAACCGATCGCGCGCCGCCGTCGCGTTCATGGAGGGAATATACCGTTCCACGGCCGGACCGGCGGACGTTCGGCGTGGGCCGGAGTGAGCGTCCGTGCCGGCTCGTTCGGCACGGCACCGCGCCGACCGGTTATGATGCGAATCCGATGGCCCTGCGACAGTGGCAACTGCCAGCATGAGCGGATCGGAACGAGTGGCGAACGCACCGGAGCGCACGGCGCCGTTGCTGTGCGGACTGCCGCCCATACTCCCCGCCGACCCGATCCGCGCTTTGGTGGTCGGATCCTTTCCAAGCGTGGCGTCCCTTGCGTCGGGCGAGTATTACGGGAACCCGCACAACTGGTTCTGGCGGGTGCTGGTCAGTTGCGGGATCGTCGAGGACGCGCAGGCGCCATACGGACAACGGATCGAAGCGGTGCGCGCGCACGGGCTCGCGATCTGGGACCTCTACGCCTCTGTACGGCGGCCCGGATCGGGCGACGCAGCCATCCGGGACGCGCAGCCGAATCGGATAGCCACGTTGTATGGCGAGCGCGGCCCGTTTCCGATCCTGCTCAACGGACGCCGCAGTGGCGAGTGGCGTCGCCATTTCGCCACGCTGGGCGTGCAGCCGATCGCCCTGCCGTCGACCAGCCCGCGACCGCGGCACTGGAACACGGCGCCCGCCCGCGCCGCCGCACTGGCCGAATGGAGCGCGGCGCTGCGTGCGGCGGGGGTTGCCACAAGCTGCGCTCCAATGCGATGAAATCAGCCATGGGCAGGAACGGTCACTCCGCGACACGGAAGACGACGAACGTCGATGCACAGGCAGTGCCGGTCGTCGACCATGTTCGGACCTGTCGGCGCGGCGTTCCATTGCGCCATTGCGCTGACAGACCATGAAACGCGGCACACACGGTTCGTCGGCTGACCACGAAACTCGGGCGAGCACTCCCAACATCATCGTCGTGCTGTGCGACGACCTCGGTTACGGCGACCTGGGCTGCTACGGGAACGAGGTGATCGCCACCCCGCACCTGGACGCGCTGGCCGGGACCGGGTTGCGCTGTACCGACTTCTACGCTTCGGCGGCGTGGTGCATGCCGAGCCGCAAGGGACTGATGACCGGCGTGCATCCGTACCGCGGCGGTATCGACAACCGCGAGCTGCTGCGTTCGCGCACCATGCTCCCGGCGATGCTCGGCGGAAGCGGTTATGCCTGTGCGCTGATCGGCAAGTGGCACCTGGGCATGGAGCCGGGGCTGCACCCGCTCGATCAGGGCTTCGACTACTTCTACGGCACTCAGGGCAGCAACGATCCGATCACGGTGCACGGACAGAGCCAGATCTACGAGACGTTCCGCACGGCGCGGGCGGAGAGCGATTGGCCGGTGTCGCTGCTGCGCAACCACGACCAGATCGAGCATCCGGCGCGGCAATCGCTGTTTACGCGCCGCTACACCGAGGAGGCGGTGCGGTTCATCACCGAGTGCCGGGCGGGAGAAAGACCATTCTTCCTCTACCTCGCCCACAACATGCCGCACGTGCCGCTGTTCACTTCGCCGGAGTTCACGGGCCGGAGCAGGGGAGGGCTGTACGGCGACGTGGTGCAAGAGCTGGACTGGTCGATGGGCGAGATCGTGCGCTGCCTGGAGGAGCAGGGGGTGCGCGAGGACACGCTGATTCTGTTCACCAGCGACAACGGCCCATGGTGCATGTTCAAGGAGTTCGGCGGCTCGGCCGGCCCGCTGCGCGGCGAGAAGGGCACCGGCTGGGAGGGCGGACCGCGTGTCCCGGCAATCTTCTCCTGGCCCGGGCGGATCGCGCCGGGCACGACCGATGCATTCATGGTCAACCTGGATCTGTACGCGACGCTGGCGGCGATCACCGGCGCCGAGCCGCCGTCCGACTACCCGCTCGACGCGCTCGACATCTCGGAGGTCCTGTTCGCCGGAGCCGCCAGTCCTCGTACCAGCTTCCTGTTCTTCTCCAGCGGCCATTACCAGGAGCCGTTCTCCTACCGCCGTGGCGACTTCAAGATCCACGTGCGCACCAACGACGTGCTGCGCGACCCGGTCACCGGCGAGACCGCGCCGGTCACCGAACACGATCCACCGCTGCTGTACAACCTCGGCCAGGAGGTGGGTGAGCGACAGGAACTGTCCCGCGCGCATCCGGAGCTCGTACGCCGGCTGCGCGCGGAGTTCGACAGAGCCGCCGGCGAACTGGACTACGCGTGATTCGTCTTCGCTCGAGTTGCGAGTTGCGATACCGGTTGAGCGTTCGCGGATGGTACGCGTAGACTGGGCGACGTGAGATCGCAATCGATGAGCGAGGAACAGCGCTATCTGTTCGACGCATTCGGGTACCTGGTAGTGCGCGATGTCGTCAGTCAGACCCGGATCGCGGAATTGCGTTCTACGCTGCGGGTTCCCACCGAACAATTCGCGCCCGTCGACGCGAGCGAGGGGCCGCTGCACTGGTCGCGCGCGTGGCGTGACCTGCTCGACCTGCCGGCGCTCAGCCCGCTGCTGGAGGAGTTGATCGGCAACCACACGCGCAGCATCGACGCCGATCCCGCCCGGCCCACCTTCCGCATCGACCACGTCAACGTGCATACCCACGTCGGCAAGGGATTCCCGGGCGGGATCCTGCACGGCGGCTGGAAGGCGACGGGCGGCAGCCAGTTCTTTCGCTACCACGACGGCCAGTTCTACAACGGCCTGGTCGCCGTGGCGTTCGAGCTGTTCGACACCCATCCCAACGACGGCGGCTTCTGCTGTATTCCCGGCACCCACAAGGCGAACCTGCCACTGCCGGAGCGCTGGCGCGACCTCAGCAAGGGCATCCGTCCGATCGTCAAGCGGATACCGGCCCGTCCCGGCGATGCCATCGTGTTCACCGAAGCGCTGACCCACGGCACGCTGCCGTGGACCGCCGACGAACGGCGGAGCACACTGTTCTACAAGTTCTCTCCGCACGGCACCTCGTGGTCGGGCGCGTACTTCGACCCGGAGGACTTTCGCCGCTACGACGACATGGACGACCGCAAGATGGCGATCCTGGAACCGCCGAACTCACGCTACCGCGGGCGTCCGACGCGTCCTGAACCGCTGGCGGTCTGACGGCCCGGCGGCGCGCCGCAGTGCCGAATGCTGCGAACCCGCGCGCGTGCAGGGGGATCCCACTTCGATCCCATTCGATTCGGAGGGGGCGCCCGCCGGCAACTGCAATCAGCCGGCCGGGACGGGCGCCGGCGCGCGCAGCGCGACGCTATCTCCTGACCACCCAGCCGGGGTGGGAGATCGCGGTGATCGCCGAGTTGCGTGCATCCGGAGTGCCGGGGCATTTCCCCACTTGGCACCGCGGCTCGTCGGTGGTGGTGCCGGAATCGGATCACGACAGCGCGCACGCCGTGCATGACCTCGCAACCCCTGCCACGGTGTATCGCGTCCTGCTGGACGCGCGGGCGACCGGCCGCGGCGATGTCCTGTCCACCGTGCTGGGCGCGTTGCGCTCCGCGCTGCGCTCGGGTTCGATCAAGGAGTTGGTCGTTGCCGCCCTGCACGGCGGCGGCGGGCGTGGCCAGCGCCGCTACTCCATCGCTACCGAGATCTACGGACGGATGCCGATCAACCGCGGCCAGCTTACGGAGGCGATCGATGGTGCGGTCAAGGCCGCCTTTCCGCGCTGGCGGCGGTCTCCGGGGGCCGGTGCGCGCTTCCTGTGCAAGGCCGACCCACAGTACGCGGTGCTGGCCCTGCAGACGGCAACCAATCTGGACGCCGACCGGGGACTGCGTGCCGGTTCGCTGCGCGAACATCTGGCCGCCTCGCTGCTCACCCTGGCCCGGGTTGAGCCGGGCGCGACGGTATTCGACCCGTTCATGGGTACCGGTACGATCCTGAGGGTCGCGGCCCGGCGCTTCGGCGCCGAGTCCTGCTACGGCCTGGAGGTTGCGCCGGAAGCACTCGTGCTGGCGCGCCAGCGGTTGTCGGGTACGCCGTCGCGGCTGTTCGATACGCGGTTGGAGGATTTCGACCTCGGCCGGCTGCCCGCCGCGGCAAGGCTGGTTTCCAACATCCCCTTCGGGCACCGTTTCGCCAGGACGCCTTCGCGGTATCTCGTCGAACTGCTTCGTTCGCCGGCGTTCGCCGCCAGCCGCGTAGCGCTGCTGATGGCGCGCGAGCAGGCCGGGGAAGTCGCGGCCGTGACCCGCCTGCAGACGCGCAACGTCCTGGTGCTTGGCCAACCGTCCGCCATCCTCTACGGGCAGCGGGACGGCCAGTTCAGTCGCGGCCGAACCCGCTCCTGGCGCGCCTCCATCTCCTGATCGTCGATCCGCTCATATCCTCCTCATCCCTTCAGCGAGCCGATCATGATGCCCTGCACGAAGTACTTCTGCAGGAACGGGTACACGATCAGCAGCGGCACGCTGGCCACCACGATGCTGCCGTACTTGATCAGCTCGGCGGCGCGCTGCCGCTCCTGCAGGTCGGCGATGTCGGTCACCGTCTCGGGGTCGTCGAGGATCAGGATCGCGCGCAGCACGAGCTGCAGCGGATACTTCGCCTGGTCGTCGAGGAAGATCAGCGCGTTGAAGAACTCGTTCCAGTGCCCGACGCCGTAGTAGATCGCCAACACGGCGATGATCGGGCGCGACAGCGGCAGCACGATGCGCACGAAGAACGGAATATGGTTGCAGCCGTCGATCGCTGCCGCCTCGTACAGCTCGTCGGGAATGGTGGTCTGGAAGAAGGTGCGGGTGACGATGACGTGCCACACCATCGCCGCGCCCATGATCACCATGATGGCCCGCGTATCGAGCAGCCCGAGCGAGCGCACCAGCAGGTACCGGGGAATGAGGCCGCCCTCGAAGTAGAGGGTGGCGAGCAGGAAGATCATCAGCACGAAGCGGCCCGAGAAGCGCCGCGTCGAGAGCGGATAGGCGACCGTCACCGTCATGGCGATGTTGAGCAGCGTGCCGAGCACGGCGTAGAAGATCGTGTTGGCGTAGCCGCGCCAGATGCTGGCCGTGCCCAGGATGCGCTCGTAGCCGGCCAGGGTCAGCCCCCGCGGCCACAGCCACACCCGTCCTGCATAGATGGCGACCGGGTCGGAAACCGAGGCGATCAGCACGAAATAGAGCGGATAGGCCACCAGCACCAGCGCCAGAGTCACGCACACGTTGATGACGGCCAGGTTGATCCGGTCCGCGCGGGATGGTCGTATGGCGCCTGGCTGCATCGCGACCCGCTCCCGCTACCAGAGGGTGTTCTGGCGCAGCGCCTTGGCGATCTGGTTGACGCTGACCAGCAGAACCATGTTGATGACGGTGTTGAACAGGTTGATCGCCGTCGAATAGTCGTACTGCGCCTTGATCAGGCCCACCTTGTAGATGTAGGTGGCGATGATCTCGGAGGCCTCCGCGTTGAGCAGGTTCTGCAGCAGGTACGCCTTCTGAAAGCCCACGTTCATGATCTGCCCCAGGCTGAGGATCAGCAGGATCACGGCCGTCGGCATCAGCAGCGGCAGGTCGATGTGGATGATCTTCTGGCCGATGGTGGCACCGTCGATGCGGGCCGCTTCATGGAGGGCGGGGTCGATCCCCGCGAGCACGGCCAGGTAGATGATTGCGCCCCAGCCGGCGTGCTGCCACACGCTCGACAACACGTAGATGGTCTTGAACCAGCGCGCCTCCGCGAGAAAGTTGACCGGCTCGCCGCCGAGCAGCACCAGCAGGTGGTTGACCATGCCGCTGACCGGAGACAGCAGCACGTAGAGCATGCCGGCGAGCACCACGATGGAGATGAAGTGGGGGGCGTACACCGCCGTCTGCACCACGCGCTTGTAGGTGGCGGCGCGCATCTCGTTGAGCATCAGGGCGAGGATGATCGGCACCGGGAACCCGACCGCCAGCTCGTACAGGCTGATGCCGAGGGTATTGGTGATCACGCGCCAGAACAGGAACGAGTTGAAGAACTTCCTGAAGTGGACCAACCCCGCCCAGGGACTGCCGGTGATGCCGAGGGTGGCGACGAAGTCCTTGAACGCGAGCTGCACCCCGTACATGGGGACGTAGTGGAACAGGATGAAGTAGGCTACGGCCGGCGCCGCCAGGATCCAGAGCTGGTGCTCGCGCCGGAGCGTCTTGACGAACTTGGGAACAAGAGTGGCCAACACGGGGACTCGGTACTGTCGTGCACGGCTGCCGTCTCCCCGGTCTGTCAACGGCACCATCTCCCGTCTGCTCGGCTTAGCGACGGCGGTAGAACTCCGTGTCCCATAAGCGTGGTCGGCAGTCCAGTAGGAGAGTGATGTCCGCTACGGTCTCGGTCGCTTCCAGATGCACCGCCCAAGGTCTGCTAAGGATGAACGATGTCCCAACGAGGACGACGCATATTGCGACGTCCCGAAATCGTGTCGCGCCGCAACACGGTGCGAAGCTGCCATGGCGCAGAACCGGTCGGTCTTCCAGGGCGGTGCGACTCAGCGGCCGATCCAGCGCTGCTTGCCGGGTTCGAACACGCGCCCCGGATCGGCGTAGTGGTTGCCGGCGAGGTCCCTGCCGCGCACCAGGTAGATGGCGTGCCGGCCGCGCTGCCGCGCGGGGTTGAACTTCACGTCGGCAGGCATGTAGCGCATGGTGTAGCCGCAGCGGCGGCGGCCGCTGGTGTTGGGGCTGGAGCTGTGCATCAGCTTGGCGTGGTGGACGTGGCACTCGCCGGCACGGATCGCCAGATCGACCGCCCTGCTTTCGTCGACCTGGTCGGCACGGATCCGGGTGGCGAACACGTGCCGGGAGGGGTCCACTTCCTCGTACTCCGAGAAGCCGTGGCGGTGGGTGCCGGGTATTATCCGCATGCAGCCGTTGTCGGGCAGCGAGTCGTCGATCGCCAGCCACACGGTTACCACCTTGTGCTCGCTCAGGCTGTCGTTCCAGTAGGCGGAGTCCTCATGCCACGGCACCGCCAGACCCCGGCGCGGCAGCTTGCAAAGGAAATGGCTCGCCCAGAGTGCTATGTCGGGACCGATCAGTCGCTCCACGAAGTCCAGCACCTCGTCCGCGGCCAGCCACTCGAACAGATCGGGGAACGCGAAGTGGGGGGTGTCCATCCCTTCCGGACGCGCGTCCTCCGGCAACTCCGCCAGCATGCCGTCGAAGAACCGCTGCAGGCGGCGGAACTTCTGTTCCGGGAAGAGCTGGTGATGGTAGACCAAGTAGCCGTTGTCGGCGAAGAACGCAACATCGGCCTCGGTCAGGTGCAACTGGTGTCGATCCAACGTCGGTGTACTCCTGGTGTGCTGCCGGCTCGCGCGGCGCTCCACGGGTCCCCCTCGCACGGAACCGGGGCCGCCGCTCACGCCGCGACGCCTGCTCTGTGTGCGTTCAGTCGCTCAGGTGGCGGTCGTAGACCGTCTGATAGATCTCCAGCAGGCGTGGCAGGCCCATGCTGTCGAGCCGCTGCAGATACCCCTCCCAGTCCTGTTCGATGCCGCCGTCGACGATCCACTTGGCGCCCATCTCCTGCGTGAACTGGTTGATCTCCGGCGCCAGGTCGGCGATCTCGTCGTTTTCCTCTTCCAGCATGTAGACCAGCGGGAAGCGGACGTAGCTGGCGATGTAGGGCGCGTACTGGTCGTAGCCGGCGAACTTGTCGAGCTGGTCGGCGGTGGGCTCCATCAGGCGCATCACCTCGACTGGCAACGCATAGATGCCGGTGCCACGCGGCACCGACTGGTTCTTCCAGCTTATGCGGCTCTCGAACCCGTCCGGCACCTCGGCATGGATGTAGGTGCCGTCGCCCTTCTCGAGGATGTGATTGCCGATGATCCCGAACCACGACTGCAGCGCCCAGGTGGGATCGTACTGCAGGTCGGCCCAGCGCACCGCCGCCTGGGGATACTCGGAGGCGCTGGTGACCGTGAACGCGTTGAGGAAGTAGCTCGGCGGGTCACCCGGCCAGCGCCGGCCGGCCGGGCCCGCCAGCGGATCCATGGTGACGTAGCCGCTGTCCACCCCTTCACCGAACAGGTAGGCGGCGCTCCACGCCGTGAACGAGCCCAGAATCGGCGGGTCGAGCTGGCGCTGCTTGGCGGTCAGCTCGGCGTAGGAGTGGGAGAACGCCTCGATGTCGATCAGCCCTTCCGACCACAGCCCGTGGAAGTACTCGATGCCCTCCCGGTAGGCGTCGGTGACGGCGACGTAGATCACCCGCGTGGGATCGTCGCGGTCGATCGAGATGCCCATCTCTTCGCCGATGTGGTGCTGGCGGTCGACCCCGAAGCTGCTGAACAGCGGGTAGACACCGAGCCAGCCGAAGCTGCGGAACGAGAGCGGGATCTCGTCCGCCTCGCCGTTGCTGTTGGGATCGCCGTGCTTGAAGGCGCGCAGCACCTCGCGGTACTGATCGTAGTTCTGCGGCACCTCCAACCCCAGCTTGTCGAGCCAGGCTTTGTTGATGAAGAAGTGGAGCTGCGGTTCCGCGCCTGACTCCCAGATGCCGGGCATGGAGTAGACGTGACCGTCCGGCGCCTGCATGGCGCGCTCGACCTCCGGGCGGTCGGCCAGGATGCGGTTCAGGTTCACCGCCCACTTTTCGATTTCGTCCTCGATCGGGCGGAACACCCCCTGTGGCGCATGGGTGAGGATATCCGCCGGGTCGAGTGCCTTGTGCATGAAGAATGCGTCGGGATAATCGCCGGAGGCGAACAGCAGGTTCTTCTTTTCCTGGTACGCTTCCTCCTGAATCTGGCGCCACTCGACGTGGATGTTGGTCTCGTCCTCGACCATGTCGAAGAACTCCAAGCCCTCGTGGGGGAAGGTCTTGTGGGTGATGACGGCGACCATCTCCAGGGTGATTTTCTCGGTGGTAACCGGATAGCCGGAGTCGGTATAGATGTCACCGGCCGTCATCCCGGCCTCCTCGGTGGCGCCGGCAAGCACACGGACGCTCCCCGCTGCGACCAGCAGGACAACACCCGCCAACACGCGCATTCGTTTCATATGGATACTCCTTCATGCCGGAGGATTCCTCCGTGTCGGCGGCTACGATACCACGAGTGTATGAGGACGCCAAGGTGTCCAGGGGCTACCCCTTCAGGGCAATCGACCGTCGAACAAAGACGCACGTCATGCCGCGCACGTGCTTGCCGGCTCCCGCTACGGTCCATGCGTCCCCGCGCGAGGGACAGCACGCACCGGCCCTTGGCCCGGTGCGTGCTGTGGTGCGCAGGTGACCTCAGCGCAGGCGTGCCTCGGCCGCGTTGTAGATCTCTTCGATCTCCTCCGCGCCGGCCGCGATCGCCTGTTGCATCACGTTGTCGAACTCGTCCATCGACAGGGTGCCGACGATGAACCCGTCGAGTGCCGGGTTGAGGATGTTGTCGACGTCGGTGATCAACCGCTTCAGGCGCTCGCGCTCCTCCTCGTTGAATGCCGGCGGCAACACCGGCAGGTGCATGTTGGGATCGGAGTTGACCTGCGCGTACCAGTCCGACACCTCCGGCGGATCGAAGTAGTAGATCGGCTTCTGATCGACGATCAGCGCGAACTGCAGCAGTCCGGTCCCGATGCCGGCGCGCATCGCGCGCTGCGGATCGGAGGCGCCGCGGTAGGTGTCGAGCACCTCCGGCAACGCCTCGATCTCGCCGTCGACGCGGTGCCAGTGCTCGCCCTCGATGCCCCAGTTGGTGATCAGCTCGCCCTCGCCGTCAGCCATCCAGTTGAACAGCTCCATGATGCGGTCGTGGTGCTTGCTGTCGGCGGCCACCGTAAAGCCGGAAGATAGCCAGTGCCGCGGATAGGAGAAGTTGCGCCGCGTCCCGAACGCGTTTTCCATGACCGGGACCGGCCAGAACAGCGCTTCCGGCTTCACCTGTCGCAGGCTGAGCGTATAGTTCAGCCCGAAGGTCATGTTGTCGTAGTAGAACAGCGACTTGCCGGAGCCCAGCTTCTCGTGCCACTGGCTCGACGAGTTGATGGCGAAATCGGGATCGAGCACGCCATCCTCGTAAGCGCTGCGGAAGTACTCCAGGATGGTGCGAAACTCGGGCTTGACCGTGCCGTACACCCAACGCTGCTCGCTCGGCACCCAGTGGATGCTCCAGCCCATGCCCATGGGAAACGCGGCCCGGTTGAGCAGGTTGCGGGTTCCGCCGCGAACCGTCCACGGCTGGCTGTCCGGAAACTCTCGCTTGAACGTGGCCAGCGTCTCGTACAGCTCGTCGAAACTGTCCGGCATCGCCAGCCCGAGATCGTCCAGCAGGTCGCGCCGGATCATCGGTATCGGAGCGAGGATCTTCTGATAGGAATCCATCTGTGGCACGTAGTACATGGTGCCGTCGATGAACGTCTTCCTGGCGTCGGGAATGGCCTCGATCCTGGCCCACAGCGCCGGCGCCTGATTCTGCACCGGCTCGTTGAGCGGCAGAAACACGCCTGAGTCGGCGAAGTCGTTCACGTTCCGCTGCCGCAGCCGCGTGATGTCGGGCAACTGGGCGGTACCCAGCAGCAGTTGCACCTTGGCGTTGAAGTCGCCACTCGGGATCGCCTCGATCTGCAGGTCGATGTTGAGCCGCTCACGAATCGCCTGGTACACCGGTGCGTCGGGGTTGATCGGCGACGACGGGTGCTCGGGCCGCATGTAGGTGATGGTCACCCGTTCGGTACCCGCGGCGCCCTCGGCATCGCCGGCACTCCATACCGTGCCGGAGACGAGCAGCAGGAACAGCCCTGCCGCCAACAACGTAAACCTCATGAAAAACTCCTTTGCACGCTCAAGTCAGGCGCGCGACGGTTTTATCCCTTCAAGGCGCCAATCATGACGCCCTTCACGAAATATTTCTGCAGGAAGGGATACACCAGCAGAATAGGCAATGTCGAAACCATGATCACCGAGAATCGGATCGTCTTCTCCAGCACCATGAAGTCGGTGGCCGCGCCGATGTCGTTCATCTGTTCGAACGTGCTCTCGACGACCACGCTGCGCAGAATCAGTTGCAGCGGGTAGCGGCGCTTCTCGGTCAGGAAGATCAGCGCGTGGAAGAAGCTGTTCCAGTGCTGGACGGCGTAGAACAGCAGCATGGTGGCCATGATCGGCTTGGCCAGCGGCACCACGATGCGCGCCAGAATCTGGATGTCGTTGGCGCCGTCGATGATCGCCGCCTCATGCAGCGCCGTCGGCTGGCCCTGAAAGTAGGTGCGCATGATGAACATGTAGAAGGCGTTGATCGCCGGCACCAGCACGATCACCCACATCGTGTCGAGCAGGCCGAGCCTGAGCACCACCAGGTACAGCGGTATCAGGCCGCCCTGGAAGAACATGGTGATCGCCACGTACAGGGTCAGCAGCCTGCGCCCCGAAAAGTCGCGCCGCGACAGCGGGTAGGCGCACAGGGTGGACAGCACCAGATTGATCAACGTGCCGGTCGAAGTGTAGAGGATCGAGTTGAACAGTGAGCGGATGATCGTCGGGTCGCGCAGGACGATCCGGTAGGACTGCAGGTTGATCCCGAGCGGCCAGAAACGCACCCGGCCGAGCAGCACTTCCTTGCCGTCGGAGATCGACACGATGGCGATGTAGTACATCGGGTAGAGGGTGATGAAGATCACACCGAGCAGCAGCGCGATGTTGATCACGTCGAACAGGTGCGAGCCGAGCGGGCGGTCACCCAACAGGTGGCGCAGACGCGGCGCCGGCAGAGACTTCACCACAGGCTGGTATCCGACAGGCGGCGCGACAGGTAGTTGGCACCGATCACGAACGCCAGTCCCACCAGCCCCTGGAATACGCCCACGGCGGTGGCGTAGCTGAAGTCGGCGCCCTCCAGGCCGCGGCGGTAGATGTAGGTCTGCAGTACGTCGGCGGTCTCGTAGGTGGCGCCGGTGTACAGCAGCAGGATCTTCTCCCAGCCCACCACCATGATGCGTCCGAGATCGAGAATCAGCAGGATGGTGATGGTGGGCGCGATGCCCGGCAGGGTGATGTGGAGCATCTGCTGGAACCGGCTGGCGCCATCGATGGTGGCCGCCTCGTACAGTTCCGGGTCGATCGCCGACAGGGCGGCCAGATAGATGATCGAGCTCCAACCGGCGTGCTGCCAGATGCCGGAGATGACGTAGATGGACGGAAACCAGCGCGGTTGCATCAGCCACGGGAACGACTCGCCGCCGAGCGCCACGATGGCGCGGTTCACCAGGCCGTCGCTGGACAGGAAGTTGACGATCATCCCCGCCACCACCACCACCGAGATGAAGTGCGGCAGGTAGCTCACGGTCTGCACCGCGCGCTTGAACCAGGAGATGCGCAGCTCGTTGAGCAGCAGCGCCAGGATGATCGGCATCGGAAAGCCGAAGATGATGCTGTACAGCGACAGCAGCATGGTGTTGCGGATCAGCTTCCAGGCGTAGGGGTCGGTCAGGAACTCGCTGAAGTACTGCAGGCCGACCCACTTGGAGCCCCAGATGCCGAGCGCCACCTTGTAATTCTTGAAGGCGATGATGACGCCGTAGATCGGCAGGTAGTGGAAGACGAGGAAGTAGAGGAACGGCAGCAGGAAGATCAGGTAGAGATAGCGGTCCTTGCGCAGCACGCGCACGGCGCGCTGCCAAGTCAGCTCCTCACGTTTCCGTCGCTCAGATCGGCGATGTACAGCTTCTTCACTACCACTCCTCTCAGTGTGACTGTGATGACCTACACTACACAATCGGAACCCGCCCCTTTCGTCATAGTAGTCCGTACCCCACCAGGTCTGCTCCGCCCCCGCCATGCGCCGCGTTCCCGTCAGCCCATCACCGCGTCGCGGATGATTCTGCACCATGATTGCCGCACGGTCTACGTGCTGAGCATCAGCTCGAGGCGGCGGCCCGTCTGCGGGTTGCCCGGATCTTGCCGATCTGCTCGCAATCCTGAATCATGGCGATCACCTCGCCACCTCCATGCGGCGCCACAGCACTGACACACCAGCGGATCGATCTCCAGGACGCGCGCAGGCAGCCGTATCTTCCACCAAGTGGCGGATGCTGGCGCTGGGTTGGCTGGCGTACTGCGCGTTCGGCATGGCCGCCGGATCCCTCGCGCCCTTGGTGTCGCCGGTGATGCGCGACCTGGGCCTGTCCAGCGCCCGGATGGGGCTGGTGCTCGGGGTCTGGCAACTGGCTTACGTGTTCACCGCCATTCCGCTCGGCGCCGCCGTCGACCGGCTGGGTGTGCGCCGCTCCGTGGCGCTGGCGCTGGCCGTGATCAGTCTCTCCCTGGCGCTACGCGCCGCTGCCACCTCCTTCTGGACGCTTCTGGCCGCGGTCGCGCTGTTCGGCTTCGGCGGGCCGGTGGTGTCGATCGGCGTGCCCAAGATCGTTGCCGAATGGTTTCCGGCGCGCGAACGCGGGCGGGCCGCGGGCCTCTACACCACCGCTCCTACTGTCGGCGCGATCGTCGTACTGGCCACGGCCGCCGGCGTCCTGTTGCGCCTCGTCGGATCGTGGCGCCTCGTGCTGCTCGTGTTCGCCGTGGCTGGGGCCGGCGCGCTACTGCTGTGGACGCTCGGCTATCGTGATCCGCCACCGGCCGGCGCATCCGGTGCGCATCTACCGCCACCGACGCGGGCCCGCGGGAGGTGGCTCGCGCTGCTGCGCGACCGCAACATGCGCCTGCTGCTGGTGCTGGCGGTCGGCTCGTTCGCGGTAAACCACGGGCTGAACGCATGGCAGCCCACGTTCCTGGAGGAAGCAGGCTACCACTTGGCCGCCGCCGGGAGATGGACCGCCGTCGGTACGCTGTGCGGCCTGTTGACTGCGCTCGCCGTACCGGGACTGTCCCACGCCGGCGCCAGGCGAACCGCGCTCGCGGCCCTGCTGCTGACCGCGACCGTCGGCCTTGCCGGCATGACGGTGCTGCGCGCCGGCCCGCTGCTCGCGGCGACCTGGGTAACCGCCATGGCACGAGCGCCGGTCCTGCCCCTGATGATGCTGTTGCTGATGGAACAGCCCGGCGTCGGCGCTCGCCATCTGGGCCTCGGTGCCGGCCTGCTGTTCGCGGCCGCGGAGATCGGCGGCTTCGGCGGGCCGGCGCTCCTCGGGGTGGTGCGCGATCTGGCCGGGGGCTTGGTGCCCGGCATGCTGGGCATGGCCGCGGTGTCGCTGGCGATGATCGTGGCCGTCCTGCTGGTACGCGAATCCACGCCCGGACGCACCGCCGCCCGCACTTCCGAAGACGCGCCGGCATCGGTCGCTACGGACTGACGGCGTCTGACCCTTCGTCAGCCTGATCCTGCCGCCTCCGCGACCGTCGCACCATCGAAGCATCGGGCATCCGCCCCGCGCATGACCGCCTCGTCCTGGACGGGCTCAACGGCCAGTCAATCGCCCGCCGGCTCACCGCCGCCGCGAAGGCAGCCGGTATCGAAGGTTGCGTTACCGGGCCATTCCGGGCGCGTCGGCCTCGCAACCGAGCTCACCGCGCGCGGTGCCAGCACAACCGACACCATGTTGGCCGGTGGCTGGAAGACGGAACGGATGGTCGTTCGCTACGGAGCCGGCGCCACCGCCGAACGCGGCGCGGTAGCCCGCTACCTCTGAACCTCACCGCCCCGGTGCTCAACCCTCACCGGTTGGGCACCGGAAGCCCGCCGATTGGAACAACGCGGCTTGCCGGGCGCTCGCCGCCCGCGTATCGTAGGAGTATGGCGACGGTGGCAGCGGAACTTCGCGGCGGATAGAGCTCGTGGTAACGCTCGAATGCGTCGCGCTCTCTCGCGCCTTCGTCTGGCAGAGGGTCCCACGGCTCGATACAAGGAGG
>CAYFXT010000020.1:0-20014 GCA_964346995.1 uncultured Spirochaetaceae bacterium | reverse complement strand
GGTGGTGGAGCTGGCGATGGCGAAGCTGTTGCGCGTCCAGCGCAGAGTCTGGCCCGTAAACGCTTCGATGAGGTTGTCGAGGGTCGGCTGCGCCGGGATGCGGAGTTGCAGGTTCGCTTGCGTCGAAAGCGCCGTGAAGATCAGCCACAGGTAGGGCGCGAACACGTAGAACAGCAGGGCGGCAAACGCCAGGTAGACGGCGCCGCGCAGAAGCGCCGGTCTTGCAGAGCTAAGCCTCGACACGGTTCAACCTGATGTAGATCAGTCCCAACCCCACCGTGAGCACCAGAATCACGGTGCTCGCAGCGCCGGCATAGCCGAGTGCCATGTGGCCGAACGCCTCGTTGTAGAGGTAGATCGCGAATACCTCGGTCCGCCCGAGCGGACCGCCGCCGGTCAAGCCGTACACCATGTCGAACGCCAGCAGGGTGCCGAAGGTGCTCATCAGTACGGTCAGCAGGAGGCTGTAGCGAATCATCGGGATCTTGATGTACAGGAAGGTCTGCCAGGCGGAGGCGCCGTCGATTTTGGAGGCGTCGTACACAGTGGACGGAATGCTCTCCAGGCCGGCCGACAGCAGGATGAACGCTACCGCCATGCCGCGCGACCAGTTGGCCATGAGGATGGAGATCAGCGGGTAGTTGCGTAACCAGTCGATGCGCGCCAGCCCGATGAGCTGCAGCAGATCATTCAGCGACCCGTAGTCGACGTTCAGCACGCTACGCCACATGTAGCCGACCACCAGGCCCGGGGTCAGCCACGGGATGAGCATGCTCACCGAGATCACCTTGGTGAAGCGGATGCGCGGGATTCGGATCAGGTTGGCGTACAGCAGACCGAGCGCGACGTGTCCGATCACGGCCAGCAGCACGAAAGAGAACGTGACGACGGTGCTGTTGTAGAAGTCGCGGTCCCGCAACAGTCGCGAAAAGTTGCGCAGGCCGACGAAGCTGACGCCGCGCGTCGGATCTCCCCACAGGTTGAAGTCGGTGAAACCCAGCGCGACCGTCCAGAAGAACGGCGCAACGAAGACCGCTATGATCATGGCCAGCCCCGGCACCAGAAACAGAAGGGGTTGTCGCCGCAGTCGTCGCGTCACCGGCTTGGAGTATTGCAGGCGGAGTCCGCTCTACCTCCGCGGAGTACGGTGCGCGCCGTCAGCGCACGCCCGCACCGTCGCGCAAAGGAATTACCGTCCTGCCGCCGAGCTACAAGTCGTACTCGAACTTGATCTTGTCGGGCCCCATGATCTGCTCCATCTCGCGCGCGAAGTTCTCCATCGCCTGCAGGCCGGTCCACTCGCCGATGATGATCCGCCCGATCGCTTCCCTGATGGCGTTCTCGGGACCGCCGGCAAAGCCAGCCACGAAGTGAGGCTTCATGTAGGTGTATTCCAGCCACTTGCTCGTATCGGCGAGGAACTTGTTGGCCTGGAAGGCAGGATGCTGCATCACGTCCCAGCGGGTGGCCGCCTGTCCCTTGGTGGCGTTGTACTTGGCCTGGCGCTCGGTGGCGGAGAGGAACTCGACGAGCTGCCATGCGACATCGGCACGTTCGGTGCTGCTGGCCGGGATCATGTAGTTCCAGCCGCCCGACTGCGAGACCCAGTCCTGCCCGCGAAAGCTGGCGCCCGGTTCCTTGGCCGGCATCCTGGCGTAGCCCACCGTCTGTGCCAAGTTCGGGATCGGGTGCGACCGGCCCTCGCTCCAGTGAAACATGTAGGCCCACGAGCCGTACAGGTTGATCGCGCCGGTGCCGTTCTGGAATGCCTCGATCGACCAGTCGTTGGCCTGCCCGCCCACGGCGCGCTCGGGATTGAGCAGACCGCGTTCGGCCATGGTCTGGTAGAACTCGAACACGTCCAGCAGCGGCTGGCTCGCTACGACCCACTTCTCGTCGTCGTAGTCGTAGAGCAGTCCGCCGGCACCGTTGAACAGCAGGTTGAACCGGCTGAAAGTCACCTGGGCACCCGCCTCCTTGCCGCCGATGAACAACAGTGGCGTGACACCCGGCAGGGCCGACTTGATCTGTTCCGCGGCGGCGAGGATCTGCTCCCAACTGGTCGGCTGCCACTCGGTGGGGAGCCCTGCCTGGGAGAACAGATCCTTGCGGTAATAGAGCGGGATGGCGCTGGATTGAATGGGAATCATGTAGATGTGGCCGTCGTAGCCCATCCAGCGTCTGAACGGTTCGATCACCTGGTCCCACAGCTCCCAGTCCGCCACGTAGTCGTCGAGCGGCATCAGGAATCCGGCGCGCATATAGTTCTGCGACCGCCCGGTCTCCTCGAACAGCAGGTCCGGGCCCTGGCCTGACCGCAGCTCCAGCGTGTTCTTGGTGGTGTATTCGGCGTTCGGCCCGGCGAAGCGTTGCAGGTCCACGGTCACCGGGGTACCCGCTTCGGCCATTATCCGTTCGAACTCGGCGATGTCGATGTCGACGTCGGGATCGAATCCGGGCGCGTTGGGACGCAGCTTGAAGGTGAGCACCACCGGCTCGCCTGGCGTGGCTGCGGTATCCTCCTGCCCCGCAGCAGCGAGCGGGACAACGGCCGCGCCGGCCAGGAACAGTACTGCAAGCACGCATCGCAAAGTCTTCGTATTCACGGCAACCTCCATCATCTTCGCTGCCGATACCGGCAGCCCCGCGAACGTGACTCTACAGCACACCCGGCGACGCGGCAACTCCACGCGCGCAACTGGTCAGCCGTCAGCCGGTGTGCGGGTCGGTGTAGGGGGAACGCTCGAAGCGGCAGTACGGTTCGGTGACGCGCGGGTCGCGCTGGTCACGCAGCACCCCCATCAGCCGGGAGGAGAGCTGCTGCCGGGTATCGGCGTAGGCCGGATCGCCGGCGACGTTGTCGAGGTAGTGCGGGTCGCGCTTCAGGTCGTACAGCTCTTCGGTCGGGAACTTGCCGAACCCCATCTCGAATAGCGCGCGCACCTCGGGTTCGGCGCGGTGGTGCACCATCCACGCCTTCGACGGTGAGCCGTCCATGTCGGCATAGGCGATGGTGGTGTCTTCGCAGAGCTGCTCGTACGACGGCGGCACGGCGTCGGGGTCGTCCAGGCCGCGCGGGTCGCCCATCGGCCAGCGGTCCGGCGCGAAGTTGCGGATGTACAGGTAGCGGTCGGTGCGAATGGCGCGTTGCGGGTAGGGCTTGTTGCCGGCGCGCGCCTGCGCCACGTGGCGCTCCCGGCCGAGCACGACGTGGTCGCGCGCGGCATCCACCTGCCCGGCGGCAGACGATCCGAGCACCGGCAACAGGCTGCGCGCCGCCATGCCCGGCAGCCGCTCCACCCCCGCCGCCGCCAGGAATGTCGGGGCCAGATCCATCAGGTTGACGAAGTCGTCCACGGTGCGGCCCGGCGGCACACGCCCCGGCCAGCGCACCGCCAGCGCCACCTCGCAGCCGAGGTCGTACAGGTTGCACTTGCCGCGCGGGAAACCGGGGATGCCGTGGTCGCCGCTCACCACCAGCAGCGTGTCGTCCAGTTCGCCGATCTCCTCCAGCTTGGCGAGCAGTACACCCAACCCGGCGTCGAACGCCAGGCACTCGCCGAGGTAGTCGCACACATCCTCGCGCACGTCGTGCACGTCGGGCAGGAACGCCGGCAGACGGCCTTCGAGGTCATCCGGATCGAGGCCCCAGAGTTGCTTGCCGGAGCCGCGTTGCCATTTGCGGTGGGTGTTGGTCGGGCCCCACCAGTAGCAGAACGGGCGGTCCGGCTCGCGCGCATCGAGAAACGCCTGGAAGTTGTCGCGGGTCTCGTCGTAGAGAACCTGCTTGGCGCCTTCCGCGTCGCGCTCCGCCGCCAGTTCGGTGGCGACGAAGGAGAACAGACCGAATTTCGTCCCGGCGGGTGCGTACCGCGTCCGGTCGCCGCCGTACGGAGCGTCGCGCGGCGTGCCCGGCGACCACACCTTGTAGGTGTAGCCGATGTGGTAACCCTCGGCCTCCAGCGCCAGCGGATAGGAGGGGATCGAGTCGTCCCACTCGGCGCCCTGCAGAATCGCGCCGCGGCCGGTCTGCCAGAAGTAGCGCCCGGTCAGGATCGAGCTGCGGCAGGGGGTGCACGACGGCGCCGGTACGAACGCGTTGGTGAACAGCGCCCCCTCGCGCGCCACCCGGTCGAAGTGGGGCGTATCGATGATGGCGTTCAGGGTTCGGTCGCCCTGGACCTGGCGGTAGGCGCTGGCGTATCGCCCCCAGTCGTCCGCGAACGCGAACACGATGTTGGGTCTGTGCTGAGCCATGGGTGCCCATTCAGTATAGCGGCTTCCGGATACCGGTGCCGATCTCGTTCGAGACGAGGTGCGACCCGTTTCGGTCGCGGGCGGGGAGTCGCGGGTGGGGATACGTGCGGACATCCGACCCGCTCTGCTGCGATAGCAGCGGTCCATGGGGCGAGTTGCCCATCATGGGGGCACCGTCGTCGAGACGATCGCGCAACGCTCCCGGCGCAGCGTTTCGTGATACGGTATCCACCGGTTCATGACGCTGTGGGTTGCGATTGCTCTCGTTTCGGCGCTGCTGTTCGGGGCGTCGACACCGCTGAGCAAGCTGCTGCTGGAACAGGTGAGCCCCTTTCAGCTTGCGGGGCTGCTCTACCTGGGGGCGGCGCTGGGCGTCAGTCCGTTCGCCGTCCACAGGCGGGCGGTACAGCGGGTCGTCCGCCTGGACCGCGCCAACCGCGTACGGCTGGCCGGCGCGGTGCTGCTGGGCGGCATGGCGGGGCCGGTGCTGCTGCTGCTGGGACTGCGTCTGGCCGCCGCTGCATCGGTATCGCTGTGGCTCAACCTGGAGCTGGTCGCGACTGCCGTGTTGGGCGTACTGCTGTTTCGCGACCAGTTGACCGGTCGGGCGTGGATGGGCGCCGGTCTCGTGGTGGCGGCGGCGCTGTTGCTGTCGTGGGAGGAGCAGTCCGCCGGGGTTCTGCCCGGACTGCTGGTGGCGCTGGCGTGCTTCTGCTGGGGCTTCGACAACCACTTCACGTCGCTGATCGACGGGTTGACGCCGCAGGAGACGACCATGTGGAAGGGGCTGGTTGCCGGCGCCACCAACCTCGCGATCGGGTTGGGCGTCTCGTCGTGGGGTGCTACGGCCGGCGCCATCGCGGCCGCGTTGGGGCTGGGCGCGCTCTCCTACGGCGCGAGCATCGTGCTGTACATAGCGGCCGCGCAGAACATCGGCGCCACCAGGGGACAGATCCTGTTCTCGGCGGCGCCCTTCTTTGGCGTCCTGTTGTCCGTGGTGGTGCTCGGCGAGCCGTTCGGCGGGCTCCGGATCGCGGCCGCTGCGCTCCTGGTGCTGGGCTTGTCGATGCTGATGCGCGAGGGGCATTCGCACCGCCACCGCCATCCGGCCCAGGAGCACGAGCATTGGCACCGCCACAACGACGGCCACCACAGCCATCAGCATCAGCATCCGCGCCTGCCGGCCTGGATCGGCCACGTACACCCGCATCGCCATGACGCCATGGAGCACAAGCACCCACACGTGCCGGACGTCCACCACCGCCACACCCATCACGACGCATAGGGCACCATGGCGTACAATTGGTAAGGAAACGGCCGATAGCGTAAGCTGTCGGCATGCATCCCCCCAAACCAGACACCGACGGCGGCTATCTGGAGGCCGCGGCACGGATCATCTTCATGGGCGGCCTCAACCGCCAAGTGGTAGACGGCAAGTGGCCCGGCTTCAGGGAGGTGTTCGCCAACTTCGAAGTGGACGCGGTTGCGGCCTTCAGCGACGACGACGTCGACCGCATCGCCGGCGATGACCGGGTCATCAAGTATCGTGCCAAGCTGGCGGCGGTGGTGAAGAACGCGCGCACCATCGCCGCCATCGCCGCCGACCACGGCTCGTTCGCCGCCTACGTGGACGATCTGTACGATCTGGAGGGCCCCGGCGGGGCAAGCCGGGCACTGGCCAAGGAGTTCACCTATGTGTCGGAACAGGGCGCCAAACATTGGCTCTACTCCACCGGCCACGACATCGGCGAGGTCACCGACAAGGTACAGCGCAAATACGCACCGTTCGCCGGCTGACCCGCAGCACTGCCGCGCTGGCGCCGGGCGTGGGCTCAGCAGGCGTGCCTGTCCGGAGTTGCCATCCGGAACCGTTCTCCGCTCGCGTTGTCTCATCGTCTTTCCGTGTCATCCAAGCGTGGCGGCGTCGACTTGAACGCGATCGACCCCGTACAATGGGCGCCATGATTATTGACGCCGTCGAGCTTACCCGGCAGCTCGTCGCCATCGACTCGGTGAGCAGGCACAGCAACGCCGCCGCCAGCGATCTGCTGCAGCAGATTCTGGAAGGCGCGGGATTCGAGGTGGAGCGGCTGGAGTACGACGATCCCGACGGCGTGCGCAAGGCGAACCTGGTAGGGCGGCGCGGCACCGGCGGCGGTGGGTTTGGTCTGTTCTCCCACAGCGACACCGTGCCGGGAGATAGCTGGGCTACCGATCCGTTCGCGCCGCGCGTGGAGGGCGACCGGCTGTTCGGGCTCGGGAGCTGTGACATGAAGGGGCCGCTGGCGGCCACCGTCGCGGCAGCGGCGGCGGTGCCGGAGGCACGACTTGCCCGGCCGGTGTACGTCGTGGTGACGGCGGACGAGGAGGTGACCGGCCGCGGCGCCGTACACGTCGCGGAGCGGTCGCGGCTGTACCGCGGTGGCCCGACGCTGGGCGTGATCGCCGAGCCGACCCGGCTGGTACCGGTGTACGCGCACAAGGCCAGCTCGCTGGCGGTGGTGACCGCGCACGGACGGGCGGCGCACAGCAGCACGGGCAAGGGGATCAACGCGACCCTCCTGCTGGCGCCGTTCCTGGCCGAGATCGCACTGCTGGCGGAGGAAATCCAGCGCGACGAGTCATTTCTGAATCACGAATTCTCGCCACCCCACAACTGTCTCAACGTCACCATCGACGACGGCGGCACGCGTCCCAATGTCACCGCCGCCCAGACGGTATGCACCGTCGGCTTCCGCCCGATGCCGGGCGATCGCAGCAACGACCTGATGGCGATCATTCGGGAAAAGGCCGAGCGCCACGGACTGCAATTCGAAGGTCACCAGGGCAAGGCGTTCCGAGTGGCACCCGACTGTGGCGTGGTCGAGATCGCCAAGCAGGCGACCGGCGTCGGCCAGGCGGAGACGGTGGCGTTCGGCACCGATGCGTTCGCCTTCATGGACGATGTCGAGCTGGTGGTGCTCGGCCCGGGGGACATCTCACAGGCGCACACCGAAAACGAATTCATCTCGCTGCCGCAGTTGCGCCGCGCGGTGACTGTGTACGGGAGCATGATCGAGCAGGCGTGCTGCCGCTGATGAACGCCCTGTTCAGCCTGGAGATGCAGGTACGTGACTACGAGTGCGATCTCCAGCAGATCGTCAACAACGCGGTCTACCAGCACTACTGCGAGCACACCCGGCATGAGTTCCTGCGCCAGCTCGGTATCGATTTCGCCGGCCTCCACCGGCGCGGCATCGACTTGGTGCTGGTGCGCACCGAGGTGGACTATCACTACCCGCTACGCAGCGGCGATCGTTTCGTGGTGACCCTCGACGTGGAGTCCAGGGGACGGATCCGGTTCCTGTTCCGGCAGGCCATCTTTCTCCTTCCCGACCAACGGCGTATAGTAACGGGAGTATTCCACGGGGCGAGTCTGCGCGACGGGCGGCCGGCGGCGGTCGCCGAGGTAGCGGACAAGCTGTACCAAGCGAGCGAACGAACATGAGTAACAAGATTTTCTTTCTGGTAGGGGAGGGAGAGTACCACTCCGAGCGTACCATCCCCCCCTTCGCACGGCAGGTAGCAGGAGAGCTCGGCTGTGAGGCGGTGCTGAGCGTGGGCGAAGAGGCCGATCCGCTCGACCTGACCGGTCTCGACGAAGCCGAACTGCTGGTGATCTGCGTGCGGTTCCGCAACCCCAACCCGGAACAGCTTCGCAAGCTGCATGACTGGTTCGCCTCCGGAAAGCCGGCGGTGGGCCTGCGCACCACCAGTCATGCGTTCAGCAACGCGCGCGGCTGGTGCCCGGACTACTTCGGCGGCCACTACATGAGCCACGCGCCCAATCAGCAGGGTCAGCTTGCGGTGGTGGATCCGGTCGCAGCCGCGCACCCGATCGTCCGCGACCTGCCGCGCGTTACCGAAATGGGCTACGGCGGCACCTACAACGCGGTGCCGCTGGCCGACACGGCGACGCCGCTGATGTTCGGCAAGACCGGTGAGCTGCCCGCCGAACCGGTGGCCTGGACCAACCGCTACACGCCGAGCTCGCGCGTGTTCTTTACCTCACTCGGCAGCGCCGAGCACTTCGAGGTGCCGGCGTTCACCCAGCTCCTGCGCAACGGCATTGCCTGGTGCCTCGGCGAGGGGGACGACGGCAGTGCTTCGACAACGGCGGAGTCGGCGCTGCCCCCGCCGCCGCGGCGCCCGCCGCACAGCGCCACGGTGCTATTCACCGGCGCCCCCCTGACCGGCTGGCGGCACTGGGACCCCGGCCAGCAACCGCCGGGAATGCGCCTCGACGCGCGCGCCGAGAGCACCGCGGGCGGACAGCAGTTCAGCGCCGCGCGCTGGCCGGCCGCCGGCAGCGTGCTCACCGCAGCGCCCGGCTACGGCGACATCTACAGCGAGGCGCGGTTCGCGGGGCACCGGCTGCACCTCGACTTCCAGCTTCCCGCGCAACCCGACTGGGTGCCCGGCAAGCTGGCCGGCACCGGCGGGGTGTTCATCGCCGGCCGCTACGAGATCGAGATCCGTGGCGCATCTCCCGAATCGGCGCCGGAGTACCGGTGCGGAGCACTGAACGGCCTCAAGGCGCCCGACGTCGCGCCGGCGATGCAACCTGGAGCGTGGCACGAACTGGAGGTCGAATACATCCCACACGGCGCCGCAGGACGAATTTCGGTGTGGCTGAACGGCACCCGCATCCACCACGATGTCGAGCTCACCGAACCCACGCCACGCGGTTTCACCGAGCTGCCGGAAGAGTGGCAGGGCCAAGCGCCGTTGCGCCTGCAGGCCGACGCCGCCCCCGTCCGCTACGCCAACATCTGGGTGTCAGAGTAGTAGCACGGGCAATAGCACGGTCGCTCCGTGACGCCGGAGACCAGAAGCACCGGCGCGCAGGCTCGCCTGCTGGAGGAAGACGAAGAAAATCGACGCCCAGGCATCGATCGGTAGCTGGCCACCACCTTTCGGGTCAGACGGCGGTGCGTCGGTCGGCGGCGAGTGGTCCGCGGTCAGCCGAGGGGAATTCGTTCGGCAGCGGCGATCTGGCGGATGTGGTCGACGCCCAGGTCGTACTCGTTCTGGGTGGGCAGATGCTCCAGCATCAAGGGCACCACCTGCGGCAGGTCGTGCAGGACCCGCAGGTAGACAGCGTAGTCGATGTTGCCGCATCCGGGCCGCACTTCGTGCATGATCACGCTCACCTCCTCCTGCATGGCAAGGTCCTTGGCATGGGCGGACACGATGCGGTCGCCGCACAGGCGCACCGTTTCGCGCGCCAGCGAGGCGTTCTCGTAGTAGAGCCGCGGACAGTTGACCAGATTGACGAGATCCATGTGGGCGCCGAACTCGGGCCGATCGACGGCGTCGAGCAGGCGGCGGATGTTCTCGGGTGAGTCGGCGACGCTGAACGGGTAGATCTCGTACACGAAGCGGGCACGTTTCGGCTGCACGGTGTCGATCAGCCAGCGCGCGTTTTCCACCGCGGCGTCGAACGCGGCGGGCGTGAAGTTGAAGGCGTCGTGCGAGCCCTGACCGGGGCCGCCAGGCGAACCGATGCAGGTAATGGCGCACAGGGCGCCCACCTCGTCGGCGATGGCCAGGTAATCGGCCATCCGCTGCCGTTCGCGTTTCGCCTGCGCGGCGTCGGGATGGAGCATGTTGCGCCAGCCGCCCACCTCCGCGATCAACACCCCCTCGGTGTCGAATGCGTCGCGAATGTCGCGCAACCGGTCGCCGTCATCGATCGAGACCTGTGGACAGTAGGCGGCGCCGAGGCCACGTGCGCGGTGCTCGCGCGCGAGCGCGTACACATCGGAGGCGCCCGAACCGTGTGTCGTGCCTACTGACGCGTCGCCTTCCCGTTTGCCCATGATCACACTGCCAAGTCGCACCATAACGCTTCCGATACTACCCGGCGCGCGTCGGCTCGCATAGCGGGCGACTCAGCGCTTGGTGCGCAGGACCACGCCGCCGACGTTGTGCAGGATACGTTCCAGCCGTTCGGCCTCGCGGTCTACCAGATCGGCGCGCGTGAAGATGTCGGTCAGGAAGCGCTGCACGCTGACGGCGCCGGCGCTGCTGAAGAACCCCACCTCGGCCAGTGCGCGGGTCAGCGGCTCGGCCATGCGGGCGACCCGTTCGGCGCCGACCGGCCGTTGGCGTGGCCGCGCCTGGCGCGCGGCGTGGCGCTGCTTGTAGATCTCGTAGGCCACCACCTGCACGGCGTGCGACAGATTCAGCGACGGGAACTGCGGCGCCGACGGGATCGCAACGGCTACCTGGCACGGTTCCATCTCCACGTCGGAGAGGCCGTTCTTCTCGTTGCCGAATACCACCGCTACCGGCCCCGCCCGGCGCTCGGCCAACCGTCGGCCGAGCTGTTCGGCGGTCCAGATGCGGTACTTGCGCCGCTTGCCGTCGCGGCGGGTGACGGCCGCCGCCAGGGTACAGCCGCTGACCGCTTCCGCGACGCTGTCGCAGAGCATGGCCCGCTCCAGAAGGTCGGCGGCATGAACGGCCACGACGCGCGCGGCGTGCCGGTCGATCTGCCCGGCAGCCACCAGATGGAGCTGCTCGATGCCCATCGTCTTGGCGGCCCGGCAGGCGGCCCCCACGTTGCGGCTCTCCCCGGGACGGACCAGCACGATGCGCAGGTCGGCCAAGTCCATGATTCAACTCAGGCGCCGGCCCGCAGATCGTACGTCTGCGCGGGGGCGACAGCGTGGTCGGCGCGGCGCGGGAGTGCGATGCCGGTCGGCGAGGTTCACGGGATCAGCTCAGGGCGGCGTCGAGCTGCTCGAACAGGTCGTCCTCGGGTTCGAAGGCGGCCAATTCGATCGGACGCCGCTGCACGGTACTGGCGTACAGCGCCAGCACCGTCTTGAACTCGTGCAGCGACTGGTTCAGGTCGGTGCCCGGCAGCGCGGTCTCATCTTCCAGCCAGTCGAGGGTGGCACGGGTCAGCCCGGCCTGCGCCAGCAGGTTGTTGGCCGCCCATGTGTCGCCGACGTGGCCGCGCTCGGTGCCGTCGGGCGATACGATCTCCCAGTTGCGAAACTCCTCGTACAGCACCCGGCCGCGCTCGGCGTAG
This sequence comes from uncultured Spirochaetaceae bacterium, assembly GCA_964346995.1. Lineage (GTDB taxonomy): Bacteria > Spirochaetota > Spirochaetia > SZUA-6 > Bin103 > Bin103. The sequence goes on along the minus strand of CAYFXT010000020.1, from coordinate 8,676 downwards.
GCGGCAAGCCGTACGTGCTGGTAGGTGGTCTCGGGGTCACCGACGATCGGTGCCGATGTGCCGTGGTGCCACAGGCAGCGCACCCCGTTCTCGAACAGCAGGTAACCGACCGAGGTGTCGGGCGCCGGATGGGTGGGATCGCCGCCGCTCATGCCGCTGGCGGTGCCGAACACCATCGTGACGCGCGCGTCGCCGTTGAGCGACATCGCGTAGTTGAGCGCGTGCGTGCCCTGGTTGGAGACGTTCATGCCGCACGAGGTCTCCAGGAAGCGCACCGCACCGAGGAGACCCGACTGCACCGCCTCCCGGCAGCGGGTCAGATCGACGTGCCAGCGGAACTGATGGCTCACCGTGAACCGGGTCGTGCAGCGCTGCTCCAGATCAACCAGCGACCGCCAGTCGGCAACCCCCGCCGCCAGCGGCTTCTCCACCACCGCGGCGGGCACGTTCAGCTCCGCCGCCAGGTGCATGAGGGGAACCCGGTCGGCCGGCTGGGTGACGATATGGATGATGTCGGGTCGCTCGCGCTCGATCATCTCGGCGGCGTCGGCGTAGGGGGACAATCCATATTCGGCGGCGTGGCCGGCGCGCCGCTCCTCGATCAGGTCGCAGCACGCGATGATCGCGGCGTCCGGCACGTGCTCGTACGACCGCACGTGCATGCGGCTGCGATTGCCGCAACCGATTAGCGCCGCCTTGTAGCGTGGCTTGTTCATGGCCTCCACCCTATCCCGAACTCCCCCCGCTGCCCAGGTTCCGCTGCCCTGCGGTGTGTTGAGCGACGCGGAATTGCAGCGGTCTCTGATCGCCGGCTACCTCGTGCTGCGGCCCGATCTGCCGGATAGGTTCACCGCCCGTGTACGACCGGCTCGGAACGGTGATCGAGCGCACCCGCGGGGCTTGATCGGCAGGGCGTTAATCTCTACGGTCGCACCACCATGCTGAGGGTAGGGATCATCGGGCTCGGCGGCATCGCGCGCGCCCATGCGGCGGCCATCGCCGAGTTGGACAACGTCGAGATTGCGGCAGTGGCGGACCTGTTTCCGGAGGTGCGGGAGCAGTTCATGAGCAAGTGGGGGGTAGGCAAGGGATATGCCACCCACACGGAGTTGCTGCAGGACGGCGCCGTGGATGCGGTGGCGATCACTCTGGGCCATCAGCTTCACCACCGCCTGACCGTGGACGCCTGCAACGCCGGCAAGCACGTGCTGGTGGAGAAGCCGATGGCAATCAACCTGGAGCAGTGCGACGCCATGATCGAGGCGGCCGACGCCAACGACGTCAAGCTGATGGTAGGCCACACCCAGCATTTCTACGGCACCAGCCTGAAGGCGAAGGAGATCCTCGACTCGGGGCAGTTGGGGCCGCTGATGACCGTGGTGTGCTACATGTCCAAGAACTGGGGATTCAAGGGCCGGCGCCCGCAATATCGCAGCCGCTTTCACGGCGGCGGTATGTGGCTGGCCAACGGGGTGCACGTGGTCGACCGCCTGATGTGGCTGTTGGGCTCGCAGGCGGCGGCGGTGAGCGCGGTGCTCGGCACTCGTGCCCACTACCAGGCGTCGGACGACACCGCTACTGCACTGATCCGCACCAAGAACGGCCTTGCCGGGGTCGCCGTGTCCTGCGGCTACGCCAACGGCGGGCCCTCCTTCGAGAGCCACGTGATCGGCGTCAACGGCTCGCTCAAGTTCAGCCAGCACGGGGAGAAGTTCGTCCGCCTCGGCACCGGCGAGGAGTGGCAGGACGTGCCCTTCGACGACCCGCCGGCGGAGTTCTACCACGAGTGGCGGTCGTTCGCCACGGCGATCGAGCAGAATCTGGAGCCGCCGTCCGACGGCATGTGGGGGCGGCACGTCATGGAGATCCTGTTGGCAGCGGAGCAGTCTTCGATTACCGGCTATGAGGTGGTGCTGGACAGTGGCCTGAACTGGACCACGCAGCGTACCGGAACGCCGGTGACCTACCAGCACGGCTGGCTTTGAGCGGCGCCATGACCTGCTACGCACTGGTCGGCGCCGGCGCGGCCGACCGTTATGCCGACGCGCTGTTGCGCCTTACGGAAGTGTGCGTCACCGCGGTGGTGGATGGCGATTCCGAACAGCGCGGGCAGGCTGCGCGCCGGCTCGGCGCCGAGTCCGAAGCGACCACCCTGGCGGAGCTGCTGGCCTCCGATGGTGGCGCCTGCACCGGCGTGCTGCTGCACGGTGCGTCCGATCGACGGCTCGCCGATGCCCGGCTTGCCGCCCGGCACGGCAGGCACGTGCTTCTGGAGCTGCCGCCGGCGGCCGGCTCCGCACAACTGGCGGCGCTCGCCGACGAGTGCACCGCCGCGGGCGTGTGTCTGATGATCAGCGGTACGCTGCGCTTCCTGCCGTCGCAGCAGGTGCTGAAGCGGCGTCTCGAGGCCGGGCGGCTCGGCGAGTTGGGTCTGTTGCGCGCCCACCGCTGGTGCGCCGGCGAAAATGGCGGCGACCCGGCGCCGTCCTGGGGCGGACTTGCCGCGCCCTGCCTCGACTTGGCCAACTGGCTGTTCGCGGAACTTCCGGAGCGGGTCTACGCACGTGCCGGCGGCCCGGGCTACGGGCAGATTCACCTCGGGTTCTCCGGTGGCGGCATGGCACTCATCGACGTCAGTGCCGGCCTGCCGCCGGGAGACGGCTACCAGTCGGTGACGGTGATCGGCTCATCCGGTGCCGGCTACGCCGATGATCATCGCAACCGCGCGCTGCTGTTCGGCGGCGGCGATCCCGCCGCGCTCGACCCGGGTGAGGGCAACCTGGATCTGGTCGGTGAGCTGACCGAGTTTTCCGCGGCCAGCGCGGCGCAACGCACACCGCAGGTGACCGGCGCCGACGCCCAGGCCGCCCTGCTGGTGGCCGAGGCCGCCGCCGCCTCGGCGGCGGCCGGCACGGTGCTGGAGCTCCGGGGGGACCGCTATGAGTAACACCATCTACCGCTGCGCCGCTTTGAGCGCGGTCAAGCACGACTACCTGCCGCGCGCCGTGCACGCGCACCCCCGCTTCGAGGTGGTGGTGGTGGCCGACGATCGGCAGGTGCCGGAGTGGGCGCACGAGCGCAACGCCGGCTTCGCTGCGGAGCTGGGCGTACCCTACGTGCGCGACGTGGCCGTAGCGCTGGCCGACTACGGCGTGCAGGTCGCGGTGGTGAGCAGCGAGGCGGAGCGGCACTGCGACCTGAGCGTGCGCGCCACCGAGGCGGGTATGCACGTGGTCCAGGACAAGCCGATGTCGACCTCCGTGGCCGAGTGCGACCGGCTGGTGGCCGCGGTGCGCACGGCGGGTACGCGCTTCCTGCTGTGGAACCGCAACCTGCTGCCGGCGTTGCTGCAGGCGCAGGAGGAGCTGCGACGCGGCGCCATCGGCGAATTGCGCGCCATCCACGTCGACTTCTATTTCGCCAAGGACGCCGGACCTCCGAAAGGCAGCCGTCAACCCGGTTTCCCGCCGATCGATTGGCTGGCGCGGCAACTGGAGGCGCACGCCGACGGATCCGACGGCGGCGTCGGCCATGCGGCGATGGGTGAGCTGCAGATCGAGGGCATCTATCCCCTCGGGTACGTCCATTGCCTGACCGGCAGTCGCGTGCAGCGGGTGTTCGCCCGCACCGCCGCCCACTTCCATCAGGCCAACGCCGACAACGACGTGGACGATCTGGCCACCGTGACGCTGGAGATGGAGAACAGCGTGCTCGGCTCGCTGTGCATCGGCCGCATCGGTGCCGCCAGCCATCCCGAGATCGGCGAGATCAAGCTGCACCTGATCGGCACCGGCGGCGCGCTGGTGGTAACCGAGGCGCGGCCCGAGGTGGGCATCTACTACCGCGGTCAGCCGGCCACCGAGTACCCCAACGTGCGCATCGCCGACAGCAACAACTTCCTGCTCATGGAGAATTTCAAGACGGCGATCGAAACCGGGGCGGATACCCTGCTCGATGCGCAGGCGGGACGCGACATCGCCGCTACCGTGGCCGCGGCCATCGAATCGGGGCGTACCGGCCAACCCGTGACGGTACAGTAGCCACCGCGCACCGCCTGTCCGGTGCAGTTCTGGCGCCGGCCGATCGACTGAAAGCGGCGGCATCATGTACGCGCAGACGTCGCCACGGGACGAGCCGACCCGCGTGCAAGCGCTCTCGCCACTTGGCGGGAATGCACCAGGGCGTCCGCTGCCTTGACCAAGGGTCGGTGGTGCTACATAGTGCTGGGCGGTACCTCACATCCATAAGGAGAGTAGAGACTTGAGACTGCACAGATTGCTCGTGCCGGTAGCGCTGGTTGCGGCGTTGCTGGTTGCGGCCGCGCTGGTTCCGGACATGGCGTTCGCCGGCGGCGAGACGGATGCTGGCGCCGGGACGGATGCCGGTGGCGGCGCGGCGGCCGCCATGGAGCGCACCACCTTCGACCATGAGTGGAGCGACATCCGTTACTACAACCACATCGCCGACTACACCGCGGCCACCGGCAATACCATCACCTCGTTCAGCGAGGCGCCGATGCTGGCCGAGATGGTGGCCGCCGGCAACCTGCCGCCGGTCGAGGATCGCCTGCCCGAAGACCCGTACGTGGTGGTGCCTTACCAGGAGATCGGCCAGTACGGCGGTTACGCCTTCATGGGCCGCGACGGCACCGGCCACTGGGGCGATGCCCACCTGCTGATCGGCATCGAGCAGTTGAACCGTATCGCCGGCGACCTTTCGACCCAGTCGCCCAACGTCGCCACCGACTACGAGCTGTCGGAGGACGCCAAGGTGCTCACGGTCACCCTGCGCGAGGGCATCAAGTGGTCCACCGGCGAGCCGTTCACCACCGAGGACATCAAGTTCTGGTACGAAGACATCATCCTCAACGAGGAGCTCACCCCGAATCCCGCCCGGTTCCTGCAGCCCGGCGGCGAGTTGATGAAGATGAACTTCCTCGACGACCAGACCTTCCAGTTCTCGTTCGCCATCCCCAATCCCGTGGCGGTCGAGTGGCTGCCCCATCCCAACCGCGGGGTGACGCCGATCAAGCAGGCCAAGCACTACTTCAGCCAGTTCCACCCCGACTACGTGGGCGCGGAGCAGGCCGCGGCGCTGGCCAAGGAAGCGGGCTTCGAGAACTGGGTCCAGCATTTCGGCGACAAGAACAATTCCTGGAGCGAGTTACCGAAGTTCAATACCGAGCGCCCCATGCTCACCGCCTACCGGCTGGCCGAAATCGGTACCGACCTGGCGCGCTGGGAGCGCAACCCCTACTACTGGAAGATCGACGTCGAGGGCAACCAGCTTCCCTACATGGACGGCATCAACGTCGAATTGATCCAGGACCTGCAGGTGTTCGCCGGCAAGATCATCGCCGGTGAGTTCACCATCTCCATCGGCTGGTACGCTCCCTTGAGCGACTACCCGCTGATGAAGCAGAACGAGGAGGCGGGCGGCTACACGGTCGAGCTGTGGCCTAGCCTGGAGGGTTCGGCGACGCTGTTCCAGGCCAACCGCACCGTCGATGATCCGGTGCTGCTGCCGATCTTCTCCGACAGCCGCTTCTCGCACGCCCTGTCGCTGGCGTTGGACCGCGACGAGATCAACGAGGTGGTGTTCCAGGGCCTGGGCACGCCGCGGCAGCATACGCTGATCAAGGAGTCGATCTACTTCGAGCCGCGTTTCGCTGCCGCGTTCGTCGAGCACGACGTGGAGCGCGCCAACCAGCTTCTCGACGAGTTGGGGCTGACCTGGGACGCCAACCGCGAGTGGCGGCTGCTGCCCGACGGCAACCGCTTCTCGGTGGTCATGGACACCGGCAGCGCGGTGCTGCCGATTCACGAGCTGGCGGTGGAACAGTGGAAGGAGATCGGCATGGAAGTGACCATGAAGAGCTTCTCCTACCAGCAGAGCCAGGAGCGCTCCCAGACCAACCAGATGCAGCTCTACGGCGGCTCGGCCGGGTTCAACGCCCGCTCGGAGGCGTTCGTGGCGTCGCCGCTGTTCTTCCTCCCGCAGCGCCAGGGCTGGGAAAACCCGTGGGGCAACCAGTGGGCGCTGTGGTACGTGACCGGAGGCGAGAGCGGCATCGAGCCGCCCGCCGAGGTCAAGCGCAACATCGAGCGCTGGGAAGATATGATCGCGACCCTCGATCTCGACGAGAAGATCCGCCTGGGCAAGGAGATTCTCGCCTCGCAGGCGGACAACCTGTGGGTGATCGGGACGGTAGGCGAGGTGCCGCTGCCGATGCCGCGCAGCAACAAGCTGCGCAACTTCCCGGAGCGGGGCGGCCACGACTGGTCGATCGGCTCCTGGACCGGCCCCCAGCACCCCTCCCAGTTCTACCTGGTGCAGGAATAAGGCGCGCGCGCCGAGCGCCGCTTGCGCATGATCGACGGCCGCCCGGATCGGCAGCTCGAAGCGAGTTGCCCGGCCCGGCGGCCGTTTGTTTGTCCGCTGCCAAAGTGTAACGTTCCCGGAAGTCCGCTCCACGGGCACCGGACGGCCGGACGGTTCGGCCGACGGTGAAGCACCACGCGCCCCCACTGGCCGTAGCGGTCGCAGCTCGGTGGCGTACTCCACCGCGACGGCGTGGTGGTGCGGTCGTGGAGGTGCGCGCAGCGCGTGGGGTGCGACCTTGAGGGACGCCACGCTGGAGAACGTTGAATGGGACCGCTGATTCTGCGCCGTACCCTCTACATGATCGTCTCGCTGTGGGCGATCTCGGTCGTCGCGTTCGTGGTGATCCAGCTCCCGCCGGGCGACTTCGTCGACACCATGATCCTCAGGATCGTGCAGGAAACCGGCGAGGAGATGGAGGCGGAGGAGGTCGCCAACCTCAAGCGACTGTACGGGCTGGACAAGCCGATGGTGCCGCGCTACTTCTCCTGGATCGGCAAGATCGTGCTGCGCGGCGACTTCGGGCGCTCGTTCGCGTTCAACAAGCCCACCGCGGAGCTGCTCGCCGAGCGCGTTCCGCTGACCATGTTCATCTCGTTCCTGACCCTGCTGGTGACCTACGTCATCGCGGTGCCGATCGGCATCTACTCCGCCACCCATCAGTACTCGTGGGCCGATCACGTGTTCAGCGGGGTGGGGTTCATGGGCCTGGCCACCCCGAACTTCGCTCTGGCGCTGGTGCTGATGTGGCTCGGCTTCCGCTACTTCGACATCTCCATCGGCGGGCTGTTTTCGACCGAGTACCGGCTGGCGCCGTGGTCGTGGGCGAAACTGTGGGACGCGATGAAGCACCTGCCGGTGCCGCTGTTGGTGATCGGGACCGCCGGCACTGCCGGGTTGATTCGGGTAATGCGCGGCACGCTGCTGGACGAGCTCGGCAAGCAGTACGTGATCACGGCGCGCGCCAAGGGGGTGGACGAGCGGCGGCTGCTGTTCCGCTACCCGGTGCGCATCGCCATCAACCCGCTGATCAGCACGGTGGGCTGGCTGCTGCCGGCCATCGTGTCCGGCGAGGCGATCACCGCCATCGTGCTCAACCTGCCCACCACCGGGCCGATGCTGCTGCAGGCGCTGCTGTTCCAGGACACCTTCCTGGCGGGCAGCACGGTGCTGTTCCTGGGAGGGCTGACGGTGTTCGGCACGTTTCTGTCCGACCTGGCGCTGGTGTGGGTGGACCCCCGCATCCGCTTCGAGCGCGGCGCGGCATGACCGGCACGGGCACCCCGTGATGCGGAACGCCAAGCATGGCGCAGCGCCGGCATCGCCCGCCGATCGGCGCGCTCAGGTCGGCACGCCGGCCGCCGGTGTCGCCGCCGCCTCTGTCCCCACCGGCGCCCGGGAGTCCAGCGCGGACGAACGCTACTACGTCGCATCGCAGTGGCAGTTGATGTGGCGCAAGTTCCGCCGTCACCGCATGGCCCTGGTCGGTGGCGGGGTGCTGCTGTTCCTGTACCTCACCACCGCGGTGGCCGGCTTTCTGAGCCCGTACGAGAAGGCCACCCGCGATGCCGACTACCTGCTCGCCCCCCCGCAGCGGGTGCGCCTGTTCCACGATGGACGCCTCATCGGGCCGTTCGTGTACTCGCTGGAGCGGACCCGCGACCCGGAGACCCTGCTGCGCATCTACACCGAGAACCGCAGCGACCCGCACCGCATCCGCTTCTTCGTGCGCACCGACCGCTACAAGCTCCTCGGCTTCATCCGCACCGACCTGCACCTGTTCGGGGTGCTGCCGCCCGCCACGCTGTATCTGTTCGGCACCGACGAACTCGGCCGCGACATGTTCTCGCGCGTGCTCTACGCCGGGCGCGTGTCGCTGTCGGTGGGGTTGCTCGGTGTCACCATCAGCTTCGTGCTCGGCGTGGTGATCGGCGGTATCTCCGGCTACGTGGGCGGGGCAGTGGACACCGTGATCCAGCGCATCATCGAGTTCCTGATCAGCGTTCCGACCCTGCCGTTGTGGATGGGCCTGACCGCGGCGCTGCCGCCCAAGTGGCCGGCACTGCGGGTGTACTTCGGCATCACGATCATCCTGTCGATACTCGGCTGGACCGGATTGGCGCGCGTGGTGCGTGGCAAGCTGCTGGAATTGCGCAGCGGCGACTTCGTGGTGGCGGCGCGGGTCAGCGGTGCCACGGCCGGTGCAGTGATCCGCCGCCACCTGTTGCCGTCGTTCCTGAGCTACCTGATCGTGCACCTCACGCTGGCGGTGCCCGACATGATCCTCGGCGAGAC
>CAYFXT010000019.1:0-20481 GCA_964346995.1 uncultured Spirochaetaceae bacterium | reverse complement strand
GTTGCTCTATCCCACTGAGCTACTGGGGCGTGGCAAGCTGCTTACCCCATCAATAGCAGGTTCGGGGGTCACGCTCAAGCACCAGGGTCTGTTCCTCTCTGTTCTTCCGATCCCGCTAATCAGCGGCCTGCAGGCGGCGCACCGCCCTGGGAAAGCCGAGCATCGCAAGCTCAGAGGCGATGTATTCGGCGCTGGCGGCGTCCAGGTCGCGGATCACCACCCGGATGACTCTGCCCGCCGGCTCCAGCTCGGCGCGATAGCCGGCGGCGCGCAGCCGGTGGCGCAAGGTCTCGGCGTTGGCACGGTACTCGAACGAGCCGAGTTGCAGCAGGTAGACGCCACTGGAGCTGATTATCTGGAGGCGCACCCGGCCCGTGCCGCTACGGTCCAGGCCGAGGTCGCGCGCCGCTGCCAGCGACAGGTCGATGATGCGATTCTTGACGAACGGCCCGCGGTCGTTGATCCGTACCTCGGTAGCCGCGCCGGTGGCGAGATGGGTGACGCGCACCCTGGTGTCGAACGGCAGCGTGCGGTGCGCAGCGGTGTGCGCCCACATGTCGTAGGGTTCGCCGCTGGCGGTGGGGCGACCATGAAAGTCCTGCCCGTACCAGGAGGCCTCGCCGACCTGCGTGAAGCCGGAGACAGCGCGGGACGACTCCCGCCCGGTTGCGCACCCGACCGCACCCAGCATGGCGACGACCGCGAAGGCCAACATGGCACGGAGGCTGGCTGATGGTTTGCACCGCATGTCCAACGGGCGCCGTGCAGGCCGGTATTTGCCGGCCGAACGGCGCCTTTCCTATACTCGGCGCGAGATGGCTGCAACTGTACCCATCCACGCCGCAGCAGATGGCCGGGCGGCTTCGGCACACTGGGCGGACGCCGTCGCCGAGCGCATCATCCGCCAGCGCGGCGACCGCGAACGCTACGTGGTCGCTTCCGGAGTGGCGCCCTCGGGCTCGGTGCACTTCGGCCACCTGCGCGAAGTGATGTCCACCGAGCTGGTGGCGCGCGCGCTGCAGGACCGTGGCAAGCAGGTCCGCTTCATCTACTCGTGGGACGACTACGATGTATTCCGCAAGGTGCCGGTCAATCTGCCGCGGCAGGACGAGCTGGCGCGCCACCTGCGCAAGCCGGTCGTCGACGTGCCCGATCCGTTCGGGGCCGCGGCCAACTATGTCGCCGGGTTCGAGCGCAACCTGGAGCAGGTGCTGCCGCGGCTCGGCATTACGCCGGAGTACCGCTACCAGGCGGAACGCTACCGGGCCTGCCGCTACGCCGCCGGCATCCGCACCGCCCTGGCCGCGCGCGAGACGATCCGCCGGATTCTCGACCGCCACCGGGATCGGCCGTTGGCCGAAGGCTACTGGCCGATCACCATCTACTCCGAGCTGGACGACACCGACAACACCACGGTGCTGAACTGGGATGGGGGCGATCTCGTGACCTACCGTGACGTCGACGGCGCCGAGCGGCAGTTGGACCTGACCAGCTCCGGCGCCGCCAAGCTGCGGTGGCGCATCGATTGGCCGATGCGCTGGGCGTTCGAGGGCGTAGACTTCGAGCCGGCGGGCAAGGACCATCTGGTCGCGGGCGGTTCGTTCGATACCGGCGGCCCGATTGCGCGTGAGGTATACGGTTACGAGCCGCCGGTCACGTTTCTCTACGGCGACGTCGGCGTCAAGGGAGGCGCCGGCCGCATCTCCTCCTCCGCGGGCAACGCGGTCACCATCGAACAGGTGCTCGCCGTCTACCAGCCGGAGGTGGTGCGCTACCTCTACGCCGGCACCCGGCCCAACGCCGAGTTCGTGATCTCCTTCGACCTGGACGTGCTGAAGATTTACGAGGACTACGACCAGGCCGAGCGGATCTACTATGGGGCGGTGCAGGTGGGAGCCAGGCGGCGCGCGCGGGAGAGCCGCATCTACGAGTTCTCGCAGGTCTCCGCTCCGGCCCCGGCCATGCCGCCGCAGGTGCCGTTCCGCCACCTGTGCAATCTGATCCAGATCCGCGATGGCGACGTAGCGGCGATGCTATCCGCGCTGGTGGAGGAGCTCGGGTTGACCGGCGACCAGCATGCCGACGCCCGCCGCCGCCTTGCAGCCCGCGCGCAGGGCGCGGCCGCCTGGCTCTCCGAGTACGCACCGCCGGCGATGCTGTTCCGGCTGCGGCGCGCCGGTCAGCCGGCGCCCGATCTTGCGCCGGCCGAGGGGCGAGCGCTCGGGGTCCTGTATGAAGAGTTGGCGAGCCTGGAGCGGCACGACGGGACCTCCCTGGCCAACCGCATCTACGCCATCGCCGAGCAGGAAGAGCTGGCATCACGAGCCCTGTTCAAGGCCGCCTACCGGGTCCTGCTCGACGCCGAGCGCGGGCCGCGGCTGGCCGACTTCATTCTGCTCAGCGGACGGGAGCGCATCGCTCCGCTGCTGGAGCCCTACGCCCGCCACGGGTCGGCGGCCGCCACTGTCACGAGGGGCGCCGTCCCCGGGCAGCGGTAGCGGTAGGGCATGACACGGCCCGCTACCCGGCAGACCGGCAGGCCCCCGTTGCAGCATCGTCGCCGCGAATCGATGCGACGGGTCGGCGCTACTGCGCCCACCGTGGCGCCGCACCGGCGAGTCCCCGCCGTCGCGGCGGTGCCCGGTGTCGGCAGCCGTGGCATCGGGTGCATCCGGTCGCCGGCACGGGGACGAGCCGGCCCGCGTGTGAGTGCACTTACCACCTGGTGGGGATGCACCCCATGGCATCGACGCGCGTGACTCCTCTGCCGGCGACCTGCCCGCCACTGCGGCGATCGGCGGGGGGCACATGCTGAGCGGCGCTGCCGACGCGATCAAGGCCGCCGTGGGCCGCGCCGCCGCCGCGCTGGTCGAGTCGGGGATGCGGGTGGGGCTCGGCACCGGCACCACCGCGACGCACGCGGTACGGGCGATCGCCGAGGCGGTACGCAGCGGCTACCTGCGCGACCTCATCCTGGTACCCACCAGCACCCAGATCCAGACTGAGTGCTGGGAGCTGGGCCTGGACCTGCTCACGCTCAACGATCCGGCCGTAGGCGCGGCCCTCGATCTGACCATCGACGGAGCCGACGAGGTGGATCCGGTCTGGAATCTGACCAAGGGCGGCGGCGGCGCCCTGCTGAACGAAAAGGTAGTGGCGCACGCGAGTAGCCGTTACGTGATCGTGGTGGACGAATCGAAGCTGGTGGCGTGCCTCGGCGAGCGTTGCCCGCTGCCGGTCGAGGTCGTGCCGCTGGCTCTGGCTCCGGTGCGCACGGAGCTGGAGCGGCGCGGCTTCCGCCCCACCGTGCGCATGGCGGAGCGCAAGCAGGGTCCGGTGGTCACCGACAACGGTAACCTGCTGATCGACGCGTGGCCGCCGTCCGACCTGGACCCGGCAAGCAGCGAGCTCGATCTGGCGGCGGTCCCCGGCGTCGTGGAAAATGGTCTGTTCACCGGCTGCGTCACCGACCTCCTGGTGGGGAGTGCGTCCGGCGTACGCCACGATCGCCACCCGCCGTCGCGGTAGGTCCATCTCATGAACTGCCGCGGGCACAAGCGGGTCGCCGTGCTGCTGTCCGGCGGCGTCGACAGCGCGCTCGCACTGGCGCTGCTGCGCGAAGCGGGTCACGAAGTGACCGCCTTCTACCTGAAGATCTGGCTCGAGGAGGAGTTGGCGTTCCTCGGCGACTGCCCCTGGGAAGAGGACCTGGCGTACGCCGGGGCGGTGTGCCGGCAACTCGAGGTTCCGCTGCAGGTGGTACCGCTGCAGGAGGAGTACCGGCGGGCGGTGGTGGATTATGCCCTCGCGGCACTGCGCGCCGGCCATACGCCCAGCCCGGACGTGCTCTGCAACCGCGCCATCAAGTTCGGGGCGTTCGTCGACCGGTTGGCTGCGGAGTACGAAGTGGTGGCCAGCGGCCACTACACGCGGTTGCGGCGGCGGGAGGATGGCCGCTGCCAGCTCCTGCGTGGCGTCGACCCGGTCAAGGACCAGAGCTACTTCCTCGCCTACCTGCGTACGGAACAGCTCCGCCGGCTGTGCTTTCCCATCGGCGGCCTGCACAAGAGTGCAGTGCGGGCCATGGCGCGCGACCGGAAGCTGGCGCCGTGTGCGCGCCGCGACAGTCAGGGTATCTGCTTCCTCGGCAAGCTGACCTACCGCGACTTCGTGCGTGCCCATCTCGGCGAACAGCCGGGGCCGATCTGCGACATCGGCAGCGCTACCGAGCTGGGCAGCCACCGCGGGCACTGGTTTCATACCATCGGTCAGCGCCAGGGCCTGGGCCTCGGCAGCGGTCCCTGGTACGTGGTGGCCAAGGATGTTGGCGCCAACACGGTATACGTGGCGCACGACCCCGCGGTCGCGGCCCCCGACTCGGTGACGCTGGCCCACGGCAACTGGATCGAGCCGCTGCCGGATGCCGCAGCGCACGAACGACCGGTGCTGGTGCGCATCCGCCATGGCGATGCGCCGCGCCCGGCCATGCTGGGCAGCGCGCCGGCGACAGACGGCGTCACCGCGCCCACGCTGCGCTTCGACTCCCCCGTGCCCGGCCTCGCCAGTGGCCAGTTTGCGGTGCTCTACAGCGCCTCCGAACCGGCCCTCTGCTTCGGCGCCGCCATGATGCAGCACGTAACCTGGGGTCCTTGACGGCAATCGGCCTGCTGAGTACTTTGACGGCGCGGTTATCCTGACTAAATCGATCGGGATTATGATAAATGAACTCGGAGGTGCGAGCGGGAACCATGCTGTCTCTCTCCGCAAAGGCGCGCTATGGGCTGCAGGCCGCGTACGATCTGGCACTGCACGCCGGCAACGGGCCACGGCAGGCGCGCGAGGTGGCCGCCGACCACGGTATTCCGCAGCACTTTCTGGAGCAGGTGCTGGTGCAACTCAAGCGCGCCCTGCTGGTGCGCAGCTATCGCGGCAGCCACGGCGGCTACGCCCTGGCGCGCGATCCGCAGGAGATTTCGGTGCTGGAGGTGCTCACCTGTCTGGACGGACCGCTGGAGCTGGACGGCGGGCCGTGGAGCGACGCGGTGCTGGCGGCGCCGCTGCGGCGCGCGACGACCGCGGTGACGAGCGCGCTGGAGGTGAGCTTGGCCGATCTGGTGTGGGACAAGCAGCGTTCCGGGCCGCGCCTGACCTATCAGATATGACAGAGGCGACAGGCATGACAGACATGACCGTTTCATCTACCGACTTGCGCGAACTGGCGACGATCGCCGAACGCGGTCCCGAGGCGTTGCTGGCCGCCCTGGTGGCGCGCTACCCGGAACGGGTGATGCTGGCCTCCTCGCTGGGCGCCGAGGATCAGGCACTGACCCACATGCTGCTGGCTATCGAACCGCGCGCGCGCATCTTCGTGCTCGATACCGGACGACTGCATCAGGACACCTACGACCTGATGGCGCGCACGATGAGCCGCTACGACATGCGCTACGAGGTACTGTTTCCCGATGCCGCGGCCGTGCAGGAGATGGTGAGCAGCGCAGGTCCCAACCTGTTCTACGCCAGCGTGGCCGGACGCAAGCGCTGCTGCGAGGTGCGCAAGGTGGAGCCGCTGGGCCGGGCGCTGGCCGGCGCCGCCGCCTGGATCACTGGCCTGCGCCGCGCGCAGAGCCCGGAACGCGCCGCCACGCCGCTGGTCGAGTGGGACGCGATGCATACCGCACTCAAGGCCAACCCGCTGGCCGAGTGGAGCGACGAACAGGTGTGGGACTACCTGCGCGCCCATCAGGTGCCCTACAACGTACTGCATGATCGAGGCTTCCTGAGCATCGGCTGCGCACCCTGCACCCGTGCGGTGGCGCCGGGCGAGCCGGTGCGCGCCGGGCGCTGGTGGTGGGAGCAGGGCACCGCCAGGGAGTGCGGCCTGCACCCGGCCGGAGAGCGCCCCCCCGCCGGGGGCGACCTGAAGGCTGAGCCGGGCACCGTCCCGTCCCTCGGAGAGCGCCCCGCCGCCGGGGGCGACCGGTTGCCGCCGGTGGCGGGCGGACGATGACCGCGCTGGAACGCCTGGAGGCGCAGAGCGTCTACATCCTGCGCGAGGCGTACCGCGAGTTCCCGCGGCTGTGCATGCTGTGGTCGATCGGCAAGGACAGCACGGTGCTGCTGTGGCTCACCCGCAAGGCGTTCTTCGGCGAGGTGCCGTTTCCGCTGGTGCACATCGACACGTCGTTCAAGATCCCGGAGATGATCGCCTACCGCGACCGGCTGGTGCGCGCCTGGCGGCTCAACCTGATCTACGGCGAGAATCGGGCAGCGCTCGACGCAAGGCACACCTTCCCGGCCGGCGCCATCTCCCGTATCGCCTGCTGCAAGGCACTGAAGACCGATGCCCTGGTCAATACCCTGTCGGGAGCGTGGCCGCGCTACCGCTACGATCACGACCGCCAGGGCTACGTGCGCGACACCAACACCGAGCCCTACACCGGCGTCATCGTCGGTGCGCGGGCAGACGAGGAGGGCAGCCGCTCCAAGGAGCGCTACTTTTCGCCACGCGACCATCACAGCGACTGGGACATCGGCGACCAGCCGCCGGAGCTGTGGAACCAGTTCAAGACCGACTTCGCGCCCGGTACGCACGTGCGCGTCCACCCGCTGCTCGACTGGACCGAACTCAACATCTGGGAGTACATCGAAGCCGAGGAGATCCCGGTGGTGCCGCTCTACTTCGACCACGGCGACGGCACCCGCTACCGCTCGCTCGGCTGCTATCCGTGCACCACGCCGGTGCAGTCGTCGGCCGCCACGGTGGCGGAAATCGTAGCCGAGCTGCGCACCGGGCAGTTCGCCCACATCGCCGAGCGCGCCGGACGGGAGCAGGACAAGGAGGGCGACGGCACCCTCGAGACCCTGCGCCGCGAGGGATACATGTAGTGGCGCCTTCGAAGACGGCGCTCCCGAAGACGACGGACACGCGGCCCGCAGCCGAACTGGCGGCGGCACCCGCTACGGCGCCGCCGCCCGAGCTGCCGACCATGAACGTGGTGGTGGTGGGGCACGTCGACCACGGCAAGAGCACGGTGGTGGGGCGCCTGCTGCACGACACCGGCGTGCTGCCGCACGGCAGGATCGAGCAGGTGCGGAGCAACTGCGAACGCAGCGGCAAGCCGTTCGAGTACGCGTTTCTCATCGACGCCCTGCAGGACGAGCAGGCGCAGGGGATCACCATCGACGCCGCGCGCGTGTTCTTCCGCTCCGCCGAACGGCGCTACATCATCATCGACGCGCCCGGACACATCGAGTTCCTGAAGAACATGATCTCCGGCGCGGCGCGGGCGGAAGCGGCGATCCTGGTGATCGACGCCGGCGAGGGGGTGCGGGAGAATTCGCGTCGCCACGGCTTCATGGCCGCCATGCTCGGCATTCGCCAGCTTCTGGTGGTGGTCAACAAGATGGATCTGGTCGATTACGACGAGACTACCTTCCTGGCGATCCAGGAGGAGTATGACGCGTTCCTGCGCGAGATCCGCATCGAGCCGTGCGGGTTCATACCGGTGAGCGCCCGCCATGGAGACAATCTGGTCGGCGCGTCCGCGCGCACGCCCTGGTATGACGGCGCTCCCCTGCTGGCGCAGATCGACGCGTTCACCAGCGCTGGAGCGGAGGTCACGCAAGCGCTGCGCCTGCCGGTGCAGGATGTCTACAAGTTCCCGATACGCGGCGACGATGCGCGCATCATTGCCGGCACCGTGGCCACCGGCAGCGTGCGCACGGGCGACGCGGTGGAATTCCTGCCGTCGCGCAAGCGGGCGCGGGTGCGCAGCATCGAGGGATTTCACGTGGCATCGCGGGAGCAGGCCGCCGCGGGTATGGCCACCGGTGTCACGCTCACCGAGGAGCTGTACGTGCGCCCGGGCGAGATGATGTATCGGGTCGGCGAGCAGGCGCCGCTGGTGGGCACCACCTTTCGTTGCAACCTGTTCTGGCTGGGGCGCAATCCGTTGGTGCTCGGCAGGCGCTACCGCCTCAAGCTGGCAACCACCCGGGTCGCGGTGCACGTGAAGGCGATCGTCCAGGTGATGGATGCCGCCACCCTGGAACACAGCGAGTCAGCCGACCAACCGGGACACGTCGGGCGTCACGAGGTCGCCGAATGCGTAATGGAAACGCAGAACCCGATCGCCTTCGACCTCGGCCTCGGCGTCGAGTTCGCCGCCACCGGCCGCTTCGTGCTGGTGGACGAGTACGAGATCGCCGGCGGCGGCATCATCACCGAGTATCTGTCCGGGCTGAAGGGGGCGCTCCGCGAACACGTCAAGCAGCGCGACTACGCGTGGGTTCGCGGCGCCATTACCCATGAGGAGCGCATGGAACGCTACGGGCAACGGCCACGGCTGGTGGTACTCACCGGCGAAGATGGCGACGCGCTGCACGTACTGGCGCGCGAACTGGAGGGCAGGCTGTTCCACGCCGGGCGCGGCGTCTACTATCTGGGGCTGACCAATCTGGCGCGCGGGTTGGACGCGACCATGAACGAGGCGGCCGCACGGGCAGCGGCACACGCCGACGAGGATCGCAGCGAACATCTGCGCCGCCTCGGCGAGGTGGCGCACATTCTCGGCGACGCCGGCCAGATCGTGATCACCACGGTCACCGATCTCGATGCCGCGGAAGCGGAGATCCTGCGCATCCTCACCGAACCCAACGACATGCTGGTGATTCGCGTGGGTGCGGATCACCACGCGGTCAACGCAGACCTCGTGCTCGCTCCCGAGACGCCCCCGCAGCAGGCGGTCGCCGAGGCGTGTCGCCTGCTGCGCGAGCGCGAGGTGGTCCTCGAATACTACCTGTGACCGCCCAGGCAACCGCTGGCGTAGCCGGGTCGCAGACCTGATGGCGCCGTTCGTCAGTCTCATCGGGGCGGGGCCGGGCGACCCGGAGCTGATCACCGTGCGCGGCCAGCGCTCCCTGGCCGCCGCCGACGTGGTAATCCACGATGACCTGGTGGACCGCCGCCTGCTGATCGCCTGCGTCGACCGTCCGGTGTACGGCCTCGGCGCCCGGCGCGCGCCGGGCGCCGAACGGCAGCGCCGCCTGTATACCCTGCTCGCCGAGCACGCGCGCGCCGGGCGGCGGGTGGCGCACCTCAAGGGCGGAGACCCCCTGCTGTTCGGGCGCGGCGCCGAGGAGATCCAGTTCCTGCGCGCCGCCGGCATCCCCTACGAGATCGTGCCCGGCGTCACCGCAGCCGCGGGCGCCGCCGCCTACGCGGAGTTGCCGCTGACCCGGCGGCGACGCGCCTCCTCGGTGGCGCTGTGCACCGGGCACACCGGGCAGGTCGCCGTGCCGGAGGCGGATACCCTGGTCTACTACATGGCCGCCGCCCGGCTGCCCGAGGTGGCGCAGCGCGTGCTGGCGCACGGCCGCGCGCCCGGGACGCCGGTCGCCCTGGTGCGCAACGCCAGCCGCCCCGAGCAGTCGGTGACCACCCTGTCCCTGGGCGAGGCCGCACGGCGGTCGCCTCCCGATCCGCCGCTGGTGGCGGTGATCGGCCCCGGCGGCGCACTGCTGGCCGGGGAAGTGGACCGTGCCGCTGCGGAGGTAATCGCCGCACACCGGCTGCCGGTCGCGCAGGACGATCATGTGCCACGGGCCGTCACCACCCCTGGCACCGACATCACGGTTGTCGAGCACATGCCGGCTGGCGGCCGTGTGACCGATGCCGATACTGTTCCGGAGATCGCCAGTGCCCCGCGAGCGGGGCCGGTTCGTGCGGACGCCGCCCCGTCACGCGTCGAGCCGGAGTCCGGTTCTGGTTGGGCGCCGCGAGTGGGGCGCGCTCGCGAGGGCTGGTTTGCTGCGGCCCGCAAGGTGCTGGTCACCGGCACGAGCGCGGATCCGTACCGTCACCTTGGTGAGTTGGTACACACGCCCCTGATCGCGGTCGCGGACCCCAAGGACTGGCGGCCATTCGATGCCGCGGTCGCCCGGATCGACTCCTTTTCGGTGGTGGTGCTGACCAGCCGCTACGCCGTTGCGGCGCTCCTGGAGCGTCTGCTGGCGCGCGGCGCGGATGGACGCCGACTGGCGCACGTGCGGCTGGCGGCGATCGGGCGCAGCACGGCCGCGGCGCTGCGCGACCGCGGCCTGACGGCGGACATCGTCCCCCGCTCGGAGCACACCGACGGTCTGCTGGCGGCGCTGCACGACGCCGGTCCGCTGGCCGGAGAGCGAGTGCTGCTGCCGCGCTCGCAGATGGCCGACGGCGCGCTGCCGGACGCGCTGCGCGACGCCGGCGCGGAGGTTACCGCCGTCACCGCCTACCGCAACCTTCCCGTACCCGCTCCCGTGCGGGTCGCCATCGACTCCCTGGATGCCGTCCTGTTCACGTCGCCGTCGACCGTGGTGGCATTCCGGCACCTCTACGGTACGCTGCTCCCGGCGGCGCTCGAACTGTGGTGCCGCGGCCCGCGCACGCGCCATGCGGCCCGCGAGGCGTTCGGCCGCGGCGATCCGATTCCCGGGTAGCAGCGACACCGGCAGGGGGCCGCGGCGCCGGCTCCGCAGGGGCGGTCAGCCTGGGGAGCGGAGTTGCTGCAGGAGGGCGTCGTCGCGGCGCCAGTTCCTGCGCACCTTGACGCGCAGGTCGAGGTGCACCCGGCGGCCGAATATGCCGCTCATATCGGTGGTGGCGGCGCGGCGGATGGCGGCAATGCCCGCTCCGCGGTGGCCGACCACGATGCCCACCTGACTGGGGCGCTCCACCCAGATGGTGGCGCGCGCCCAGAGAGCGCCGGGCCGCGGCTCCAGATCGACCACCTCGACGTACAGCGCATGCGGCACCTCGGCCGAGGTACGCGCGAACGCGTGCTCGCGCACGATCTCGGCGACGCGAAAGTCGGGGGTCTGGTCGTTGTACATATCATCGGGATAGAGCAGATCGCCCGCCGGGCTCAGCTTCAGCAGGTGCGACACCAGCGCGGGCACCCCGGCTCCGGTCGACGCCGATACGGCGTGGATTTCGTCGATACCGGCGCGCGCGAGGCGCGCCGCGCGGAGCTCGCCCGCGTCGGGCGGCGTAGGCAGATCCACCTTGTTGCACGCCGCCACGCGCGGCCCCGGAAAGCTGCGCGTCGCCGCCAACACGGCATCGTCCTCGGCGCCGAACGGCCGGCTGACGTCGAAGACGAGCAGCAGCAGATCCACTTCGTCGGCAACGGACAGGGTGACGGTCTGCAGCACGCGGTTGAGCTTGCGCTCGCTGACGTGCAGCCCGGGTGTGTCGAGGAAGATGAGCTGGCCCGCAACCAGGGTGACGATGCCGCGCACCCGGCTGCGTGTGGTCTGCGGCACGGGAGATACGATCGACACCTTGTGCCCGCAGATCCGGTTGATCAGCGACGACTTGCCGGTCGATGGACGGCCGACGAGGCCGACCGTGCCCACCCGCCGCGGCGGCGGGCGATCATTCACCGTCGTGGTCTTCGCGCGCGCGGGCGCGCCGGCGGTCGACCCGCTCGGCACGATTACGCAGCGTCAACCGGCGCCGCAGGCCACGCTCCACCAGGGTCAGCGTATCCTCGATCAGGTCGTCGTTGCCATCGCTGCCGAAGTTGGTCAGCAGGCCGGTGTACAGCGCGATCAACATCGAACGCGCGTTGTGGAAGCGCGCGATGCGGAAGGTGCGCCGGCGCATACCGGCGGCGAGGATCTCGTCGATCAGCTCGCCGATGCGGGCCAGCACCCATTCGGCGCGTTGCTCGGAGCTGGCGCCGGGACACGCATAGCGCCGATCGCCAGTCAGCACGCCGAGCAGAATCGGGCTGCGCCGCAGGCCGAGGGTGATGAACCGGTACAGCGCCTTGAGCTGGTTCATGGGTGACTCGAAGCGCCCGATCACGCGGCGCGCCTCGTTGATAGCGCGCCGCTCGATGACCCCGATGATGTAAACGTAGAACTCCTCCTTGCTCGAGAAGTAGCGGTAGAAGCTGCCGGTCGCCAGCCCGGCGCTGTGCGCAATCTGCTCCACACTCACGTCGCGGTAGCCCTGCGCTGCGAACAGCCGCTCGCCGATCTGCAACAGGGCCGCGCGGCGGCGCCCCCCCCGCGCGCGCGAGGGAGCCGCGCGGTCCGATTGCTGCTGGCCGGCGCTCATCGAGAACAAATGAATGACAGATTCAGGTATTCATTGCCGGAATGAGACGACACATGCGAATTTCGCGCGGATGGAGGGCATTCCCTGCTAACGTAGCACTTTTTCGCCCCCCGCCGGAATACGCTCCCGGTCCGTTGCCGTACACTGCGAAGTGACGTACCCGCACCACCACGGGAGGTAGCATGAGCGACCTGTTTGCCAAGTGCCACGGCGACGGCGGCTATTTCGGCGAGTACCGCGCCGCCGGCGACAAGTACGTGGTTCGACCGATTCTCGACTCCCTGCCGGGCCCCCACATGGAATCGGGCGGGAGCCGGGTAATCATGTGGGGCATCAACAGCTACCTCGGCCTGACCGGCAACGAGCGCGTCAAGGCCGCGGCGCAGGAGTCGGTGGCCCGCTACTCCACCTCCACGCCGATGGGCTCCCGCCTGCTCACCGGCAACACCTCCAAACACGAGGCGCTCGAGCAGCGGTTTGCCGACTACTGCGGCAAGCGCAGCGCAGTGCTGTTCAACTACGGCTATCTCGGCGTGATGGGCACCATCTCCGCCCTGATCGGCCCGAAGGACGAAGTGATCATCGACAAGCTCTCGCACGCCTCGATGATCGACGGCACCATTCTGGCGATGGCCGGACGGCGCTTCCGACCGTTCCGCCACAACGACATGGAGAGCCTGGAGCAGCAGTTGCGCGCGGCCCGCACCAAGCGCAGCGACGGCGGCATTCTGATCGTGGTGGAAGGCGTCTACGGGATGCGCGGGGACCTCGCCAACCTGCCCGCGATCGTCACCCTGGCGCGGCGCTACGAGGCGCGCATCTTCATCGACGACGCGCACGGCTTCGGCGTGATGGGCGCAAGCGGGCGCGGCACCACCGAGCACTTCGGGGTGCAGGATGAGATCGACCTCTACTTCGGTACCTTCGCCAAGGCGTTCGCGGCGATCGGGGGCGTCACTGCCGGCGCTCCGGAAGTGATCGAGTACGTCCGCTTCAACGCCCGCACCAACGTGTTCGCCAAGGCGTTGCCGATGATCTACGTCGACGTGCTCGACGCCACGCTCACCGAGATTCTGGCCCACCCCGAATATCGCGAACGGATGTGGCGCAACGCCCGCTCCCTGCAGCGCGGTCTGGTCGAGCTGGGCTACAGCATCGGCGATACGCAATCGCCCGTCACCCCGGTCTACATCCCGTCGGGCCGCGAAACCGGGCGCGCCATCATGACCATGCTGCGCGAGGACTACGGGGTGTTCCTGTCCGGCGTCACCTATCCGGTAGTGCCTCGCGGCATCAATCTGTTTCGCATGATCCCGACCGCGCTGCACACCGACGAGGACATCGCCACTACGCTCACCGCCTTCGCCGAGATTCGCGATCGCCTGCATCTCGATCTCGCCAGCCTGAAGCACCTCAGCCTGGGAACCTGACGGATTGCGACAGGTTCCCGGGGGTGGCCGGTCGGGCCGAAAGCGGCGGCGGTTTCGGGGCGCTGGCTCGACCGTGCCGGCGGCCATCGCGCGCGGGGCCGGGAGCGGACTGCCGCCGCTGCTCGCCGCAGCCGTCGTCGCGGTCGCGCTTGCCGGCTGCGGCGACCGGCTGCGGCAGCATGAATTCGCCGCCATGTCCACCGTGGTGCGCGCCTCCGTGTACCACCGCACGAGCCCCGACTGGCCCGCCCTGGAGGCCGCCGCTCACACCTACGCGGCGCGCTACGATCACCGCGACCCGGCCAGTCCGGTGGCGCAGCTCAACCGCACCGGTGCGGCGCAGCTCGATCCGCTCACCACCGCCACCCTGAGCCGCGCCGTGCAGTTGGCGCAGGCGACCGGCGGGGCGTTCGACCCCACGGTGCTGCCGATCACCCGGTTGTGGGATTTCGACCACGGCGGGGCGCTACCGGAGGAGGCCGCGCTGCGTGCGGCCGTGGCGCGCATCGACTACCGCCGCCTGCAGGTGGCCGAGAGCGGCGTCACCCTGCACGACGCGGAGCTGGACCTCGGCGCCATCGGCAAGGGTGCGGTCGTGGACCACCTGGCCGACTGGCTTGCCGAGCGCGGCTACCGGCGGTTCCTGTTGGAGGCGGGCGGCGATGTCCTGGTTTCCGACCTGAAACCGGACGGAGCGCAGTGGCGTATCTGGATACGTCATCCGCGCGACAGTGACGTACCGCTGGCGGTGGTCACCATCGGGGCCGCAGGGAAACGGGTGGCGCTGGCCACCTCCGGCGACTACGAGCGCTTCGTGGAGTTCGACGGCGTACGCTACCATCACATCCTCAACCCGCGTACCGGGCGCCCCGACGGCGACGCGGTGTCGGCTTCGGTGGTCGCTGGCAGCGCGATTGAAGCGGACGCGCTCGCGACGGCGTTATTCGTCTTGGGCAGTGGCGGCGAAGAATTGCTGAACGGCTACCCGGGAATCGAAGGCGTGGTCGTATATCGCGCCGGCGAGGAACTGGCTGCGCTGGTGAGCGATCGGTTTCCGGCGCTGCAAGGGCGGGTCAACGTCAACTGACCGCGTGTGCGGCGAGCCGTCATTGGCATGGTCAGGAAGCGGGGAGTATATTGCCGCGCGAAGTTGGAAGGGGACAGGAGGGAAACGTGCGACCATACTGGTATGCCGAAGACGAGCAGGAAGAGGCGGAAGGAGAAGCGCGCGGCGGCGAAGCCGAATCTCCCCTGATGCGGCAGTTCCTCAGGACCCGAACCATACTGCTCACCGGCGAGATCAACAAGGAGCTGGCGGAGCGGGTGGTGCGGCAGTTGCTGCTGCTGGAGCAGGAGAGCGATGAACCGATCAAGGTGTTCATCGACAGCCCCGGCGGCGACGCCGACGCCGGCTTCGCGATCCTCGACATGATGCGGTTCGTGCGCCCGCCGATAAAGATGATCGGCATGGGGCTGGTAGCGAGCGCCGGCGCCATCATTCTGCTGGCGGCCCCCAGGGAGCGACGCTTCGCGCTGCCCAACTCCCGCTACCTGATCCATCAGCCGATGGCGGGATTCCGCGGCGTCGGCACCGAGATCGAGATTCAGGCCAAGGAAATCGACCTGATGCGCCGCAAGATGAACGTTCTGATTTCGCAGGAGACCGGCAAGCCGGAATCGGAGGTGGAGCAGGACACCGACCGCGACTACTGGATGGGCGCTCAGGAAGCGCTCGCCTACGGTCTGGTGGGCAGCATCATCCACTCCCAGGATGACCTGTAAGGAGATGTTCCACACGCTGCGGCGTAACCGGCTGTATGCGCTCCTGGCCGGTACCGCGCCGCTGCCCGAGGTGACCTCCTACAAAGTACGCGAGGTGGTGGATCTCGATTCCCGCCTGCTGGTGGTGACCAGCGACCGCGTGTCGGCGTTCGACCGCGTCCTGACCACCATTCCCGGCAAGGGCCAGGTGCTCAATCAGCTCTCGGCGTTCTGGTTCCGGCGCACCGCCGACATCGTGCCCAATCATCTGATCCGCGAAGTGACGCCGCGCAGCATGCTGGTGCGGCGCTGCCGGGTGGTGCCGGTAGAGGTGGTGGTGCGCGGCTACCTGACCGGATCGGCGTGGCGCGACTATCAGCGCGACGGCGCGGTGTCGGGAATTGCTCTGCCCGCGGGAATGCGCGCCGACGAACCGTTCCCGGAGCCGCTGCTGACGCCGCAGAGCAAGGCTCCCGACGGCGAACACGACCGCCCGCTGGCACGCGACGAACTGCTCTCCGGCGGGCTGGTTGCCGCCGAACTGTGGGAACGGATCGAGGCGGTGGCGCTGCGCCTGTATCGGCGCGGCGTGGAGCTCGCCGCCGGTCAGGGGCTGATCCTGGCGGATACCAAGTATGAGTTCGGGACCGTCGCCGGTGGCGGTGACGACGAACTGTTGCTGGCCGACGAGGTGCACACGCCCGACAGCAGCCGCTACTGGTACGCCGACGGCTACGCCGGGCGGCTCGCCCGCGGCCAACCGCAGCGCAAGCTGGACAAGGAGTATCTGCGCGCCTGGCTGATGGAGCGTGGCTATCTGGGCGACGGCGAGCCGCCGGTGATTCCGGATGAGGTCCGCGAAGGTCTCGCGCAGCGTTATCGGGAGGCGTTCCGCCTGCTCACCGGCAGCGAGCTGGTGCCGGCCACCCTCAGCGAAGAGCAGGAACTGGCCCGGTACGCCGCGGTGATCCGCGACCACGGCGGCGACGGCCGACGCGGAGGGAGTCCGGGATGGTGAGCGCGCATGGAGCAGCACGCTCTGGCCGCGCATCGTTCGCGCACCTTGGCGGCATCGCCGCGGTAACGGCCGCCGTGCTGCTGTTCGCCGCCTGTTCCGGCCAGGCGCGCACCATCACCGTGGTCAGCTACAACGTCCAGAACCTGTTCGACGCCACCGACGACGGCGGCGAGTATCACGAGTTCTCCCGCGCCGGGGGCTGGAACACCGACCTGTACACCGCCAAGCTGCGCGCCATCGGCGCCGCTCTGCACGCTGCCGAGCGCGGCGGTGCCGATCTGGTCGCCCTGCAGGAGGTGGAACACGCCGGCGCGGCGCGCCGCCTGGTGGACCTGGAGCTGACCAACATGGGCTACCGCCACATCGTGTGGCTACCCGATCCGCACAACACGCACGGGCCGGTGGTGCTCTCCAAGCTACCGGTGCGACGGGTCGGCGCGCTGTGGGTGGACGGCCGCCTCGACGACGGCTCCGATGCCGGACTCGAACATCCGTTGCGTCCCATTCTGGAGGTGGAGGTAGCGCTGGGCACGGCCGACGACGCACCGTCGCTGTTCCTGTTCAACAACCATTGGAAGTCGAAGCGTGGCGGTGCCGCCGAGACCGAACAGTACCGGCGGCGCGCGGCGGCACTGCTGGCTGCCCGCCTCGCGCAGATCAGCGCCGCCGATCCCGCGGCGGAGATCCTGGTGGTCGGCGACCTGAACGAGTCGATCGACGAATACGAGCGGCGGGGGCGGCGCTACGTGACGGCGCTGATGCCGGCCGCGAAGACAGGCGCGCGCGACGTACTGCGCATATCGGGCGCCGTCCCGCCGGCGAGCGCCCCCCTGGAGTTGTTCAGCCCCTGGTTCGCGTACCACGGCGATGAGGCGCCGGCGGGCAGCTACTACTTCCGTGACGCATGGGAGACGATCGACCATCTGCTGCTCGGCCCGGGGCTGTTCGACGACACAGGGCTGAGCTACGCGGGCGACGAGGCGTTCTCGGTCATCCACTACGGCCTCCTCGATGCCGGCGGTGCGCCGCTCGCGTTCTACCGCGGACCGCCGGCGGGCGGCTACTCCGACCACTTGCCGCTCCGCCTGGAACTGACGCTGCACCCGCAGGCCGACTGACGCTGGCAAAGCCAAGGATGCCAGCGCTACCTCACGTATCGATTCGTCGGCCTCACCGTGTCACGGAGTGACCGTGCCGACTCTCGCCCCGTGCCGACTCTCGCCGTAGCGCTGGTACGGCGCGCCTGCCACTGCTGCAAGCGCGCCGCGCCTGTCCGCCGCTGACCAGACTGCGGTCGGAGTGGCCCAGGACCTGGCGAGCAGATACCCGAACAGCGCGGAGGAAGAACTCCAGCACGACGTGTCCTGCGCGGCATGATCGCTGCGTGAGCCGTTTACTCGCCACGCGCGCCGGCGAGCCGATCCAGCGCCACGGCGAGGTTGCGCAGCCGGTTACGCGCGGCCGCGTGGCCGCGGCCCAGGGTCAGGAGCTGGCTTTCCATCCGCTCGCCCGCATCCAGCAGCGCGGCAACCTGGTCGCGGGCGCGTTGCAGAGTATCGGCCAGCTCCAGATCGGCGCCCGCCAGCCGCACGCCGCGTAGCGCGTGGCCCACGGTCTGCAGGTAGAGGTAGAGGCCGGAGGGTCCCACCGGTACGACACGGCGGCGCAATGCCGCGCCGAGCAGGTCATCGCCCGCGCCAGCGAAGCAGCGCAGGTAGAGCGCGTCGCTCGGCACGTACAGCAGGGCAAAGTTGTAGGTGCCGGCGTCCGGCAGCACGTATTTGTCGCCGACCGCGGTCACGTGGCGGGTGACGGCGCGCGCGGCGGCCTTGCCGAGCGGTTGGTCGGGCGCCTCCTGCTCCACGGCTTCGAAGGGGAACTTGGCGTCGATCGCCACCGTGCGCTGGCCGAGCCTGACCGTGGCATCGACCCGCGCCCCGCCCGGCAGCGTGACCTGGGTGGCGAAGCTGGAACGCGGCAGCCAAGTGGACAGGAGCTCCTCGAGCAGTCGCTCGCCGTAGGCGCCGCGCTGACGGGGCACGGTCAGGACCTGCTCGAAACGCATCAGCCGCCGCGACAGTGCGTCGAGCTGGTCCACGCGCCTGCGTACCGCTTCGCCCGCGCCGCCGGCGCGCAACGCCGCCACCACGATCAGCGTCACCAGCACGCCCGCTGCCGCGGCCGCACCGGCCAACAGTTCCGGGCTCACCATAGCTATGCCACTAAACGTCGGCGCCACGGTGGAACGAGTAAAGAACCGGTCCTCGAACGATAGCCACGATTGCGCAGCGTGGGATAGTCCTGCCGCGCAACCGAGTTGTCGTCGTGTGGCACGGCGTACTATAAGTCGACCGATGGGAACCGGGCCGGAGGTCTACCGTACCGCGAGCGACTACCGCGCGGCGCTGCAGGAGCGCACGCTGATTCCGCGCGGCTTCCGGTTTGCCGTCACCGCCACCGAGTTCACGCCCGCCGAGCTGGGCGACGGTGCGCGTCCGTTGCCGATCAAGCTCACCGCCATCCTGGCGCCCGTGGCAAGCCGCGCCTGGGCGGCAGTGCTGACCCGCAATCGCGTCACCGGCGCGCCGGTGGAGATCGTGCGTGGCCACCGCGGGCCGGTGCGCGGCATCGTGGTCAACAACAGGGTGGCCAACGTGTGCGCCGCCGGCGACGGCCAAGCGGCGGCGCGCGGCGTGCTGGCGAGTGTCGGTGCCGCGCTCGGGGTGCCAGCCCAGAACCTGCTGCCGGCATCGACCGGGGTGATCGGCTGGCGGCTGCCGGTGGCTGCCCTTTGCACGGCGACGCCGGCGCTGGCCGCCAGTCTCGGTACCACCACGCCGCTGGCGGCGGCGGAAGCGATCATGACGACCGACGCCTACCCCAAGCTGCGCAGCGCGCGCACACCAGCCGGTCACCGCGTCCTCGGTATCGCCAAGGGTGCCGGGATGATCGAGCCGAACATGGGCACCATGCTGGCGTTCATCGTCACCGATGCCCCGGCCACTGCCGACGAACTGCAGGAGGAGTTGCAGCGCGCGGCGCAGCGCTCGTTCAACGCCATCACCGTGGATGGCGACCAGAGCACGAGCGACATGGCGGTACTGCTGAGCAGCGCCGAGCGCGCCGTGGACGCAGCGCGCGTGCGTGACCTGGGCGCCGCGGTGCAGCAGGTATGTGCGGCGCTGGCCGCAGACATCGTGCGCAATGGCGAGGGCACCCGCCATGTCATCGAGGTCGCGGTAACCTCGCGGCTGTCGGAGCAGGATGCGATGGCGGTGGCCAAGGCGGTCGGCAACGCACCACTGGTGAAGACCGCCGTGTACGGCGAGGATCCCAACGTCGGACGCCTGGCCGGCGCGGTCGGCGATTACCTGGGCAGCCGGGACGACCTGCGCCATCTCGGCGCCCGTGACCTCACCATCTCCCTCGGCGATCGGCAGGTGTTTGCCGGCGGGACGTTCACCCTCGATCCGGTGCTGGAACGGGAGTTGAGCGACTATCTGGCGTCCTGCCGTTGCGACACCAGCGGCGGCTTCCCGCCGCACGACCGGGTGGTGCGCGTCGGCATTCGCCTCGACCACGCCGCTGGTCCGGCTCGCGACTTGCATACGGTCCGCGCATTGGCTTCCGACCTCGGCTACGAGTATGTCCGCGAGAATGCCGACTACCGCACTTGACCCGGCCGCACTTGACCCGGCCAAGGCATCGCGGTCGCCGCACAGCGGCGCGGCGGCGGGTCCTGACGGGACGAAACTTCCTTCCGCTTGCGTCAGTGCTCGCGGTAGATGATGCGACCTCGGGTGAGGTCGTAGGGGGACAGGGCTACACGAACACGATCGCCGGGTACGATACGAATGTAGTGACGTCGCATCTTCCCGGACAGGTGTGCCAACACCCGGTGACCGTTCTGCAGCTCGACGCGAAACATGGTGTTGGGCAGCGATTCTCTGACCGTGCCCTGAATTTCGATCGCCTCTTCCTTGGCCAAGGAAACTCCTTCAGGGGGTAATGATTGTCACTAAGTACATGGGCCGCTGCCGATTTTGTCAACCAAATGCATTTACGAAGCAGCAATTTCTCGATGAGCGGCAGTAGCGGTCCGAGATAGAGCAGTCTGGGGGTAGCCACGGCCCAGTGGCGGCAGGTGGGGCACCCGAAGCGTTACG
>CAYFXT010000018.1:0-20520 GCA_964346995.1 uncultured Spirochaetaceae bacterium | reverse complement strand
CCCCTAAGTTACCGGCGTAGTGACTTGTGGCCCCTTCGTCTATCGGCTAGGACATGAGACTCTCATTCTCAAAAGAGGGGTTCGATTCCCCTAGGGGCTAACCCGGCGCATCGGGCCGTCGGGGGAGTCTGTCCGCTTGCGGCACACTCCCGGGACGGCCGGTTGCAGTCGGAAGCGGCACCGCAGGCACGGTAGTGGAACTCGCCCGCGTATTCTCCGTCGACGTAGTCCGGGTGCCGTTACGCGCGCGCAGCGACGACGACGCGTTGCGCCAACTGGTCGAATGCCTCGTGGCGGACGCCGGACTCACCGATCCGAACCTGATTCTGCAGCAGCTCACCGAGGAAGCCGCGCTCAGAGCGACGCTGGTAGGCCACGGCGCCGGTATCGTGCACAGCCGATTGGATGAGCTCGCCGCGCCGGTGGTGGCGCTGGGCATTCTGGCGCCGGGAGAGTCACTGCACCTCGGCGCCACGCTGCAGTTCGTGGTCGACGTGATCTTTCTCGTGTTGTCGCCAGTGGAACCGCCGGAACCGCACCTGGAGCTGGTGGCGGCGATTGCCGCCCTGGTGCGTGACGCAGCACTGTTGAACCGGCTGCGCGCGTGTAGCGATGCGCACGCGGCCGTTTCCTTTCTGGCAGCGCTGGGACGCTGATCGGCGAGCCTGCCTCAGGAGAGGAACACGTCGAGAAACCGCTCGGTGTCGAAGTGCTCCTCGAAGAGCCGTTCGATCTCGGCGATCTTGCCGGTATCGTATACCTGCAGTTTGGTATTCTGGTAGAGGCGGAACAGGCGTTCCTCGGTCGCGGCCGAGTCCTCGCTTACGAACAGTGCCGGCAGGTTGGCGCGACTCAGATCGTCGCGCACCCGCGGTTCCAGACGCTCGGTCTCGCCGCAAGTGAGAATCAGACCGCCGACCCCGCCGCGATGCAGCATGTCGGCATGGTAGTCGATGATCTGCAGGATACGCGGCGTGGAGCTGGCGCCGATGATCAGTACGTCGCCCGGCCCCACGTAGTGGCGGAGCTGCGAGTGCAGGTGTTGCGCCGGCAGCGACACCAGCTTGATCGCGGCGCACGGCCGCCGCCAGGCGATCGTGTCGGGATCTCCGAGCGGTTCCACATGGGGCAGCGCACCGAGAATGACCCGCATCGACGGGCGCGGCAAATCGGGGATGGCCGGCATGTAGCCGAAGATGTGCAGCGCGGCGCCGTTCGCCGCGGCGTAGCGCTGGTTGATCAGATCCTCGGTGATGTAGCGCCTCACCTGCGCAGCCTTGTCGGGGATCACCTTGTTGATGATCAGTCCACTTACCTGACAGCCGTGATACAGGAAGTAAGTCAGATCGACGTCGATGGTATCGAGCGCCCGCCCGATGCCGCCGCCGGACACGAAGATCGTCTGGGCGCCGAGCAGCTTGCCGACGGTGGCGTTGGACAGTCCCACCACGCTGCCCACTCCCGGATGTCCCGATCCTTCGGCGATGATGATACGCCGATCGGCGAGCTTCGCAATCGAGCACTGAATCTCCAGGGACAGCGCTCTGGTCAGGCGCGCGCGGTAGCGTGAATCGAGATAGGAACGCGTGAAGTTGGTGGAGAAGCGTACCGGTGACAACTGGGCAAGCGGCAGGTCGGTCAATCCGGCGAATTCGCCGATCAGCTCCACGTCCTTGTCCACCGTCACGCCTGCCGCACCGCGCACGAGCTGTTGCCCGACCGGCTTCAGATAACCGATCTCGCGCGCGTCGAGATGTTTGCGGAGTTGAGAGAGGATCCCGAGGCTGGTGACGGTCTTGCCGGCGTGCTGGCGAAATCCGGTGAGGTATACCACCACGGGACGCCGCCTGCGGCGGCCGGTCCCCGGTTGGGTCACTCGAACAGGCGCGCGATCCGCCCCGCGTATTGCGCCGCGATCACGTGCCGGCGCATCTTCTGGGTATGAGTGAGTTCCTCACCGACCGCGAACGACCGATCGAGCAGGGCGATGCGCGCGATCCGCTCGAAGCTCTTGAAACCGTTCTTGGCGTTCACCCGGCTCTGCACCTCGTTCTGGATCAGTTTTTCGATCTCCGGTGAGTTCGCCAGATCCGGCAGATCGTCGCCCGCAATGCCGTGCCGATCGGCATGGCCCTTCACCGCCGCCAGGTCGGGGACGATCAGCGCGCCGAGGAACCGTTGATCCTGGCCCACCACCATCACGTGCTCGACGTACGGCGACTGGCGTACGAGATCCTCTATCGGCTCCGGCTCCACGTTTTCGCCGCCGAGCAGCACGACGGTGTCCTTGGCCCGCCCGGTGATGCAAATTTCGCCGTTCACGGTGAGCGTGCCGAGGTCGCCGGTGTTCAACCAGCCGTCGGCCGACAGCACGGCAGCGGTGTCACCGACCCGTTTGTAGTATCCCTTCATCACCTGCGGGCCGCGCACGTGGATCACGCCGCGTTGCCCCGGCAGTGCCGTGTTACCGTCCTCCTTGACTACCCTGACCTCGGTGCCGGCGATCGGCGGCCCGACAGTGCCGGTCACCGCGTGGTGGGCCGGGCGCACCGAAACCAGTGGCGCCGCCTCGGTGAGCCCGTAGCCTTCCAGTACCACGATGCCGGCGGCGGCGAAGAAGTCATCCACGTATCCCGGCAGCGCACCGGCGCCGGAGATACCCGCCTTGAAGCGGGTCCCGAGACGCGCAGTGATCTTCTGGAACACCAGCACCTTGCCGAGCGCGGCAAGCGGCGTGAGCAGCGCCAGCGGCGGCAGCGCGGCCAGCACGTCCAGTGCCCGCGGACGTACCTGGAAGCGCGCCACGCGCCCGTGCAGCAGCCGCGACAGGGCGCTGTGGGCGGACCCTACCGCGACGAAGAATTTGAACAGCGCGGCCTTTGCTCCGCCCTCTGCCTCCACGGTGCGGTACACGCCGGCCCGAACGCTCTCCCACACGCGCGGCACGCTTGGAAAGTAGGTCGGGTTGGCATCGATCAGGTCGGCCAGCATCACTTCGCGAATCGGCTTGGAGTAGGCGATGCCGGCGCCGGCAAAGACCGCCGCGTATTCGCAGACGCGCTCGTAGGAGTGCCACACCGGCAGCACCGACAGCAGTACGTCTCCGGGGGAGATCGGGATCGCCTTGGGTATGGCGTCGATCTGATACACGAAGTTGGCGTGGCTGAGCATCACCCCCTTCGGGGCGCCGGTGGTGCCGGAGGTATAGATGATGGTGGCCAGATCGTCGGCCTTGCCCTTGGCCAGCTCAGCGCGCAGCAGCGCTTCCGGCTCGCCATGTGCGCTTCCGGCGCGGTTCAGGTCGTCGATGGTGATCACCGCGAGGCCGCGGCTCTGCGCCCGCGAGCGCACCGCGCTGTCCAGCTCGGCCGGGTCCAGCACGATCGCAGTCTTCAGGTTGGGCAGTCGATCCTTGATGCCGGCCACCTTGGCCAACTGGGTGGCGTTCTCGACCGCGGTAACGGAGCAATCGGCATGGCCCAGTATGTAGGCGATCTCATCGGCGGTCGAATCGCTGCCGCGCGGCACGTCGACTGCGCCAAGCCCAAGCAGCGCCAGATCGGTCAGCAACCACTCCTTGCGGGTATCGCAAACAAGACCGACGTGGTCACCGCGCGACACGCCGTTCGCCGCCAGACCCGCCGCGAGGGTAGCGACCTCGGACCAGAGCTGCGCGAACGTGGTGGGCTGGAAGTCGCCGCCGCCATCCCTGCTGAGCAGCGCGGTACTGGCGCCGTGAACGTCACAGACCTGTTGCAGACGCTGCGGAAGAGTAGCTGACATGATTAACCTCCCCGGAGACACAGCCATTCGGCTTCGGCCGCCAATTCCTCTCCTACGTATACCTTGCCCGCCTGCCGCAGGGCGCGGGCGGTGCGCCGTCTGGTGACGACGACGATGCGTACCTCATCGCCTGGTCGTACCTGGCGCCGAAACTTCGCTTTCTCGACGCTGACCAGAAAGGCGCGCCGCGGCTCCTCCGACGATTCGGTCTCGGCCTCCGGTGCGGCCGCCACGCCGGCACCGCCGCACTGCGCCATGCACTCCACCAGCAGTACCCCGGGCACCACGGGGTAACCAGGGAAGTGCCCGGCAAAGAATGGCTCCTCTGCGGCGAAACGCTTGAAGCCGACGATTTCGTCGCCGACCCGGGCAATCCGGTCCACGAGCAGAAACGGTCGGCGGTGCGGTATCAGGTCGGTGATCGGCTGCATGATGAGGCGTTCAGATGATGCCCAGGGCGCGCGCTTGCGTGGCGCACACCTCCAGGGCGCGGTCCAGCTCGTCGTCGCGGTGAATCGCCATGTACGACGTGCGAATCAGCGCCCGGCCGGGAGGAACCGCGGGGCTCACCACGGGGTTGGCATAGACGCCGTGCTCGATCAGGGCGCGGTAGAACCGGAACATGAGCAGATCGTCGCCGATGATCAGCGGAACGATGGGGGTCTGAGCGTCGCCGACGTTGAATCCGAGCCGCTTGAACTCGTCGATCATCCGTCTGCCGATCGCCTGCAGGCGCCGTACGTGGTGCGGTTCTTCCTTCATGATGCGCAGTGCCGTGGAGACCGCGGCGATGGTCGCCGGCGGCATGCTGGCGCTGAAGATGAACGAGCGGGCGTGGTGCTTGATGTGGTCGATCACGGCGGCGTCGCCGGCGACGAAGCCGCCTACGGCGCCGAACGACTTGGAGAAGGTGCACATCAGCACGTCGCTGACGTCGTAGCAGTCGAAGTACTCCTGCGACCCGCGACCGGTGGCGCCGATCACCCCCAGTGCGTGCGCTTCATCGAGGTAGACGCGGGCGCCGTAGCGCCGCGCCAGCGCACCGATTTCCGGCAGCGGAGCGATGTCTCCTTCCATGGAGAACACCCCGTCGGTAACGATCAGCTTGCCGCCGTCATCGTCCGCCGAACTCAGCAGGCGTTCCAGATCGGCAACGTCGTTGTGCTGGTAGCGATGGATGCGGGTGCCGCCGGTGGTGCCGGTCGCGAGCAGGATGCCGTCCACCAGCGAGCCGTGATTGAGGCGGTCGGAGAACACGTGGTCATGGCGCCCGGTGAGGGCTTGAATCGCACCGAGGTTGGTCTGATAGCCGGTGGTGAAGGAGAGCGCCGCCGGCTTGCCGACGAATTCCGCCAACGCCGCTTCCAGCTCCTCGTGGAGGCGCAGCGTGCCGTTCAGGAAACGCGATCCCGAGCAACTGGTCCCGTACCGTCGGGTGGTCTCGATGGCCGCTTCGATGACGCGCGGATCCCACGACAGGCCGAGGTAGTTGTTGGAACCGATCATGATCAGTTCGCGTCCGTCGATGACGACGCGCGAGCCGTGGTTTTCCTGAATTGTCGTGTAGTAGGGATAGAAACCGATGGCCGCGACTTTGGCAGCTCGTTGCGTGGCCAGACTCTGCACCTTCTGGAACAGATCGACGGCGCTGTTGTCGGTGGTTGGTCGGTCCATGCAGTCCGGCTATTGGTACACGCTATGTCGCCGAGTGTAAAGGTCGCTCTCGGCGTAGGGCAGGACTACCCCACGCTGCGCAATCGTGGGCTTCATTCGCCGTTCGAGCGATCCGGGGACCGACTTTGCGGACCGACGGGCTCTGGCACCCGCGTCGGCGTCGGGGTCGCTCCTCTGGCCGTCAGCATGGGCTCGCCCTGCGGCGCACGGGACGGTGGCTATCGAGATGCGGCTTGTCGGGATGAGGAGGCGCGGTTGGCCAGCGCGCGAAACAGTTGCTCGAACTCCGGCTCGGCCCAGTCGCGGAGACCGATGATGCGCGCCAGGATGACGCCGTCACGGTCGATCAGGTAACTCATCGGCAGGGTGCGCGCGCCGTACGCGGCGGATGCTTCGCCGGTACTGTCGAGCAGGATCTGAAACGACACCCCCATCTCGCTGGCGAATTGGCGCACCTGGGACGCATCTTCCTGCAGGTTGATGGCGAGCATGGTGAACCCGTCGTTGTCATTCAGAGCTTCGTACAGCGTCTGCAGATCGGGCATTTCGATGCGACACGGCCCGCACCAGGTCGCCCAGAAGTTCAGGAACACCACCGACCCGCGGTAGCTGTGTAGTGAGTGCACGGCGCCGGACAGGTCGGCGAGATCGAAATCCACCGCCTGCACGGCGCGACTCGGCAACTGGAAACCGAGGTCCTGCATCCGTTCGGTCAGCGGATGGCCCAACCCGGCGGCGTCGGTCGGTGCGCCCACTGCTCCGGGTGCTGCCGGCCGCGGTGTGATCGGTTCCGGCGCGGCCGCTTCCCGGCGTCCGAAGGCAGCCGCCGGTGTGGCAGCGAGCGCCGCGGCCACGACCAGCAGCGCGACCGGCACGAGCCGGAGGGTGGCAGTCGGCCGGTTCCGAAGATCGACGCACCGCGGGCGTCCGCGAGCCGGTACTGTCGGGTCAGCAGGCGCGGTCGCTGCGCGACGCGGCAGACCATGAACACCGGTGCACCGGGGCCGACCGCCAGAGACGATTTCCGGATCAGGTTCGCCGCCCGGCGTCCCTCGGGGCGCATGGTTTGCCGATCTGGCTGCTGACATCATCGCGGATGGTAACGGAGCGCTAGGCGGCGAACAAGCTTCCGGCCAGCACCATCCCGTTGAACAGGGCGTGTGCAAACACCAGACGATGCAGGCCGGGCCGGCGCTGAAAGAGCACGGCCAGTGCGCTTCCCATCACTGCCGCGAACGCGGCCGCCGCCCAACCCTGGTACAGGTGCCCGGCGCCGAACAGCAGCGCCGAGCCGAGCGCGGCCGACCAGGCTGGCACCGCCGCACGCCGCAGCACGGAAAGGCAGTACGCACGGAAGTACAGTTCTTCGCGGTAGGCGCTGACCAGAACGAACGCCGCCGCCACGGGGACCTGCGCCAACCCCTCCAACTGCCAGCGGTGGCCACGCCGCAGCGTGTCGGTTGCCCGTTCCGGCAACGCGTCGGTCAGGAGCGTCACCGCCGCCAGCGCCGCGGCCATCGCAACGGCGATCAGCACCGCCTCGCCGCCGTCCCGCCAGCGCATCCGCCAGTCGATCGCGCCCATTCCCACGTCCCAGCGGATCACCATCAGCATCAACCCGGCCTGCAGCGCCGCCAGCACACCGGCGGCTGGCAAGGTGCGCGGCAATTGCAGGAAGGCCGCCGGCAGGGACAGCACCAGAAACACCGCAGCGATGCGGGCCAATGCGCCGCTGGCGGTGTGGCCGGGAGCGCCGGCCACGTTGGGGGCGGCATTCTTGGCGAGCGCGGATCGCGGCGCGGCCCCACCACCGCCGGCCAGGAGTCCCCGCGGTCGAGCGCGCATGGGAGGCCATCATACCCGGCGTGATGTTGCGTGTGCGGCCTCGAAGCGCGGCCGGCCTGCCAGGTGTTGTTTCTCGCGTGACGCGGCGAGCTCACTACGTGCCACGGAAGACGATGAACATCCACCTGCCGGCAGCGCCGGTTGGCCGGCGGATCACGGTCGAAGAGGCAGTCCGTGCATGAGAGCTGCGCCCGCGCTCAAGGCAGCTATGGCGTCGGTAGCGTTTCTGCTCGTGGCGGGCCGTTTCGCTCCCGGAGCGGTCAACGGAACGGTGGCGCTGCTCCTCGCGTGCCCGGCGTTCGCGCTCGTCGCGGTCGGCCTGGCGCTGCCTCCCGGTCGAGAATGGCGCCGCCTGCTGCTGGCCGCGGCGGTCGGCTTGGCGCTCGCCGCGGGCGCCGAGCTGGGCACGCGTCTGCGTGGCGCCGCAGCCGGCGCCGGTTTGCCGCTGCACGAGATCGATCATTTGCGCGGCGTGTTGACCGGTGACGATCGGCGGGTCGGCCCCGGCACCGGCTATCGCATCCTCGTTGATCGGGTAGGTTCGAGCCGGCTGGCCGCGCACGCCAGCGCCCGCTTCGAAGTATTCGTTATCGTAGCCGATACGGCCGCCGCGCGCGGCTACCGCGGCCGCCGCGTGGCGGCGCGCGGCGTGGCGCTGTACGGCGTCCCCGGAGCGCAGCCGGTGAGAGGACGCGGGGCAGAGGTGACACTGGCGGACTACGTGGCGCCGGCGGCTGCGTTGCGGGCATCGGTTCGCGGCCGCGTGGAGCGGCTCGTCCTGGACTTGCGTGGTCCGGCGGCTGCGCTGCTGGCCGCAGTGCTGCTCGGTGATCGACAACACCTCGCCGCGGAGCAGATTGCCGCGTTCCGGCGTGCCGGCGCACTGCATCTGCTTGCCCTCTCCGGGCTCCACGTCGGGTTGGTGTACGTGCTCGCAGCGACGGCCGGCCGCGGGGTGATCGCGGTGGGAATGATGGTGGCGCCGCGTTGGCAGCGACTCTGGGTGGCCGCGGCCGCCGTGATCGGCGTCGGCGCCGTGTTCCTGTACGTCGAGTTGGCGGGGGCGCGGCCGTCGCTGGCGCGTGCCACGATCATGCTGGCGCTGGCGCGGCTGGCCGCGGCCACGGGCCGGCGCCCGGACTCGTTGAACGTGCTGGCGCTGTCCGCTTTGACGATCGTGGCGAGCGATCCGGGTGCGGTGCACGAGGTTTCGTTTCAGCTCTCGTACGCGGCGCTGCTGGGCATTCTGCTGGTGGGTCCACCGGTAGCGCGCCGCCTGCCGGCCTTCCTTCCGCCAGCCCTGCGATCGGCGACCGGCATGGCGCTGGGAGCGCAGATCGCTACGCTGCCCCTGGTGCTCGCCGAATTCGGCCGGGCACACCCGATCGGCCTCCTCTCCGGGCTGCTGCTGGTGCCGTGCACCGCGCTGTTTCTGTGGACCGGCATCGGTGCTCTGGTGCTCTCGGCGCTCAGCGGCAGTGGGCTCGACGACTACACCCGCGTGCCGCTGAACCTGTTGTATAGTGGTCTCACTATGCTGAATGGTTTGTTTGGTTACGTGCCGGGAATTCGCTGGTGAACCACAACTCGCCAGCCGCGGTACGAGCCGCGCTGAACGAGCGCAATGTCGAGCCGAAGAAGCGCTGGGGTCAGAACTTCATGATCAACCCGCGCACCAGACGGAAGCTGGCCGACACCCTGGAGATCGGAGACGGAGACACGGTCTGGGAGATCGGACCCGGGCTCGGGGCGCTCACTGCGGAACTGGAGTCGCGGTGCACACGCCTGTTCCTGTTCGAGATCGATCACGGACTGATCCGCCACCTTCAGGAGGAGTTCGCGGATCACCCCCAGATCACCGTCGTGGCCGGCGATTTCCTGCGCACCTGGCGGCAGGTGCGCAGGAACCATGGTGCCCCGGATCGGATCATCGGCAACCTGCCGTACCGCTGCGCGTCGGCCATCATCGCCGCGCTGCTGGAGGCGAATGCCCTTGCTGCTACTTGCGTGTTCACCGTGCAGAAGGAGCTGGCCGATCGGATCGTGGCACAGCCGGGATCGCGCAACTACTCCTCCTTCTCGGTGCTCTGTCAGTGCCTGAGCGAGGTGCACGGTCACGGCGAGCTGGCGCCCGGCACGTTCTACCCGGCGCCGGAGGTCACCTCGGCGGTCATCGGATTGCGTCCCGGAGGCAGGGCGCGCTCCGTGCGCAGCAAGGCGGTACTGTTCACCCTGATCCGCACGGCGTTCCAGGCGCGCCGCAAGACGCTGCGCAACAACCTGCTCGCACAGGGCGGCTTCGGCATGAGCAAGGGGGACATGCTCGACGCGGTCGAGGATGCGGGCGTGGATCCCGGGTGCCGCGCCGAGGAACTGACTCCCGCCACGGTCGTGCGGCTCAGCAACGCACTGGTTGCCCGAGGCGCCACGGCGGCGGAGTCCCCTCTCGGCACGAACGAGAACGAGGAGAAGCGCGCAGGCGACGCTAACTGATGCCGTGCTCCTTCAGCACGCGCTGCAACTCCTGCTTGCCGGCCTCGCTCAGGGGGGTCATCGGCAGGCGGTAACTCTCCTCCACGAGGCCCACCTCGTGCAGCGCACTCTTTACCGGAATGGGATTGGTATCCAGACCCATCAGCGCGGTGATCACCGGCAGCAGCTCGTAGTGGACGGCGCGGGCGTTCGCCGTGTCCCCGGCCAGCATCCGCCGCACCAGATCCACCATTCTGTCCGGCAACAGGTTACTGGTCACGGAAATCACCCCGTTGCCGCCGAGCGCCATCAGGGGCAGCGTGATCTCGTCGTCGCCGCTCAACACGGTGAAATCGGGCGGGCGGCGCTGGATCAGATCCATCATCTGCTTGAAATCGCCGCTCGCTTCCTTGACGCCGACGATGTTGGGGTGTTCGGCGAGCGCGAGCATGGTCTCGTTGTCGATGTTCTTGCCGGTGCGGCCCGGGATGTTGTAGACGATCAGCGGCAGATCGACCGAGTCGGCGAGCAACCGAAAATGGCGCAGGAAGCCGGTCGCGGACGGTTTGTTGTAGTAGCCGGCCACGTGCAGGCTCGCTGCGGCGCCCACCTCCTTGGCGAACCTCGTGTGCGCCAACGCCTCCAGGGTGTTGTTCGATCCGCATCCTGCGATCACCGGTACCCGACCCGCGGACTGCTCCACCACCACGCGGATCACTTCATGGTGCTCCTCGTCGGTCAGGGTCGGACTCTCGCCGGTAGTGCCCACCGGCACCAAGCCGGTTATGCCGGCGTCGATCTGCCGGTCGACCAGCTTCCTGAGGGTGTCGCAGTCCAACTCGCCGGCCGCGGTGAACGGCGTTACCAACGCGGTAAAGGTTCCTTCAAACATCGTTCCGGTGGTCTCCTTGGCCTGAATCAGGCCAACATATCATCGATCAGGTCGTCGATACCATACATTCCGCGCCGGCCGCCATCGGCGGTGAGCCAGACCGCGGCACGCAACGCGCCGGCTGCCAGTGCGCTACGCCCGCGGGCCCGGTGGGTCAGTTCGATGGTATCGTCCGCGGAGTCCCAGACGAGGGTATGGGTTCCCGGTTCCTCGCCGCCGCGTACGGAGGCGACGTGCAGCTCGTCGGCGGCGATCGGGCGGTCGAGCCGCTCGGTCACTACTCTCCGCTTGCGTGAACCGGCCCTGAGCACCGCCTGACCGATGCTCAGGGCGGTTCCCGACGGGGAGTCGGACTTGTGGCGATGATGGCGTTCGAACACGGCCAGGTCGTAGTCGTCGAACGGATCCAGGAGCGCACAAGCCTGCGTTGCGAGGCGCAGGAACAGTTGTACCCCCACGGAGAAGTTGCTGGCATGCAGATAGCCGGTGCCGCTGGCGGCAACGATGGCGCGCACCTCCTGCAGGCGGTCGGCCCAGCCGGTGGTGCCGACCGCGGCGGCCAGACCGTACTCCGCGTAGCGGCGCGCGTTCTCGACTACCCCTTCGGCGTTGCTGAACTCGATCGCCACGTCGGCGGCCGCGGCGATTTCGGCGGTCACGGCGGCGGCGTCGGCATCGCCGACGTGCGGATCGATCCGCGCGACTACCTCATGGCCGGCAGCAGCCGCCAGCCGATCGGTCTCCCGGCCCATGCGTCCGTAACCGATGATTGCGATCCTCATGATGTGCCGATCATAGCGCGCTGCGCCGGCGCAGCCAATGCGGCATCTGCCGCAAGAGGGGCGTCGTGGTACTCTGCCGGCCATGAAAGCAGTGATGGTCATGTTCGATTCCCTCAACCGGCACCTGCTGCCGCCGTACGGCTGCGACTGGACGCAGGCCCCCAACTTCGCCCGCCTGGCACGGCGTGCGGCGACGTTCGACCGCTCCTACATCTGTTCGATGCCGTGCATGCCGGCGCGGCGCGACTTCCACACCGGGCGCCCCAACTTCCTGCATGCCCCGTGGGGCCCCCTGGAGCCGTTCGACGACTCGGTTCCCGAAATGCTCGGCCGCGCCGGCGTGTACACCCACCTGGCCTCCGACCACTACCACTACTGGGAGGATGGCGGCGCCACCTACCACAACCGCTACTCCTCGTGGGAGTTCTACCGCGGCCAGGAGGGCGACCCTTTCGTGGGGCAGGTCGCCGAGCCGCCGCAGCCGCCGCACGTCAACCCCAACGGGCGCCGAGCCGACTGGGTCAATCGCCAGCACGTACGCACCGACCGCCAGTTCTCGCAGACCCGTACCTTCGCCGCCGCGCAGGAGTTCCTGCGGCGCAACCACGGCGAGGACAACTGGTTCCTGCAGGTGGAGTGCTTCGACCCGCACGAGCCGTTCACCGTGCATCGCAGCTATCGCGACCGCTACCCGACCGACTACGACGGGCCGTTGTTCGACTGGCCCGCCTACCGCCCGGTGCAGGAGACGCCGGAGCAGGTGGCCGAGGCGCGGCGCAACTACGCGGCGCTGCTATCCAAGTGTGATGCCTCCCTCGGCGACATCCTCGACGCGTTCGACACCTACGATCTGTGGCGGGACACGATGCTGATCC
Source organism: uncultured Spirochaetaceae bacterium (assembly GCA_964346995.1). Classification (GTDB taxonomy): domain Bacteria; phylum Spirochaetota; class Spirochaetia; order SZUA-6; family Bin103; genus Bin103. The sequence continues at coordinate 8,197 of CAYFXT010000018.1, read as the reverse complement.
TGTGGACCGATCACGGCTTTCTGCTCGGCGAGCACAACGCCTGGGCCAAGAACTGGATGCCGCTGTACGAAGAGGTGAGCCACACGCCGTTCTTCCTGTGGGATCCCCGTCACCCCGACGCGGCTGGCACGCGGCGCAGCGCCCTGGTGCAGCCGGCGATCGACCTGGGGCCGACGCTGCTCGGCCTGTTCGGTCTGGAACCCACGCCCACCATGCTCGGCCACGACTTGGCCGGCGTCGTGGCCGGCGATCATGCGGTGCGCGAGACGGCGATTTTCGGCTACTTCGATCAGCATGTGAACATCACCGACGGCCGCTACGTCTACCTGCGCATCCCGGCCGCGGGTGCCGCGCGCGCCGATGCCTACACGCTGATGCCGACGGCGATGCGCGGCTTCAAGGGCAATCTGGAGCAGGCGGAACTGGCGTCGCCGTTTCCGTTCACCAAGCGCGTGCCGCTGCTCAAGATCGCCGGCGTACGCAACTGGAAGCCCGCCTTTCCCGATCCTGCGCACCCGTCGGGTCACCTGCTGTTCGACGTCGAATCCGATCCGCGCCAACAGCGCGCGCTGCAGGACGCCGCCATCGAACAACGGCTGTGTCAGGCGATGGCGGCTCACTTCGATGCCTGCGCGGCACCTCCCGAGCAGTACGCCCGCATGGCACTCCCGACCGTGCGGCCTTAGTGGCGCGGGTGTACCGCTACCTGGTCGGTGACGTCGTAGTTGTCGCCGGCATGACGCTGTACCACCCGTAGCACCGCCTGATGGTCAGGTTCCGAATGGACGGCGCCGAACACGTTGAGCACCTTGCGTCGATTGAATAGGCCCTTGCCGCGCCGGACCTCGACGCCTAGATCCGAGGCATCGATGCCGCTTCCCTCAATCTCGCTCAGGATGTTTTCCGAGATTTCAGCCACTTTCGACCTCCCGTCGTTTCGATCAAGCGGTATGCCGATACGCTACGCCATTCCCGGACGCCGTGCAAATCACGTTCTCAGCGCCGGTGCATTCCCGCCAAGTGGTAGAGCGCCGACACGCGGGTCGGCTCGGCTCCGTGGCGGCGTCTGCTCGTACTGCGGATCCGGCCCATGAAATGCCACGGCAATCCTACCCTGCTGGTGGCGGAGGGGGCAGCCGCCGGGCAGGTGGTGGTGGTGACCGACGCCGCCGGGCGAGCCGTGTGGCGCAGTCATCCCCTGGCCGCCGGGCGGGCCGCTATCTGCGTCGACGTGCGCGACGGCGGTTTTCGCGGACCCGGTGCGGGCTGGAGCGTGCTGCCGCCGGGAAGCTACATGGCGGCGGCTGCCGGTGGGGCGTTCGAGGTGGTCGCGAAGCGCACCATTACGGCGCGCTTCGACGCCGCGCCCGACCGCTGGATGCCACGCACCGCCGCCTGGCACCGCGATGGCGCCTGGCGCCCGTGCGACCTCGGTGAGGCCGGCATAACGCCGCTGGCCGGCGCCGCCTCGGGCGACGGCGGCAGCGCGGAGGGATGTGCCTACCTGTTCGTGGACGCTGCCATGCACGGCGCCATCGACGCACGCTTTACGTCCCCACGCAACCCGTCGCAGGCGGCCTGGGGTCTGATCGCGCGCCACTACAACGCCGCCCACCACCTGCGGCTGGAGCTGCGCCGCGAGGGGGACTGTCTGGTCGCTCGCCTCGAGCGGCGCGCGGCAGACGCCGATCCCGAGCACCGGAAGCGTACGCTGACCCAGGCGCGCGTCGCGCTGCAGGACGGCGCGCGGGCCCTGAGCTGGCAGTTCAACGGTACGCGGCACGAAGTGGCGCTGGACGGAGAGCTCCTGCTGGAGGCGCACGATGGATTCATGGGCGGCGTAGAGATCGTCGGTCTGTTTGCCCAGGCGGGCGAAGCGTGTGCGGTGTGGCACTTCTGGCGGGTGGTATCGAGCCAGTGGGTGCCGCGTCACGTGGTGCGGCGTGCCGCCTATGCCGCGGTGGTGCGGCCCGGCAACATCCACCAACTGCACCTTGCCAGCGCACCCGGCCGGCGTCGAGCAAACCTCGATCCGCGCAGCAATGTGTTCTGGGAGAGCGGTCTGCAGGTGGGGCACATCGGCGGCTCGGAGATCAAGTTCACCCAGGGCGCCGCGCTCGACCTGCTCACCCGCGGCGCAGTAGCCGATCTGGTGCGCTGGCGCGGGCCGATGCCGCGCTTCGTGGACCAGGACGTGGACCTGCGCGGCTACGCGCGCGGTCACGCGGCGTTCTACGACCACCGCGTGGTGGTAGCGGACTGGGCCGCTGTGCGCGTGCGGCGCAGCGTAGGACCCGACTTCGACCTGCTCGCACGGGCGCTCACCGGAGTGGCGCGGTTTGCCGCCGCCGACACGCGCACCTTCGCCGCGTGGGAGCTGTCGGACGACGGTCTGATGACCATGCTGCGTTCCGGCCCGTGCCCGGGGCTCTACCCGGCGGCGCTGGTGTTCCCGCTGCGCGTACGGGGCACCGACTGGCACCTGATCGCGGCGCTCGGCGGGCTGAACCACGTCGGCGGCGACGCATCGGGTCAGGTATTCGGCTGGCGCTGCCCGCGCGGCCTGACCGCCAGCCACGACCTGCGCGTCGCCCCGACGGTACCCGGAGTCGAGTACGGGTTCTGGATTGCACTGAGCTGGCTGGCGACCGCGGACACGCGCCGGGCGGAAGCCGCCGCCCTGCGGCTGCGCGACGAATTCCAGTCGCCGGCACTCGTTGCGCCGACCCATGGCGGCCCTGCCGCCGCCGACACGAAGCTCGAGCAGCCGGCGGATCTGCTCACGCTGGCGGGCTGCTTCGACCGCAGCATCGGGGCGTATCGGTTGCGGGCGGAGGCGGGCCGCGTGCGCTTCGTGTTCGATCCCGGGACGGTCAGCCGCGAGCAGCCGGCATTTCTGGTCAGCGACCTCGGCGGCGGCGCGGGAGCGGGCAGGGCGGAAGCGGATGCGAGCGCGCATGACGCGGTGGCGTGCACGGTGGACAACGTGCCGCTGGCCGCGCCTGCCGACTTCCGCTGGCAGCCGTGGCCGATCCCGGAGGGCGTGCTCGTGCAACTGCGGCGCACCGTCGCTGCGCCGCTGACCATGGAGATCAGCTCGCGCGTCCGCTCCTGACGCCCCGAACCGTCGCCTGCGGCGCCGCTTCCGGCGCGAACCGGCCAGTCATGGGAGCCTGTCTCGATCCATTACCCTGCCTTGGCCATGACCGGATCGGTCAGCTTGCTCTGCACTTCGTAGATCGAGCCGCGCCGTTCGTGGGTGGGCAGCGGTATGCGCACCGGCACGGCCGTGACGCGCGGCGTGTTGGTCGGGGAGCCGCGCAGAATGCGCCCGTTGAAGGTCTCCCAGTCGGTCTGGTTCACCAGCGGCCAAGCGTCGATCGCGCACAGCTCCAGCAACAGCAGCCGGCGCGGGCTGGACGACCGGTTCGGGGCCGAGCCGTGCAGGGTACGCACGTGGTGCAGGGAGATGCCGCCGGCGGGAACTTCGAGTTGTACCACCTCCGTGGGATCCACCTCGTGGTCGGTCACCGCGCCGACGAAGTAGCCGCCCTCGTGGTGATCGTACACCGGGCCGCGGTGGCTGCCCGGCACCGCCATCATGCCGCCGTTCTCCTCGGTCATGGCGTCGATCGCCACCCCGACCGCCACAATGTCGTCGTTGGTGTGCGGATAGAACGCCCAGTCCTGGTGCCACTCCACGGGACTGCCGTAGCCGGCGGACTTCATGTTCAGCTTGGTGCTCTGGTAGCGCACGCCGGGACCGATGAGCTGATCCACGATGTCGATGATCTCCCGATGGCGCAGGGTTCGGTCGTAACCCTCGTGATGCAGATTGGGGTTCTTGATGCGCCGCACCCGAGGCTCGACTGACGAGTGGGTCGGCTCCAGGTCGTACAGGTCGGTATGCGCGGTAACGGCCCGGCTGGCCTCGACCAGCTCGTCGGTCACGCGCTGCAACTCTGCTACTTCGGCTCCGCTGAGGACATCGGGGACCGCGAGATAGCCGCGGTCGTGGTACTCCTGCACCTGCTTCGCATTCAACATGATGTGCTCTCCCCCGCTGAGCATCGTACCGAGCGTCGTCCGCGTCAATAGAGCGCATTGCCGCGGGCGTGGCAACGCGGCATACTTACCCGTGAAGTTGCCCTTTACCGGGCCCGGGGCTTGGCGTCGTTGACCTCACCTTGGGTCGGGCCGCCGCACAGCGGCCCTTGCCAACGAGACTCTTATGTTGAGGAGGTAAAGTGTAGTATGTGTGAGATACGTGTCCGGGTGAGGAATCACTCGGACTGACTTGCACGGGCCGCCCGTTCGGGCGGCCCTTTGTCATTGCGCGGCGCGGGTCAGTCGAGGCCGTACCGGCGCAGCTTGTTGAACAGAGTACGCCGGGTGATGCCCAGCTCCGCCGCGGCGCGGGTGCGGTTGCCCTCCCAGCGGGAGAGTGCGGCGACGATCAAGGCGCGTTCGTTCTCCTTGAGCGTGCCGGAGGAGCGCTTCGCGTCCGGTAGTGGCGCACCTGCACCGCCACCGGTGCTGTGCAGGTCGAGGTCGGCGTTACCGATCGCGGTGCCTTCGGTCAGGATTACCGCGCGCTCCAGGATGTTCTCCAACTCGCGCACGTTGCCGGGGAACGGGTAGTGTGCCAACACGGTGAGCGCGTCCGGCGTAAGCCCCTGTATCTGGCGGCCCATGCTCTGGTTGAGGCGCGCCAGGATACGCCCCGCCAACTGCGGCAGATCGACGAGCCGTTCCCGTAGCGGCGGCACGTGCACGCGCACGACGTTGAGGCGGTAGTAGAGATCCTCGCGGAATCGCCCGGCGGCCACTTCCTGCTCCAGTTCGCGGTTGGTTGCCGCTACCAGGCGGGTCTCGATCGGGATCGACGAGGTGGCTCCCAAGCGCTGGATGCGGCGCTCCTGAACGGTGCGCAGCAGCTTCACCTGCAACTGGCCCGGCATCTCGCCGATTTCATCGAGAAACAGGGTGCCTGCGGCAGCCAGCTCGAACATGCCGATCTTGCGCTGCGTGGCGCCCGTGAACGCACCGCGTTCGTAGCCGAACAGCTCACTCTCCAGCAGGGTATCGGGAATGCCGCCGCAGTTGACCGGAATGAACGGTCCCGTGCGTCGCGAATGGCGGTGCAGCGCACGCGCCACCACTTCCTTCCCGGTGCCGCTCTCGCCGGTGATCAGCACGGTGGCGGGGGTGGGGGCTACCTTGCGCACCAGCGCGGCGATAGCGGCCATGGGCGGGCTCTCACCGAGCTCCGCCGGCGACTCGGCCGTATCGCGGCTAGCCACCTCTGCGTGGTCGCGCAGCGCCTGCACCTCCACCAGCTTGCCGAGCCGCAGTACCAGCTCCTCGGGATCGAACGGCTTGACGACATAGTCTTGGGCGCCCAGCTTCATAGCCGTAACTGCGTCGGTCACCTCGCCGTAAGCGGAGATCATGATCACCGGCAGGCGTGACCGCTCGCTGCGGATCCAACGCAACAGCTCCAGGCCATCCATGCCCGGCATTTTCAGATCGACGATCGCGGCGCCGAACGCCTCCTCCTGCAGCCGCCGCTGGGCGGCGAGTCCGTTCTCGGCGGTTACCACCTCGTTGCCCTCCAGCTCCAGGAAGCTGCGCAGCGACTCGCGGATATTGCGTTCGTCATCGGCGACCAGCACCCTCATGCGGCGGCTCCCCTCGGCCGTGTGATCAGCGCTTGGGAAGCGCACTCGGAACGAGCGGCCGCGCCGAGGTGCCGCCCGCGGCCGATGCCATGCGATACGCCGGGCACGTCTGCGCTCGGCTGGGAGTGAGCGCGCCGGCTCATCGGACGGGCTGCTCCTGCGGCAGGGTGACCACCGCTTCGGTGCCACCGCCGGCGCGTGGGCGGAGTTCCAGAGCGCCGCCGGCCGCGCGCACGAACCGCCGGCAGATCGCCAAGCCGATGCCGGAGCCTTTCGACTTGGTGGTGAAGAACGGGTCGAATACGCGCTCGCGCTGGCCGGCCGCGATGCCGGCGCCGCGATCGAGGATGCGTACGGTCACGTCCCGGGCGGTGGCCCCCACGACCACCTCGACGGGCGCCGAATCCACGGTGCTCTCGACGGCATTGCGAATGAGATTGTCGAGCACCGAGCGCAGCCGCTCGCGGTCGAAGCGCACCATCAACGGAGCCGCCGGGCGCTGCACTGCCAGCGCCGGGTGGCGTTCCGTCAAGGCGTCGACGAGTGGTCCCAGATCGATCGCTTCACGGTTGCCCGCCGGATCACGAATGAAGTCGCTCACGCGGTCGGCGAGCGTCGCCAGGCGACCGACCTCGTCGTCGATTACCTGCAGATCAGCCGTGCCCGTGCCGCCAGCGGTGCGGCGCAGGATGGCGGTCTTGAGACGGATGGCGCTGAGCGGATTCTTGATCTCGTGGGTCAGGGTGCGTGCCGCCTCGCCCAGCTCGACGAGCTGCCGCTGCGCTTCGAGGCGGCGACGAAAGCGGGCGTTGTTGCGCATCAGCACGGCGCCCCCGCCGACCACCGCCGCGATCAGGAAGGGGCTGCCGATCTGCACAGCGCGCAGCCGGCGGTCGGTGCGGAAATAGTCGGTGGCTTCCATCTCCAGGAGCACGTACTCGTGGCCACCGGGGCGCCTCCCGCCGCGGCGGCCTGCGCCGCGGGCGCGCATGTGGTCCGGCAGCCAGCGGCGGCGATAGAGGGTCAGGGTACGCTGCGCCGGATCGTAATCGAAGCGGTCCTGGCCCGGTTGCAGGAGCTGTGGATCGATGCTCGGCGGCACCGTACCGATGTGGATCGGCTCGACGCGTCCCGAGGCGTCGTAGGTGGCGGCGCGGATGATCGTTCGGTAAGGGGTAAGGGAGGTGTCGACGTCGGCGCCGGCCGCGGCCTGGGCAACGATCAGGAACAGCCCGGAGGCGATCCGTTCCGCCTCGTACTGAGCCAGCAGCCTGTTGCGCTCGCGCTCGCCGCGCAGGGAGAGGGTGGCCAGGATGCTGACCGCGGCAAATGCGGCCAGTGCCACGCCGAAGCCGAGCAATGCGCCCCTCGTCGGCCGTTTCATGGTGCGTTGCTCCGCCGCTATTCAAGCATGGTTGCCGCTGCAGACGATACCGGGGATGGCGCCCGGAGGTGGGCACCATCCCCGTCGGGTGGTCCGTGACGTGCGTTGCAGCGCTACGCGGAGCCACCAGCGGGCGCCGCGATATTCTGTTGCCCAGTCTCCGTACCCTTGGTCCCGGGAGCGCCGTGGTGCCAGCCGCGGCGTTCGATTCCGCCCCGGCCACGCCCCCCGTAGCCGCGCCGGCCGCGATCCTGCAGCTCGCCGAACGTGTCGGCGCGGAACGCGCCGGCGCCGCCCGGGACGAGCAACAGACCGAGGTACGGGCCATTATCGTTCTCGCCGACGGTCAGGTCGAGGGAAACCGTGTCATCGCCACGCCGCAGTGCCAGCGTCAGAGTGTCATCGACGCCTTTGTCGCGGATCGCCTCGATGAAGTTGCGGTGATTCTCGATGGCGGTTTCGTCGACGCCGAGAATGATGTCCCCGCGCTGCAGACCGGCGCGGGCCGCAGGGCCGTCAGGATCCACCGTGGCCACGAGCGCCCCGGTTTCGGTGTCGTTGCTCCACATTCCGTGCCAAGTGCGGGCGGCTGCCGGCAGGACTACGAGCGCCGCGGCGACGGCCGCGCATCCAACGATCACGCTCTTCTTGTACTTGCGAATACTCATGGTATTCCTCCTCCGCTGTTGCGGTATGGGTTGTTCGCGACGTTTCTCACATCGCGGGATACCAAGTCCAAGCAGAAAGCGTGCCAAGTGTCGGGACTCCGCCTCAGCCGCAGCCCTTGGCCGTAACCGGCGGTCTGTGGGCTCCCGGTCCCGGGCGAATCGTTCTCGCTCTCCGGCCTCTTGGGAAAAATATTCCCGCCTCCAGCGGGACGAGCGGCGCACCGCCGGCAGCCGGCACACCGTGCCGCCGCTCAGCCAGTCGCCCGACGGCGGTCAACTCCCCGGAGCGGTGGGGTGCATTCCTGCCCAGTGGTGTAGAGCACTCACACGCGGGTCGGCTCGTCCCAGAACGGGAATGCACCCGGAAACGGGGCGCTGTTCGCAAGGCCAGCGTGTCGTCCAGGTTCAGCAGCACCACCTGTGCTCATACTGCCGCGTCCGTCGATCATCGGTGCGGGCCGCTG
>CAYFXT010000017.1:18833-21106 GCA_964346995.1 uncultured Spirochaetaceae bacterium | reverse complement strand
GGCGGCGAACATGCATGACTGTCGCCGATGCGCAGCGCTCACCGTGTGGAGAGGGTACATTTCCGTTCTGTGGTAGCAGTACAAGCAGACGCCGCCACGGGGACGAGCCGACCCGCGGGTGAGCGCACTTGGCGGGAATGCACCCGTGTGGCGAAACGCTCACCCGGAGGCCGTGGCAGTCAGGTTACGGTACGCGCCTCGGCTCCCGCCACCACCTGGTCGGGGATGTCGTCGAACGAAGCGTAGTGCATGCCGTACAGACTGGCGTAGAGGCCGTCCAACGCCATCAACTGGTCGTGCGTGCCCTGCTCGATGATGTGGCCTTCCTGCAGAACCAGGATACGGTCGGCGTTGCGAATGGTGGCCAGGCGGTGGGCGATCACCAGACCGGTGCGCTGGTGCAGGAGGCCGCGCAGGGCGCGCTGAATCTGCATCTCGGTGTAGCTGTCCACGTTGGCGGTCGCCTCGTCGAGCACCAGCACCCTGGTGTCGGCTACGATGGCGCGCGCGAAGCTGATCAGTTGGCGCTGGCCGAGCGACAGGTTGCTGCCGCGCTGCTCCAGCAGGGTGTTGTAGCCCTGCGGCAGGCGGGTGATGAAGTCGTGCGCACCCACCGCCTGCGCCGCCCGCTCCACGTCATCCTGGGTGGCCCCCCGAGCGGCGTAGCGGATGTTCTCGGTGATGGTGCCGGTAAACAGGAACGGCTCTTGCAGCACCATGCCGATGTGTCGCCCCAGCGACGCCTGAGTGACGTCGCGCACGTCGTGGCCGCCGACCAGGATCTGCCCCTCCCAAACGTCGTAGAAGCGATGCGCCAGAGCGGTGATGCTGGTCTTGCCGGAACCGGTCGGCCCGACCAGCGCCACCGTCTCGCCCGGCTCTACCCGGAACGAGATGTCGTGCAGGATCGGCTGGCCCTCGACGTAGCCGAAGGTCACGTTGCGAAACTCCACCGAGCTGTCGATATCCCCCGGATCGCGCGCGCCGGGCCGATCCTCGATCTGCAGCGGAACGTCCAGCACCTCGAAGATCCGCTGCCCGGAGGCCATTGCACGCTGCATGATGCTGTACTGCATGGTGACGGAGCGGATCGGCGCGAAGAAGCGCTGTACGTAGAAGAAGAACGCAACCAGCACGCCAAGTTCGATTGAGCCGCGCAGCGTCAGTGCACCGCCGATCACCACGATCAGGCCGATCGCCACGCCGGACAGGGTATCGACGGTGGGAATCATCACCATCGAGAAGCGCGACGCCCGGATGTGGCTGCGCAGGTTTTCGTGCACCTTCTCTTCGTACAGGTCGAAGTTGACCCGCTGGCGACCCATTTCCTGAATCAGCCGTACGCCGTTGATGCTCTCGGCCAGCGCGCCGTTGGCGGTGGAGCTGCTCTCCCGCGCGCCCAGAAACGCCCGGCGCGCGAACGGCAGCCAGATGCTGCGCACGATCAGCAGGGCAGGAATGATCGCCAGAGTCATCAGCCCGAGCGGTACATTCAGCGTCAGCAGGATGACGATGATGCCGACCAGCAGCACCAGGTCGCCGACCGCGAACACGGTCGACTCCAGAAACTCCTGCAGCGCGTTGACGTCGCCCTGCAGCCGCGACATCAGACGCCCTACCTCGGTGCGGTCCATGAACGCCAGTGCGACGCGCTGCAGATGCGCGTACATGGCGCGGCGCAGGTCGAACAGCACCTGCTCCGCGACCCGCGCAACCACCGATTCCTGAATCAGGTTGGCCACGTAGTTGACCAGGATGAGTGCGGCGAATACAGCGCATGCCCCGAACAGCAGGCTGCGCGCTGCCGAGGCGGCATCGGCCAGCAGCACGTCGTCCACCACCACGCGAATGATCAGGGGAATCGCCATTTGCGAGAAGGTGAATACCAGCACCGCCGCGAGCGAGATCCACAAGCGAGCGCGGTAGGGGCGCACGAACGCCATGAACCGCTTGACCACGTGGCCGTTGAAGGCAGCACCGAACATCTGCTCTTCGCGGTTGACCTGGGAGCCGACCGCCGCCAGCGGTGGTCGGCTCCCTTTCTGGCGCGCCGTGGACAGATAGACCTGCTCGGCAGGTACGACTGTGCGGCTGCTCATCAGCGGCCTCCCGGTGCGCCTGCGTGGGCATCGGCGCCGCTGCCGTGGGACACGGTGACCGGCTCCGCCCGGGCGTCCGTGCCGGCCGGTACCGCGCGGTCGTCGCCGCCGTACGGGCGTCCGGCGGACGCCGGGGTCGCGGCTGCCGCTCCGCGGTCGCCGCTCGACGGCTCG
>CAYFXT010000017.1:0-18733 GCA_964346995.1 uncultured Spirochaetaceae bacterium | reverse complement strand
ACCACTGCTCCGTTTCCGTCGCTGGACTGCCCGGTTGCGGCGACGGCTCGGTCCGGGTGCGCGGCTCCGGTGCCAGCGGCGACCGCTGGCGTCGACACCATACCCTGGCCACCGCCTTCCGGTGCGGTACCGGTAGCGCGGCGCGCCTGCAACTCGTACAACGCCGCGTAACGGCCGCCGAGCGTCAGCAGTTCCTCATGGCTGCCCCGCTCCACGACTCGGCCCCGGTCGAGAAACAGAATCTCGTCGGCGTGCATCAGCGAACTGAGCCGGTGCGCGATTATGACGGTCGCACACTGACGGGTCACTTCGCGCAGCGAGGCGCGGATGCGCTGCTCCGTACCGGCGTCGATCGCCGCGGTGGAGTCGTCGAAGATCATGATCGGCGGGCGCAGCATCACGCTGCGCGCGATTGACAGCCGCTGCCGCTGGCCACCCGACAGCGACACGCCGCGCTCGCCCACCAGGGTCCGGTAGCCGAGCGGCAGGCTGCGCACCCACATATCGAGTTGCGCCGACGCGGTGGCGTGCGCGATACGGTCGCGGTCCGCCCAGGGATCGCCGTAGGCAACGTTGCGCTCCAGGGCGGAGGTGAACACGAAGCTGTCCTGCTGAATCACCCCGACCGCGCTGCGCAGCGAGTCCAGGGTGACGTCGCGGACATCCTGGTCGTCGATGGTGATGCGGCCGCCGTTGACGTCGTAGAAGCGCGGCACCAGGTGGGCGATGGTGGACTTGCCCGCGCCGGGCGGCCCGACGATGCCGAGCGTCTGGCCCGGTCCGACGGCGAACGACACCCCGCGCAGCGCTTCCGTGTCGCCATCCTCACTCCTGTAGGCGAAGGCGACGTCCTCGAAGCGCAACTCGCCACGGGTAAGCGACAGGGCCGGCGCTCCCGGCTTGTCGGCCACGTCCGGCTCCTGATCGAGCACCTCGAACAGGCGCTGGCCGGAGGAGGAGGCGCGCGCGAACGCGTTGACCATCATGCCGAGCTGGCGCACCGGCAGTTGCAGAATGGTCATGAACGCCAGGAACTCGGTCAGCCGGCCTACCGTCGCTTCGCCAGTCATCACCTTGAGCCCGCCGACCAGCAGTACCAGACACATCGCGGCGTAGTAGGTCATGGTCATCACCGTGGTGTTGCGCACCCGGATGCGGATCCGCTTGCGCGCCTGCAGCATGGCTCGCCGCGAGGCGCGGTCGAACTTGTACATCTCGTGATCCTGCGACGTGAAGGCGCGCACTACTCGAATCCCGTTCAGGTTCTCGTCGATTACCCGGGTCAGGATCGACATGCGCTTCTGCAACTGGTACCAACTCTCGCGGAGCTGCAGCCGCGACACGATGGCGCGCCAGCCCACCACCGGCACGAAGCTCACCGCGGCCACCGCCATCAGGGCATCGGTGACGACGAGCTGGTAGGTGCCGAAGCCGATCAGCACCGCAAGGTAGAAGGTGCGCAGCAGGCCGAAGGTCACGAACATGCGCACGCCCTCGACGTCGAGCATGCCGCGGGTCATCAGGTCGCCGGTGTGGACGCGGTCGTGGTAGCTGAAGCTGAGGTGCTGCAGTTTTTCGTAGTAGGCCAGCCGCAACGAGTAGCCGAGCTGCTGGCCGAGCGACTCGCCCTGCTGCATGTACACCGCCATGAACACACCGCGGAATACGCTGGCGCCGAGCAGGGCCAGGGCCAACATCAGCAGCCCGTTACGGGTTGCCGGATTCCACTGCGTCGCCGCCGCCAGCAGATCGTGGATGCCGTCCACCGCCTGGCCCATGAAGCGGGGGATCAGGAGTTGCATCAGCGCCGCGGCTACGGTGCCGAGCACGCCGATCAGCAGGCGCACGCGGAAGCGCAAGGCCATGCGCGTGATACGCGCCAGCACCCCCGCACCGGTACGGGTATCGACGAACGGCTGATACTTGTCGGAAAGTGAGATGGAACTCATCGAGGTGCGGCCTGTCGTCGCCTGTTGTCAGGAGCGCATTTTCCACTTCGCGGCAGCGAGGACCAGCGAGACGGAATCCGGTGACGTGGGCCGGAAGAAATCGAGTGCGGCTGCACTTACGTAACCAATGGCCTCAACCTAATATACGGTCGCCAAACCCATGGGCAAGGTGATTGTACCGATAGCAGGTGACCGAACGTCTCCGCGGATGGAAGCGCTGGCGATGACGATGAGGTCGCAGTGCAGTATGAGCAGGCGTCGCCACGGGGACGAGCCGACTCGCGCGTGAGCGCGCTGCCCCTTGGCGGGAATACCCAAGCCGTTCACTGCCGTTGACAGCGCGGGGTAGCGTTCGTACCGTCGCACCCATGCCGATTACCGTGACCGCCGAGCGCAAGCAGTTGATCCGGGAGGGGTTCTGCGTGTTCGAGCGGGTTCTGGATCCGGAGACGGTGGGGCGGCTGAACGCCATGAGCGAGTGGACCCTCTCCCGGGAGGATCCCGCCCACTTCGCCGAGCACCGGGCACGGGGTAGCATCATTCCCTACTGGAAGTTTCCGCACCCCGCGTTCGCCGAACTCCTCGTGCATCCGGCCGCGCTGGCCGTGTTCACCCGCTTGGGGTTCGACCGGCCCAAAGTGTGGAGCGGCTTCGTGATCAGCAAACCGCCGCACAGCCCGCCGCTACACTGGCATCAGGACGGACTGCTGTGGGACCATCCCATCAGCTATACCGATCAGCCACAGCAGTTCTTCCTCATGTACTACCTGGTCGACACCAGCCGCGACAACGGCTGTCTGCGGTTGATTCCCGGCTCGCACCGCAAGCGGCACCCATTGCACGACGAGGACCCACGGGCCACCAGAAACGACGAGGTGGTGCGTACCGTGGCGCTCTCCCACCCCGCGTTCCAACACGCGGTGGGAGAGATCGACGTGCCGGTGCGCGCTGGCGACGTGGTGGTCGGCGATGCCCGCCTGCTGCACGCGGCGCATGGCAATCGCAGCGACCGGCGGCGCACGGTGCTCACTATCTGGTACTGGCCCGCCTACGACGACCTGCCGGGCGAGGTGAAAGCCCTGATTGTCGGCCACGTTGCCGAATCTCCCGAGTGGTGCGACTGGGTGACGCAGACGAAATCGATCACCCGTCCGCTCATCCCGGTCTACGACGGGAAAGCCGAGCCGCCGGCGCTATGCCCGACCCCCGGTCCCGCGCTGCGCTGAACCCGCCGCCCACTCGGCAACCGTGACCGCGCGCCGGGACCGGCCGGCGTGCGACGCCCCGGCGGAGGTCCAACGGGCTGCCTCGTCGGGTATGGCGTCGACCGCCGTCAGCCTTTGATACCGGTGGTGACGATGCCCTGGATGAAGCGCTTCTGGGCGATGAAGAAGATGATGAACCCCGGCAGGGTGACCATCACGTTACCGGCCATCACCGTGTGCAGCTCCTCGCGCATGTAGCCCTCCGCATCGCTCCAGATGCGGAACAGGCGTAGCACGATGGTGTCCTTGTCGACGTTGTTCAGGTAGATGAACGGTGCGAAGAAGTCGTTCCAGAAATCCATGAACCCGAGCACGGCGACGGTCGCCACCGCCGGCATCATCAGCGGCACGATGATCTGGGCGAAGATCCGGAAGGTGGAGCAGCCGTCGATCTCCGCGGCCTGGTCGAGTTCCTCCGGAATCGACTTGATGAACTGCCGGAACAGGAAGATCCGGAACGCCCCGCCGCCGAAGAACCAGGGCACGATCAGCGGCTTGTAGGAGTCGATCCAGCGTAGCCAGTTGAACAGCAGGTACTGCGGGATGATCATGATGGCGGGCGGAATCAGCATGGTCATGATCAGGATGGCGAACCACACGTCGCGGCCGGGGAAGCGCAGCCGGGCGAACGCGAACCCGGTGATGGAAGCGGAAACCAGCGACCCGAACAACGCCAGCGCGGTGATGAAGATGGTGTTGGCCAGCGGCCCCGGAAATGGCACCCGGTTCCAGGTGTCGGGGTAGTTGGACCAGGTCACCCTGGAGGGCAGCAGCGACAGGCTGTACGCCTCCAGGAAGCCCGGCTTGAGCGACGTCGACACCATCCACAGCAGGGGCAGCAAGGCAACTGCCACTAGGATCAGCAGCAGCAGGTAGACGATGACCCGCCACGCCACTCTGCGGATGCGCAGACCGATCGGTTTGCCGCGCATCGCCGCGGCCAGCACGCCGGAACTCATCAGCCGCGCCCCATCGGCAGCAGCCTCCCCATTGCGCAACTCATCAGCCGGACCCCGCGTAGTATACCCAGCGCCGCGACCAGCGAAACAGGAGAATGGTCAGACCCAGAGTGAGCAGAAACATGATCAGGGCGATCGCCGCCGCGTAACCCATCTTCAGGTAGGAAAAGGCATTACGGTAGAGGTAGAGGAGCAGGGTAAGGGTGGCGTTGTTGGGCCCGCCGTTGGTCATCACCAGCGGCTCGACGAAGAGCTGGGTGGCATGTATGCAGCCGATCACCAGATTGAACAGCAGCACCGGCGAGATCATCGGCACGGTGACCGCGATCAGCCGGTGCCGCATCTTGGCGCCGTCGATCTGGGCCTGTTCGTACAGCTCCTGCGGAATGCCTTGCAGCCCGGCCAGGAAGATTACCACCAGCGGACCCACTGACCATACCGACATCACCGTAATCGTGGCGAACGCCAGCGATTCGGAGCCGAACCAGTTGGGCGTGGGGCCGCCGAAGAAGCGCAGCACCACGTTCACCAGCCCGTACTGCGGATCCATCATCCGGTTCCACAGCAGCGCCAGAGCGTAGCCGGCGACGATCGAGGGCGTGTAGAACAGGGTGCGCCACATCCCCAGCCCCTTCACCCTCTGGTTGAGCAGCAGGGCGAGGAAGAACGCCGCGCCGACGCGCAGGGAGACCGAGAATACGATGTAGCGGAGGGTCACCGACAGCGATGTGAGAAAGTTGGGATCCTCGGTGAACATCTCCTGGAAGTGACCGAGGCCGATCCACTTCGGCGGGTTGAAGATGTCGAACTTGAAGAAACCCAGGACCAAGCCATACCCGGCCGGGTAGATCACGAACGTCGACAACCCGATGATCCACGGGAAGATGAAGAGGTAGCCTTCGATCTTCTTCTTGGTCGAGCCTTTCATGGGTGAGGGATGGTGCCCGGAATCCCCTCCCGGACACAGTCTGCTCACTGTGAGCCTGTCGGATTGCGACAGGCTCACAGTGCAGCAGGCGGTGGGGCCGGAAGCGGCGCCGTGGGCGGCGGTTTCCGCAGCGCTAGGCTGTCAGGCTAGTCCCAACCTTTGGCGATCAGGCGGGCCACCTCTTTGTCTACGTTGGCCGCCGTCTCCTCGGGCGTCTGCGTGTTGATGAGCAGTTTCTCCATCTCGGTCTGGAATGCCTGCGTCACCTCGCCGATGTTGGGAAGCTGGCGGTTCCAGTAGCGCGGATACTCGATCATGTCGATGATGTCGACGCGCAGCCGGTAGCTGGGGGGAGCACCGGGGATCTTCAGGTAGGCGTCCGAGAAGGCAACCTCCTTGGACAGCGGGGTATCCCGGCGCATGGTCTCCATCACGAAGTTGTTGCAGCACATGAAGGCTGCGAATTCGCGCGCCGCCTTGGCGTATTCGGTGCGCGCGTTGACCACCCACGGCGATACGGTCATGTGGGTAACGTGCGGGTCGCCCTTGCCGACGCGCGGGATGGGCGCGATGTCCCATTCGAAGTCTTCCACCAGGATGGTGGTCTCCAGGTACCAGGTACCGACGATGTCCATCGCCGTGAGTCCCTGCTGGAAGGCCTCGCCGCCAACCGTCGCGCCGACGCGCGGGCGGATGAACTGGTCCTTGTAGATGCCGTCCTGCAGCCACCGCAGCGCCTCGGCCGCACCCGAATCGACCATCTGGCCTTGTCGCCAGTCCTTGCCCGCCAGCCAGGGGAGGGTGTTGGCTTCGTGATCGTCGATCGCCCACTCGGCTCCCCACGACCACAGGAACACCTGATACCACATCGACCACGCATGCCACACGTTGAAGCCCCACAGATCGTTCACGCCGTCGCCGTTTTCGTCGACGGTGAGCTGCAGGGCGGCTTCCTTGAGATCGTCCCAGGTCCAGTCTGCGGTCGGATGGGCGACACCGTACTTGTCGAACGCCGTCTTGTTGTAGATCAGCAGGAACACGTTCATCGCGTCCGGCAGGCCGAAGAAGGTGTCGCCGTCGCGCGACGAGGAGAACAGCGCCGAGTACCACTTGCTGTCGTCCAGCAGGCCATGCTGGTGCACGGTGTCGGTGAGCTCCAGCAACAGGCCCTTGCGCCACCAGATCGGGGCGTTGGTGGAGCCGAGCAGGAACACGTCGGGTGCGTCACCGGCGGCGATCATCGCCTGCACCTTCTGATTGTAGTCGGCGGTGATATGGCGGAAGCTGGCGTCTACCCTGCCCTCGCTCAGGCGCGAGAACTCGGCGGCGTTGGCGGCGTAGAAGTCGGCCACCTCCTGACCGCCCCAGGCGGACAGAATCAACGGCACCGGCTCGTCTGCAGAACCTTCGTCCGAGTCGCCGGATGCGAATGCGCCGGCACCCACGAGCAGCAGCAGCGGGGCCAGCGCAAGGGGCGTGCGAATCTTCATCTCGATCCTCCCTTGTGGTGAATGAAACAGATTTCGTGACGTGAAGTACGTCACTTCGGCCAGCATACGCCCTGCCGGCGGGCTGTGCAAGCAAGCGCTTGCCTCAGGGGGCATTACCGCCAAGTGGTAAGAGCGCTCACACGCGGGGCGACTCGTCCCCCGTGGCAGGGTCTGCTCGTACTGCTGCCATCGAACGGGGAATGCACCCAGCCGTGCACCCGTGCCGCTCCGACGGCACCGATTCGTCAGCCGGCGACGTCGATGACCACTTTCAGGGCTTGGCGTTCTCCCCTGGCCAGGGCGATCATCACTGCCGGCACTTCGTCGAGGGTGCAGCGCTCCTCGATGAAGCCCGCCAGCTCGCGTTGCAGCTCGCCGAGCATCGACACTGCGTCGGTGAACGCGCGCCGGTCGAAGCCGTAGGTGCCCACCAGGGTCCACTCGTTGCTGATCATGTCCTGCAGCGGCAGCGGCACCTCCTTGGCCAGGTTGCCGATCATCAATACGGTGCCGCGCTCCGCCACCATGCGTACCGCGCTGATGAATGAGTCGCTGCTTCCTACCGCGTCGATCACCACGTCCGGCGGCTGACCGAGCGCGGCCGTGGCTGCGGCGCAAGTATCCGCCACCGAGGCGCCGTCCGGGATCGGCACCGCCGTCGCCCCCAGCGAAGCGGCGCGCCGCGCCTTGGCGGCGACGGGATCCAGCGAAGCGATCTGCCGTGCGCCGCGGGCGCGCGCCACCAGCACGCCGGCCATGCCGATGGTGCCGGCGCCGAGAATCGCCACCCGCCGCGGCGCCACGTTGCGCGCCTCCAGCCGGTGCCAGCCGTGCAGCACCACGCCGAGTGGCTCGGCCAGGAGGCCGATCTCGCTCGGCACGCCGTCGGCGAGCGGGATCAGGTTGGCCGCCGGCACCGCCACGTACTCCGCCATGGCGCCGCGTTTCCCCAGGTTCACGCCGATCACCTGCTTGTTGAGGAACGACGGATCGCCCTCCTCGGGGCGAGGCGCGTGCTCGGCGATGATGTTGTACAGGGCCACCCGCGTGCCCGCCGCCGGGGCGCTCGCACCCGGACCGAGCCGCTCCACGGTGCCGCTGACCTCGTGCCCCATCACCATGCCGGGTGTACGGCGCCCGCTCTCACCGGTGAAGCCGTGCACGTCGCTGCCGCAGATGCCCACCGTGTCCACGCGCAGCAGTGCCTCGCCGGCACCCGGTTCGGGGGCCGGCAGATCGACTACGCTCATATCCCAGGGACCGTTGTACAGAACCGCTTTCATCGCCGCCGCAGCATAGCACACGCCGCGCGGCGATACTTCGCTCATGGCAGAGGCGGGTGCATTCCCACCAAGTGGTAAGTGCTCACGCGGGTTGGGTCGTCCCGTGGCGGCGTCTGCTCGTACTGCTGCCACACTACCGGAAAGCGCCCGCGACGCCCCGCGACGCGGTGAACGCTTGGCGGGAGCCGCCCGGAAGCGTAGCCTTGTCGGCGGAACCATGCCGGAACTGCCCTCGGTAACCGTGTACGTGGAGCACCTGCGGCGTCGCACCGCCGGCCGCACCCTGCAGCGCATACGCATCGCCAATCCGTTCGTGCTGCGCTCCTGCGATCCGCCGATCAGCGCCGCGCACGGCACGCAGGTGCAGGCGGTGGAGCGGCTCGGCAAGCGCATCGTTTTCACCCTGAGCGGAGACCTGTTCCTGGTGATCCACCTGATGATCGCCGGGCGCCTGCGCTGGCAGGAGGGCAGCACTGCGGCCAGGATTCCACGCAAGGTGGGTCTGGCCGGCTTGCAGTTCGACAATGGTACGCTGATTCTCACCGAGGCGGGGACCTCGCGGCGCGCGTCGCTCCACCTGGTGGCGGGGAGCGAGGGTCTGGCCGAGCACGAACGCGGCGGCCTGGAGATCCTGGACGCCGACGCGGTGGCGTTCCGCGAGGTCCTGCTGCGCGAGAATCACACCTTGAAGCGCGCCCTGGCTGACCCGCGCCTGTTCTCGGGGGTGGGCAACGCGTTCTCCGACGAAATCCTGCACCGCGCCGGGCTGTCGCCGCTGCAGCTCACCGCCCGCATGACCGGCGAACAGGTCGATACGCTGCATGGTGCGTGCGTGGCGGTGCTCACCGAATGGGTGGAACTGCTGCGCGCGGAGAGCGGTGAACAGTTCCCCAGGAAGGTGACCGCTTTTCACCCGAAGATGGCGGTGCACGGCAAGTACGGGCAGCCGTGTCCGGTGTGCGCCACGCCGGTGCAGCGCATCGTCTACGCCGCCAACGAGAGTAACTACTGTCCGAAGTGCCAGACCGGCGGCAAGCTGCTCGCCGCCCGCGCCCTCTCCCGCCTGCTCAAGTCCGACTGGCCACGCAGCGTCGAAGAACTGGAAGACCTCCGCAAACCGCGCCCATGAGGATGGATCCCTTGCCTCACCGTAACGTCTGCGCACGATCATGGCGGCGCGTGAGGCGTACACCGCGCGGGGCAGGAGCCCGGGAGATTGACTCCCCCAAGAGGCAAGGCGTACAGTGTGCCTCGCGGACACCGACATGATTGCACATGTCCATCAACCCCCACCGGGTGGCGTATTGCTGGACCAGGAGGAGCGGATCCCGCTGGCCGGCCGCTCCGTCGAAGTGGCCGATCCGCCCGCCGGCTATCGCCACCTCCTTGACCTCGGCATCATCGCCCTCGACTCCCTGGACGTGCGCCGGCTGCACGCCTTCCCACCACCGAACGACATGAGCGAGCCGGTGCGCGCCCTGAAGACCCCCGGCGGCGACCTGCTGGCGATCACCCAGTCCGGGGCGGGACACATGATCAACAACCGGGACAAGATCAACGAGCTGCTCGCCTATCGCTCTGGCGACCGCGGCGCCACGTGGCAGGGGCCGACCCACCCGTGGGTGGTGCCCTACAACCAGCATGGGTTCAACCCGTTCGTGCCACGGGGCAGCAGCCGGATCGTCGCCTTCGGCACCGAACCCACGCCCGAGCTGTTCCGGCCACCGCACGACGGGGGCATCGCCATCCGCCGCTCCGACGACGACGGCCACTCCTGGAGCGAGATGGAGATCATCGATCCGGTCAACAGTCCCGGGTACCGCGGGGTCGGGCACATGCGCGGCTGCGAGATGGACACCGGCACCTGGCTGCTGCCCACCTACAGCGTGCGCCGCCGGACCGAGGGGTGGCCGAACCGCACCGATACTCAGTTCGTCCTGCGCAGTGAAGATCAGGGGGCGAGTTGGGAGTTGATCCCCGGTCCACACCCGCACGGCTGGCAGGTACAACCCTGGCGGCGCACGCTCGAGGGCACCATTCTGTCGCTCGGCGGGAACGAGGCGGTGATGTTCGCCCGGGTCCCGTCGGGGCGCATGTGGGAGTTGCGCAGCGCCGACGACGGGCGCACCTGGAGCGATCCCGAGCCGACCGTGCTGCGTCACCCCGACGCACCGCCGATGGTGTTCCGGCTCGGCGACGGCAGCACGATGGCAGCGCTGATCCACAATCAGGGCGAAGGGGACTGGCGCGGGCAGGCCGATCGCCGCGAGCTGTGGGCGTCGCTGTCGAGCGACGCGGGAAGTTCGTGGAGCGACCCGCGCCTGCTGCTGGCCGACACCACCGTTCCGCGCGCGGCGCCGTCGACGCGCGCTGCGGCGCGGCGGGTGGAGCTGTCGTACGCCGATCTGGTCGTCGACGGTGATCGTCTGCACCTGTTTCTCGACCATCAGAAGCGGCAGATATTCCATGTGGTCCTGACGGCCGCGGACCTGAGCGCCGGCGCGACGGGGCAGGATCTCGGCGGCTGAACGCGCTTACGTCGCGCGCCGGGTGCATCCCCGCTCGGTGGCGGCAGTATGAGCAGACGCCGCCACGCGGACGAGCCGACCCGCGTGAACGCTCTATCGCTTGGCGGGAATGCACCTCGAGTGCCTCAACCCTTGACCGAGCCGATCAGCACCCCGCGGATGAAGTACTTCTGCGCGAACGGATAGAGGATCACGATCGGCCCGATGCTGATGAAGATCAGGGCGGCCTTGACGGTCTCCTCGGTCACCGCCGTGTCGGTCTCCAGATCGACATCGGTCATCGACATGATCTGACTCTCCAGCAGCACGCGCCGCAGCAGCAGTTGCAGCACGATCTTGTTGATGTCCGTCACGTAGATCAGCGCATCGAACCAGGCGTTCCAGTGCATGACGGCTCCCCACAACGCTACCGTGGCGATGATCGGCTTGGACAGCGGCAGGATGATGCGCCACAGAATGGTGATTTCGTTGGCGCCGTCGATATAGGCGGATTCTTCCAGGCTGTCGGGGATCGAGAACATGAAGTTGCGCGCTATCAGCAGCGTGTAGGCCTGCACCAGCACCGGCCAGATCAGCGCCCAGCGGGAGTCGAGCAGCCCGACCGACCGCACCAGCAGGAAACGCGGAATGAGCCCGCCGTTGAAGAACAGCGTGAACACCACCAGGAACGTGAACGTGCGGATGAACGGCAACCGGCGCTTGGAGATGGCATACGCGGCGGCGATCGTCACCAGGGTGTTCAGCAGCGTCCCGAGCACGGTGCGAAACAGCGTGTTGGCGTAGGCGATGCCGATGGCCGACTTCTGCAGCACGGTCTGATAGGCGGTGATCGACCAGGAGACCGGCAGGAACTGGGCACCAAACTCGCGCAGGTATACCGACTCGGGAGTGCTGAACGAGTCGACCAGGAGCAGCCAGAAGGGAAGCAGAACGGCGGCCGATACGATCATCAGAACGGCGACGTTGACGGCATCGAACAGCCGCTCGCCGCGCGTACGAAGGGCGCTCAAAAGCCGAACTCCCGGGCGACGCGCGTAACTCGGTTCACCACCAGCAGCAGGATCAGGCCGACGGTGTTGTTGAACAGTCCCACGGCCGTCGCATAGCCCCAGTCCTGCTGGATCAGCCCCTTCCGATAGGTATAGGTCTCGATGATGTCGCCGGTGTCATAGATGGTGGGATTCTGCAGGTTGAAGATCTGATCGAATCCCACTTCCAGCAGGTTGCCGACGCGCAGGAGAAACACGATCACCATCACCGGATACAGGGACGGTACGGTGATGCTCATGGTGCGCTGCAGGCGGCTCGCACCGTCGATCTGGGCGGCCTCGTAGAGTTGCGGATCGATGCTCGCCAGCGCGGCCAGGTAGATGATCGACCCCCACCCGAAGGTCTGCCAGACGTAGCTGATCACCACCACCGCCACGAACCAGTCGGAGTCGGCCATGAAGTTGTGCGGGCGGCCGCCGGCCGCCTCGACGATCTGATTGACGATACCCAACGACGGGGACAGCACTTCGTAGACGATGCCGGCCAGGACCACCCACGAGATGAAGTGCGGCAGATAGCTTATCGTCTGCACGCTCTTCTTGAAGCGTACGTTGATCAGTTCGTTCAGCAGGATGGCGAACAGGATCGGGACCGGGAACCCGAACAGCAGCTTGAGCACGCTGATGACTACGGTGTTGCGCAGCACCTGCCAGAAGCGTGGCGCCGCCAGCATGGCGATGAAGTGTTCGAATCCGACCCATTCGCTGGCCCAGATGCCCTTGAGCAGCTTGAAGTCCTTGAAGGCGATCTGGATGCCGTACATCGGGCCGTAGTGGAACAGCACGAAGTAGGCAGCCGAAGGCAGCAGGAGCAGGTAGATCAGCTTGTAGCGGCGTATCAGGCGCCAGCGTGCGCCCACGCCGAGGCGGACGCGCGCCGGCACCCGCGCCGCCGGTATCGCGCCCGGTGATTTCACTCCATGATGGTTCCGTCGCGGATGAACTGCTTGGCGGCTTCCGTCATGCGCGCGCCGCCGTTGGCCATCCAGGACTCCACGTACGCGCCCCACCCGGCGTCGATGTCGATCTCGCCGGAGATCGCCTTGACGTAGAACTGCACCTCGATGTCGCTCAGATCGGCGCGCAGCTTGCTGACGTCGGCAGAGAACTCCACCCAGGGACCCTCGTCGACCAGCTTGGCGGCGACGCCGGCTTCCACGACGGTAGCCACCTCGCCGGCGATGTTGGTGCGCCACAGCTCGATCGGCCGATAGTTGTGCATGGCGAACTTGTACATGCCGGCCTTGGCGTACGCCTCGTTGTTGTGGAACTCGCCGATGCGGCGGATCTCGGTCGGCGACACCCGTTCCGCATATTTGACCTCCGGGTCGAACAGGCCGAGCGGCCCGACGCGGCTGCGCCAATGGCGGTCGGGGTCGCTCTCCACCCACTCCAGGATCTGCATGATCCTGACCACCTTGTCGTCCGTGGCGTCCTTGCCGAACAGCCCGACCGCAGTGGCGGCCCCATAGGCGGAGGTCTGCGCCCCGGCCGGTCCCTCCGGCTGCGGCAGGTAGATTATCGACACGTCCGGCATGGTCTTGCGGATCTCGTTGATGGGAGAGCCGGCCCGCTCGCGCAGCCAAGTCCAGTTGCGCTCCACCACGCCGAGCCGGTGATTGGCCCACTTGGCGGTCCAGGTGGCGCGGTCGACGGTGAAGCTCTCCGGATCGATCAGGTCGGCCGCCCACCAGGCCGCAAGCTGCTTGAGCGCCTCGCGGTAGCCGTCGCTGATCATCGACCAGTCGCCGTTCTGGTCCCAGGTGGCGACGCGGACGCCGTGGGCACCGAACACGTTGGGGAAGCTGGCCGAGGCCACGCTGAGCGATCCCAGCCCCTGCTGTGCCCAACGCGCGTAGCCGTACTGGTCCTTGTTGCCGTTGCCGTCGGGATCCTCGTTGCGCAGCCGGCGGATCAGGTCCTCGAAATCGGCCAGGGTCCAGGCATCGGGCCGTTCGAAGCCGATCGCCTGCGCCCAGTCGTCGCGCACGCCGAGGATGTGGCCGGTAGCGTTGCCGGCGGACACGTTCGGAATCGCGTACTGAACGCCGTCCACCTGTGTCGACGGCCAAGCCTTGCCGGTGTCGTTGGTATCCACGTAGTGCACGTAGGTGGACATATGGGTTGTCAGCCACGCGCGCGGGAACGAGCGGATCACCCCGTCCTCGGCGAGCTGCCGCAGGCTGGTCCCCGCCATGCCGCGCCCGATGTCGTAGGCAAAGTCGGGAATGTCACCGGCTGCGATGCGTAGCGCGATCTGATCCCGATCACTCCAATCGATGGGCAACGGCTGCAAGTCGACGTCCGGGAACTGCGCTTCGATCGCCTGTTCGATGATCGAGCCCTCCTGCACCGGGTTGCCGGTAGGATTGACGCCGTGCCAGGTAATGACAAGCTGTTCTGACGCCGCCGCCTCCGCTTCGCCGGCGGCATGGCCTGACACGGCCGCCGCTACCGCCACGATCACCGCTATCCAAAGTCGCATCGCTGCCCCCTTCGCGTAGTTCGCCGCACAGGCTCTCTGCTCGCGCAACGACACATACTGTGCCCCACCCATCCGCCTGTCAAGTTTGCACAAGAGGGTGCATTGCCGCGGAGCGTACGCCGATTGACAGGGGCGTCGTAACCGGCTCAATAGCTGGCGGCCACCGCTATGTAGAGACGGTAGACAGACCGCGGAGGTTACCGTGTCCGTGACTGCGGATCAGCCTGCCGGGCGAGGGTAGGTCACGGTGATCAGAGACCCCGCGTCCGGGTCGGAAATCTGCGAACGGGTGCCGTCCGGCCAGCGGATCTCCAGCCGGGTGAGCGCGGCGCCGCGCGGCACGCCGAAGTGCAGGCGGCTGGTGTCGCCGGACAGGTAACCGCTCTGCGAGCGTGCCTCGCGCGTCAGGTGTAGCGGCGCCCCGTCCAGCTCGCCAACCAGCCGAACCTGCGCGCCGATGGCGTGCGTGTTGCCGGTGCCGGGCTGACGCAGGTCGACCAGCAGGTTGGCGCCGCCACAGATGCGGTTCTCGAACACCTGCGACGGTTCGCGCATGTTGCTCACCACCACATCCAGGTCACCGTCGCCGTCCAGGTCGGCCATGCTCATGCCGCGCCCGCTGCGTTCGCTGCCCAGCCCCCACTCCGATGCCGGGGCGAAGCTGCCGTCGCCGCGGTTGCGCAGTGCCTGGTTCTGCTCGACCAGCTCGTCGTCCGGCAGGTGGCCGAACACCAGTGAGTCAATCATGCCGTTGACCGCGTACAGGTCGAGAAAGCCGTCGCTGTCGAGATCGCCGAACTTGGCCGACCAGGTCCAGCCGGTGGCGTCCACGCCGCGCTGCCGGGCGGCGTTGTCGAAGGTGACGGCGCCCGCGCTCGGGTCGGAGTCGGATTCGGGCAGCAGGAGCACGTTCTCGTTGGCCTGCACGTC
This sequence comes from uncultured Spirochaetaceae bacterium, assembly GCA_964346995.1. Taxonomy (GTDB): domain Bacteria; phylum Spirochaetota; class Spirochaetia; order SZUA-6; family Bin103; genus Bin103. The sequence goes on along the minus strand of CAYFXT010000017.1, from coordinate 3,867 downwards.
GTCGGGTGGCGGCAGGATGGTGATCCGCTCCCAGGCGTAGCTGACGGCCGGGTCGCGCCGGTAGGGCTTCATGTCGGCCACGAACAGTTCCGCCAAGCCGTCGTTGTCGATGTCGCCGACGTCGTAGCTCATGGTGTTGGTGGCAGTGGCGCGGAACGGTGTCGCGGCCAACCAGCCGTGCTCGCCATCCGAGGTGCGGAAGAAAATCTGGTCCGGGTGATCGTAGTCGTTGCCGATGATGATGTCCGGGCGTCGGTCGCCGTTCAGGTCGGTGAGCAGCACCGCCAGTGCCTCGGCGGTCGGCGCCAGCAGCGTCAGGTTCAGGTCGCCGCCCTCGTTCTCGTAGTAGGCCACGCCGCCGCCGATGGCGAAGCCGGCGCCAAGGTCGGGCAGCTCGCTGTTGTAGCTGCCGGTTACCAGGTCGAGGTCGCCGTCGCCGTCCAGGTCGCCCCAGCCCATGGCGTTGGCGATGTAGCCGGCGCCGAGGCGGGCCACGCGCTGGAACCGATCGTAGGCGGCGGCGTCGGGGCTCGCCGGTCCCTGACTGAGCCACAGCGAAGGCGGCGCCGCCGGGTGGGTGAAGGCCAGATCGAGCCAGCCGTCGCCGTCGAAGTCGATGGCATTCACGGCGCGCGCAGCGCCGGTGGCGAGCGGTTCCGGGCGGAACCGCATGCCGCCATCGTTCCAGTACACCGTGGTTGGCCGGGCGAGGTTGGCGAGCACCAGGTCGAGGTCGCCGTCGTTGTCCAGGTCGCCCACGGCCAGGCCGGAGCCGATGGTATCGAAGTTGGTGATCCGCCCGCCGAGCCACTGGATGCGGTGGTCGAGGTCGACCGCTGCAAAGTCTCCGGTGCACGCCGCCGACTCGGTGAGCCGGGTGCTGGTGTACGGTGGTGGTGGTGGTGGTGGTGGCGCGATGGTACCGATCGCGGGCCGGTCGGACGCGCACGAAGCCAGCGAAGCCAGCACTGCCAGCAGCAGCACGGTCGCGGAGGCGGGAAGCCCGTGCCCCGGGCCAGCGGCCCAGGTGCGCAACCGGAGCCGCGGCCGCGCCGGTACCCATGTCGCTACCCACGTCGCCGGCGACTTCACGTCTTGCGCCGAAGCGGAGCGGCGGTACCGGGGCAGGAGCCCGCTACGGCGCCGGCGCTCCCGGACCGGAGCGAGGCGCCGCGCTGCCGTACCGCGCGAGCGTGGCGGCGGTGGACGCGGGAACCGACGGTGCGCAACCGGCGGTGCGCGGCGGGGTGCATTCCGGTAGTGTGGTAGCAGTTCAAGCAGACGCCGCCACGGGACGGCGCCGTCCCGTGTATGAGTCCACTTGGCGGGAATGCACGCTTTCAGCTCTTGCCGCATGGACAGGGCGGTTGTCTCCCGCGTCGGCGGGTCGACCGGGCGGCACGCAGCGGCTCGTTCGCGGGCAGAAGGGTCGGTCACCGCGGCCGCCCGCCCAATGATCCGGCGGAGCAGGTATACGACGCGCCGGTCACCGGCGGGTTACGGTCACGCGGGAGGCCGAAGCGAGGTCGCGCACCACCGAGCGTTCGCCGTCCGGCCAGGCGATCTCCAGGGCCACGGGGGCGTCACCGGAGGCAATGCCGAAGTGCAGCCGGCTGCTGTCGCCGGACAGGTAACCGCTCTGCGCCCGTACTACGCGGCGCTGCCCCCCCCCGGCAGCGGTAGTCAGCACGACATCGGCGCCGAGTGCATGGGTATTGGCGGTGCCCGGTTGGCGCAGATCGACCAGCAGGTGGCCGCCGCCGCACAGGCGGTTCTCGAATACCTGCGACCGGGCACGCAGATTGCTGACCACGATGTCCAGGTCGCCGTCGCCGTCCAGATCCGCCATGCTCATGCCACGCCCGCTGCGGGCACTGCCCAGGCCCCACTGCGGGGCGTGCACGAAGCCGCCCGTGCCGTCGCCGCGCAGCGCCTGGTTCTCCTCCACCAGTTCGTCGCCCGGCAGGTGGCCGAATACCTCGACGGTGATCACCCCGTTGACCACGTACAGATCGAGATAGCCGTCGCCGTCGAGGTCGCCGAACTTGGCCGACCAGCTCCAGCCGGTGGCATCCACGCCGGCCGCCTCCGCTCGGTCCCGGTAGCCGCCCTCGTCGTCGGCCACCAGCAGCACGTTGGCGTTGACCTGCACGGCATCGGGCGGGCTGGTGGCGCCCAGATCACCCCAGGCCGTCCGCGTCTCGGCATCGTCGCGGTACGGTTTCATGTCGGCGGCGAACAGCTCGAACCGCCCGTCGTTGTCCACGTCGCCGGCGTCGTAGCTCATCGTGTTGGTGGGAGTGGCGGCGAGCGGCCCCACCTGTGCCCAGCCCATCGGCGCGTCGGCATCGCGGGTGAAGACGTAGTCGGGGCGGGCATAGTCGTTGCCGATCACGATTTCGCGCTGGCCGTCGCCGTCCAGATCGGCCACCAGCACCGCCAGCGCGTCGGCGCCGGAGGCGAGCAGCGCCGGCAGCAGCCCGGGCCCGCGGTTTTCGTAGTAGGCCACGCCGCCGCCGGGGATGAAGCCGTCGAACTCCTTGGCCAGCAGGTAGTCGTAGGTGGCGGTCACGACATCCAGGTCGCCGTCGCCGTCGAGATCGCTCCAGTCCATCACGTGTGCGAAGTAGCCGGCGCCGAAGTCGCGGTCGCGCACGAAGTCCCGGCCTGCTCCATCCTTGGCAGGGGTGTTGCGCCACAGGGTGGGCGGGCGGTTGGTGTGAGTCAGGGCGAGGTCGAGCCAGCCGTCGCCGTCGGTATCGACCGCCAGGACGGCGCTGGTGGGCTTGCTGTCTTCGGTGGAAGTCAGATCTTCGCGCCGGAACTGCAGCATTCCTCCCGGCGCCGTTTCGTTCCACAACAGGGCGGTCGCGCCGTCCAGGTTGGCCAGCACCAGGTCGAGGTCGTCGTCATTGTCCAGGTCGCCGACCGTGAGCCCGGCGCCGAGCGAATCGTAGTTGAACACACGCGGCGAGGCCACCTCGATCTCGTGCGGGAGGTCGGTCGCCATGAACGCGCCGCTGCACTGGCCGGCGGCGAGTGGAAACGTCTCGACGCTCACCGGGGTGCGGCCGGCCAGCGCGTCCGCCACCGATGCGCAGCCGCCGAGGCCGAACAGCGCGGCAACTGCCAGTCCCGGCAGCAGCGTGAGAACCGGGAAGGCACCCGGGGCAGGGAAGGTACGCGAGGTTGACCCCATTTCCAAAGCGCCGGTATGGTAGCCTGTCATGCAATCCAATAAACAGAGGTATGGAAGGAGGAGAATGCAGTGACCTTGTTCATGAACCGATTGCTGGCGCTTGGCCTTGTGGTGGCGGCGCCCGCAGTGCTTATGGCCGGGGGCGACTCCGATGAGCAGAGTGCCAGTTCCGGCAGCGCCGCCATGGTGGCGAGCGGGCAATTCAGCGAGGCGCCGATGCTGGCGGCCATGGTAGCGGCCGGCGAGCTGCCGCCGCTGGAGGAGCGCATCGCCGTCGAGCCGGTGGTGCAGGAGATGCTCGCCGACGGCGTCGGCAAGTACGGCGGCACGCTGCGCGTATCGGATGCCACCGGAGCGATGAACCGGCGCGGACACGAGATGACCAACCAGGAGGTGGACATCTACCTGCTGAAGATGCACCAGGAGACGCGCGAGATCCTGCCCAACATCGCCAAGGGCTACGACGTGTCGGCCGACGGCCTGACCGTCACCCTGGAGCTGCGCCCGGGCACCAGGTGGTCGAACGGCGATCCATTCGTGGTCGACGACATCATGTTCGTGATGGAGGACCTGAGGTGGGACGACCGGGTCGATCCCGGCTGGCGCCCCAACGAGACGCCGCCCACCGCGACCCATCTCAGCAAGATCGACGACTACACGCTGCAATT
>CAYFXT010000016.1:0-21254 GCA_964346995.1 uncultured Spirochaetaceae bacterium | reverse complement strand
ACCGGTTCAGTCCCACTCACCCGGGGGGAGCGGGAGTAGTGGGCTGCGGGCGTCCGTCAGGGTACCCATCACCACCGGTCTGGAATTACACCATGCCCCGAAGTTCTCTGATCCCGAATGTATGGCTGCCGCGTCATTTCGTCAACGAGCCAGCAGCGGCGAATGCACCCCCGGTGTCGTCCGAGCTGGACTTGTCGGTATGCTTCGGTCTCACTGCTGGCGCCGGGAAGTGTCGTCCCGAAGGCCCCGAATTCCGCCGGCCGGGTGGCTCAGGATACCGCTCGCGTGGCGAGCGAACGCGGGGTCGAGGTCGACCGGGGTCAGGTCCACGCCGTTGGCCAGATGCTGCACCACCAGCCCCAGGGCGGTCAGACGCGCGTACCTCTTGTCGTTGGCGGCCACCACGCGCCAGGGATGCGCGACGGTCGACGTGTTGCGGAACATGTCGTCGATGGCAGTTTCGTACTCGCACCAGCGCTCCCGGTTGCGCAGGTCCTCCGGCGACAGCTTCCAGCGCTTCAGGGGAGCGCTCAGACGGGCGCGGAACCGCTTGCGTTGCTCCTCCGGGGTGATGTGCAGAAAGATTTTCGCCAGCCGGATGCCGTCGTCGGCGAGTAGCCGCTCGAAGTCGTTGATCTCGGCGTAGGCGCGGCGCCACTCCGCTTCGCCGGCGTAGCCCTCGACACGTTCCACCAGCACGCGGCCATACCAGGAGCGGTCGAACACCACCAACTGGCCGGGGTAGGGCAGACGGCGCCAGAAGCGGTACAGGTAGGGTTGGCCCTGTTCCTCCGGAAGCGGGGCGGCGATCGGCCACACCTTGAATCCGCGCGGATCGAGCGGCCAGCCCAGGCGGCGGATGATGCCGCCCTTGCCGGCGGCGTCCCAGCCCTCGAACACCACCACCGCGCGCCGCCCGTGCGCCCGGTAGGCGAGGGAGATCTCCTTCAGGTCGTGCTGCCGGCGGCTCAGCTTCGCCTCGTACTCCCGGCGCGTGACGCGCGGCGACATGTCCAGCTCTGCCAGCCTGGGCGGCCGCCGCTGCAGCCGGTTCGGCGGGCGCTGGCTCACCCGCGGGTTCGATTTTCCTGCCATGCCGAACACTCCCCGTTCTTGTGCGACAAAATCGCCCTGCCGTGCAACCCGCCGTTGCCGCGCAGAAAGTGCGACCCCCTTGTTGCCCAGGACTATCCCACGCTACGCAATCGTGGACTATCGTTCGCCGTTGGAGCGATCCGGGGACCACTGTGCGGCAGCGACGGCGCTGGCAGCCGTGCCAGCGTCGGCCCCGCTCCTCTGGCCGGTTAGTATGGGACCGCCCTGCTGGTTGCCCTGCTGTTCCTGCCGCATGCCGGCATGGCGCCGGTGCCGGTAGCGTGAGGGCCGCGGCGGACAGTAGCAGGCGTGCGTCAGTCCAGGAGTGATAGAATGCGGGCCATGACGGTGAACAATCGACAATGGCGGCTGGCCTCTCATCCGGAGGGGATGCCGCAGCAGGACAACTGGACCCTTACCGAGAGCGAGGTGCCGGCACCGGGGAGCGGCGAACTGCTGGTACGGTCGCTGTACGTGGACGTGGCACCCTACATGCGTGGGCGGATCAGCCGGCAGCAGAACTACACGTCCGGCGTCGGCATCGGTGAGGTGATGACCGCGGCGTCGGTTGCGGAGGTGGTCGAGTCGAAGGCGGACGCCTTTCGGGCGGGTGATCTGGTGGTGGCCACGACCGGTTGGCAGGAGTACGCGGCGGTGCCGGCGGCGACGGTGCGGCGCGTCGATCGGCAAGTCGCCGACCTGCCGCATTGGCTCGATTCGCTGGGGACCAATGGCCCGACCGCGTACTTCGCGCTCCTGGAAACCGGACGCATCAAGCCGGGCGACACGGTGGTGATCTCGGCTGCCGCCGGGTCGGTGGGGCAGATCGCCGGCCAGATCGCCAAGCTGTGCGGTTGCCGCGCCATCGCCGTCACCAGTACCTCGGAAAAACTCGCCTGGTGTCGGGAGATCGGCTACGACGACGGCATCGCCTACCGCGCCGAGCCTGACCTGAGTGCGGCGATCGCGCGCGTGTGTCCTGATGGCGTGGACGTGTACTTCGACAACACTGCCGGGCCGATTCTCGATGCGGTGTTCCAGAACTTGGCCACGCACGCCCGTATCGTAGTAGTGGGGACCATCAGCCTCGCCGACCGCTTCGAGCAGCCCGACATCGGGCCGCGCTTCATGCGCAAGATCCTGGTGTCACGTGCGCGGGTGGAGGGATTCCTCTCCGGCGACCATGCCCACCGGATGGACGAGGCATACCGCCGGCTCGGGGCATGGCACCGCAGCGGCGCTCTGAAGTCGAAGTTCGACATCGCCGAGGGTTTCGAGACCCTGCCTGGGGCCTTCCTGCGCCTGCTCACCAGCAAGAACGTGGGCAAGCAACTGGTCCGCGTGGCGGAGCCCGTTACGAAAAGCTGACCGAGGCAGACGATGGCGAAGATACGTGTGGCGCAGGTGGGTTGCGGCGGCCGTGGCCGGGTGCACATCCAGGGCTGGCAGGCGCAATCCGAGCGGTTCGAGGTGGTGGCGTTGTGCGAGCTGGACGCGGTACGCATGCGCTCCACGGTCGATGAGTTCGGCCTCGACGTGGCGCAGTACGCGGACGCCGACCGCATGCTCGCCGAGACCCGGCCCGATCTGTTCTGTTTCGTAACCCAGCCCGGCGTGCGGGTGGCGATGGTGGAGCTGGCGGCAAGGCACGGGGTGAGAGGGTTGGCGTTCGAGAAGCCGATGGCCCTGTCACTGGCCGAGGCGAGGCGCATCGTCGAGCTGTGCCGTGGCGCCGGGATCAAGGCGACGGTGTGCCAGCAGCACCTCTATACCAGCTCGTTCCGGCAGCTCAAGCGGGTGCTGGACGCCGGCGACATAGGCCAGCCGACGGAGATTCACGCGACCACCAGCGGCAACCTGTTCGACCGCGGCACCCATTATACCCACTACCTGCTGTGGGCGGGCGGTTTTGCGCAGCCGCAGTGGGTGGTGGGCCATGTGCATGGTCGCACCCAACTGCACGACGCCCACCCGTCGCCCGACCTGTGCCTGGTGCGGCTGGAGCTGGCCGGCGGCGTCTACGGTCTGGGCGAATACGGAGGGGTAGCTCCGCGCTACGACTCCGGGGACGCGTGGCAGGTGAACCGGCTCACGGTGCGCGGCACCGAGGGCACGGTGTGGGCGGAGAATTCCGGCATCTGGGGAACGCTGAGCCGCGCCACCGGCGGGGAGCCGGTGCACGGGGCGAACCCCGACTACTCCAGGGAGAATCCCGGCGCCGGCTGGGCGTGGGAGTCGCCGCGCATTCAGCAGGGCTACGCCGGCCAGATCGCCGACTGGCTGGACGGTTCGCTGGCGGACCACCCCTGCAACGTCGAACACGCCTACACCGGTTTCGAGGTGCTGGCCGCGGCGTGCTATTCGAGCCTGGAGCAGGTGCGCGTCGATCTGCCGTTCGCCGACCCTTCCGCTCTCACCCGCGACGGGGCCGACGTGTTCGAGCGCCTGCACACCGACCTGCCGGAGACCCCGCTCCTGCGTCCCCTGAACTGAGCAATCCAACGCAGTATTGTCGCGCTGGCGGCGCAGCACGATCTACCGTCGTTCAAGACTGAAACCGGCGCGCACCGCCGCTACGCCGCCCGCCAGGGGAGGGTGCCGCCGGCGGCGAGGCGGCGGATCAGCAGGGCCAGCTCCAGCGCGTGGTAGTCGCCCCACTGGCACGACTCGCCGCACGGGATCCGGCGGCCTTCCGGCACATGGTCCCAGCCGTTGGGGCGGTGGTAGATGGCGTGCAGCAGCAGGCCGTGGTGTGCGGGGTCGGTGGCCAGGTAGGGCTCGGAGAACAGGGCGCGGGCGACGGTGAGGCCGGCGGCCAGGAAGCGGTCGGCGCCCGGCGGGCGGACGGCGCCGGGTAGCATGGCCAGGCGCAGCAAGCCTTGGGCGGCGATGGCGGCGGCGGAACTGTCCACGGGCTCATGGTCGTTGAACGGGTCCGCAGCGACGGCGCGCCAGTCGCCGAGGGCGGTCAGGCCGGGCGCGCCGGTGTCCCAGTAGGGGATGCCGTCGGCGGCGCTGTTGGCGAGGTAGAACTCTGCGGTCGCGGCAGCCGCGTCGCCCACCCGTTGCAGCGCCTCGGCGTGAGTGGTCAGTCCTGGGACCGCTGCCTCTGCGATCGCCTCCGGCGACACTTCGGCTAAGTATTCCAGCATCTCCGCGCAGCCCAGGATTGCCCATGCCAGGCCGCGGGTCCAGGTCGAGAACGGCGAGTAGCCCTGCTGGGTGCTTGGGCAGCGGTAGTTGCCGTCGTTGACGTTGAACAGCACCTCGTGCACCACCCGGCCCGGCATGTCGTAGTGGTCGCGGCCGGCGCCGAAGTAAACGTTGTAGCGCAGGGTGGTCTCTAGGTGCTGGAGCAGGCGCCGCAGCAGGGAGATGTAGCGGTCGCACTCGCCCATCAGCACCTGGCCGAGCTCGTGCGCCGCAGCCAGCACGCGCAGCGAGCGGATGGTGTCGATGAACAGCGACTGCGGGCCGTTGAAGGAGCAGATGTAGCCCAGATCGTCGGGCAACGGGGTCCAGCGCGCGGCCTGCACGGCACCAGAGACGCGGATCGCCAACTGCAGGTGCTCGACGTCGCCGGGGCTGGCCTGCCAGCGCCGTTCGCGGGCCAGCCGCAGCAGGTTGCCGTAGGTGCTCATGGTGTTGAAGCCGTGGTCGTGCACCCCGGTGTGGGTGAGATGGGCCGGCATGACGCGGCGCATGCCGGCGCGGCCCAGCTCCAGCAGGCCGGTGTCGCCGATGGCGTCGAAGGTCAGCAGCGCGGCCCCGTACTGAAAGCCCTGCGTCCACTCGGTCCAGCCACGCGTCGTGTACGTGCCGCCGACCGTGAACACCGGAGCGCCGCGCGCGGCGTCCCAGCTCGCATCCAGGTCGCGGATCTTACCGCCGGCCAGGGCGAATATCGTCTCGACGGCCGGCCCGAAGTCGCGCAGTTGCAGTGAAGTGTCGATGTTCATTCGTTCTACCCGGGAACTACAGGCGCAGCAGGCTGAAGCCGCCGTCCACCTCGACCACGGTACCCTGAGAGAAGTCGAAGTCGCCACCGACCAGCGCCGCGACCGCGCGGCCCACGTCTTCGGGGCTGCCCCAGCGCTTCTGCGGCACCAGCCCTTCGGCGATCAGGGCGTCGTACTTCGCCTTGACCGGCCGCGTCATGTCGGTCTCCATCAGGCCGGGGCGCACCTCGTAGACGCCGATTCCGGCCTCCGCCAAGCGCACCGCGAACAGCTCGCGCGCCATGGCGAGGCCCGCCTTGGAGACGCAGTACTCGCCACGGCTCGTCGAGGCGTAGGCGGCCGATATGGAGGTGACGAAGATCACCGCCCGGCGCCGGTCCGTTTCCGCCGGCCGGTCGAGCCAGTAGCGCGCCGCTGCCTGCGTGAGAAAGTAGGGGCCGACCAGATTGGTGGCCAGCACTTCGGTGAACGACTCCTCGGTGGCCTCCAGCAGGTCGACGCGCTGCCGCGGGGCGATGCCGGCGTTGTTCACCAGCACCTCCACGCTGCCGAGCTCTTCCAGGGTGGCGGCCAGCAAGCGCTCGCGGTCGGCCGCCACGGCGACGTCCGCCTGCACGGGATGGAAGCGCTGTCGGTCACCTGTGGCCCGCTCCCGGCAGGCTGCCGCGGTAGCCGCTGCTGCCCCGGCGTCGCTGCGGTAGCCGATCGCCACCGAGTAGCCGGCCGTCGCCAGTGCCAGCGCCACCCCGGCGCCGAGACCACGGCTGCCGCCGGTGACCACCGCCACCGGTGGTGCGGTCGTTGTGTCACCGGCCATTACGGCCCACGTTCGCGTCTGCTGCCGAGGTCGCTGACCGCGGAGTCGCGGCGTGGCGATGCGAGCAACGGGTCCTGGGTGGACTGATCGCAAGCCTGTGACGTGGTCGATACCACAGGCTCGGCGCGGGGCCGCCCACCCGCGTGCGGGCGGACCGGTTGGCGTCCGCCATTCGGTGAGCCGGCCGGTGCGGTGCCACTTACATTACCCCCGGCCGTCCAGCCAGCAAGGTCATCGGGTCGCTGATCGGGACCGGATTGCGCATCAGGTAGGCCTCGCCAAATTCGACACCGATCATGCGCCCGTAGTAGCGGTGACGACCCTCCCAGGCGGCCAGGAAGTCGGACCGGGAGAGGTAGGTCTCGGGCGAAGCGTCGGTAACGGGGGCAGCGTCCCCAGCCGGGCGGTGTAGCTGCGAGGCGTAGCACGTCACGGCGCGCGCCTTGGTGGCGAACTGGTCGCTGATGTCGACGATCAGGGAGGGGCGCGCGGCGTAGCGCGACAGTTGGAACAGCATCGCTTCCGGACGGTGCGCGGTCGATCCGCCGGGGTGCTTGGTGATGCCGGCAAACCACCAGGCGTCCTTCATCAGCAGGCTGGTGTTGACGTGGTCGGGATGGTGATCCTCCCAATAGGGTCCCACCAGCATGCGCGGCTGTTCGCTGCGGATCACCTCCACCAGCCGCGTGCGGTACTCGACCGTGCGTTCCACGAAGCCGTCTGGCAGGTCCAGGTCCAGCCGCACGTCCAGTCCCAGAATGGCGGTGGCGCGGGCGCGTTCCTCGTTGCGCAGCCCCGCGTTGCCGCGGCTGCCCAGCTCACCGCGGGTCAGGTCCACCACGCCCACGCGGGCGCCGGCGGCCTTGCAACGCAGCAACAGGCCGGCGCAGCCCAGCTCGGCATCGTCGGGATGGGCGCACACCGCCAGTATGTCAACAGCCATGTCGAGGGCGATACTATCAGAAACAACCTCGAACGGCGCTCGCCCGCCGAAGTAGACCCGGGTCGCCGGCCACGGTCGGCGCGTTACCGTTGGGTAAAGTGCAGGGCCGGTATGCGACGAACGGGTACGAACAGCATCAGAACACCTCTTCCATCACGTAGAAGTAGTTCTGGTCGGTGCCGAAGATCAGGTATTTGCCGGCCACTACCGGGGCGCTCAGAACCGCTCCCTCCAGGTCCATCTCCCACAGCAGCTTGCCGTTCTGCGCCGACAGCGCCACCAGCCGCGGCGGACGGCCGCCGGGAACGCCGTCGCCGCGTACGCCGAAGTAGACCCGATCGCCAGCCACCGTCGGCGCACTGCTGGTGGGGTACTGGAAGGTGTGGCGCCACACAACCCGCCCGTTACGGGCGTTGAAGGCGCGCACCACGGCGTCGCCGCTGGTGTAGATCACCGTGTTGCGCCACAGCGCCGGCGCCAGGTAGTCGAGGAGCTGCAGGTTGTCGACGAACGTCCGATAGGGCTGATAGATCAGCTTCCCCTGATCGCCGAAGAACGACTCTTCCGTATAGCTCCACAGCTCCGCGCCGGTGAGCCGGTCCACGGCGTAGTAGACGAACTGCAGGTTTCCGGTAAGCGTGCGACCGGTGCCGGCGGCGGAGTAGAATAGCTCGTCGCCGCGCAGCGCCGGGAAGGAGTACCAGTTGAGCCCCGGCGTGGTCGACTTCACCCACAGGTACGCCTTCTCGTACACGTCGTAGGCGCCGAAGCTGGCGCCGCGGCCGGGCGGGCCCGGCGCCCAGTACATCACCCCGTCGTATACCTGGAAGGTGTGGTAGGACCACACCGGGTTGGGGATGTAGTGCACCTCCTCGCCGGCGTCGGCGGTCACGAAGTGGGTGTTGCCACGGTCACTGGTAAACATCACCAGGTCGTCGTAGCGCAGGATCAGCGACTGGACGGTGTACTCGGTGGGGAATCGCCAGCGCTCCTCGCCGGTCTGGCGCGCCACGGCGTACACGTGGCCATCGTTGGAGCCGAAGTAGAGGTGGTCGCGGTCGGCGAACGGCACCGAGTTGACCGGCGCCTGCGCCTTGAAGATCCAGCTCATGTAGCCGCTGTGCACGTCCAGGGCGTAGAAGTTGCCGTCGTCGGAGCCGAAGTAGATGGTGTCATCCACCACCACCGGCGGGTTGAACGACCGCGCCTGCTCGCCGCCGGCCTGCAACTGAAGCTGCCACTTCACCGCCAGCGGGGGCTGTATCCGCGTATCGGTAATCCCGCGCCCTTCCTGGCCGCGAAACATCACCCAATCGCTGTTGCCGCTACCGTGCAACGCCGCCGGCGCCAGCACGCTCCCCAGCGCGAACAGTACGGCCAGCAACGGAAGATCCGCCCTCCCTGCGGACGATCGATACGCGCTCCGAAACAGGCCACGGCTCATCCGCGCAGCCCGGAAGCGGCGGGAGGTCGTTACCCGGGTCGCGAGGATCGCGCCTGCATCCCTCACCATGTGCGCTACGCGAACGACGAGCAGCAGATAGTCCCGACCGATGCCGAACGCGTCAACAAGAGCACTCCTGCGATGCATGTCAGGCTCTCACATGGGGAACGGTAGCCAACCATGCCATTGGGTTCAGTAGTAGAGGGCGCGGAGGCTGAAAGTGCGGCGCAGGAAGGGGAGGAGGCCGACTTGGCGGACGGCCTTCAGAGCGGTGTCGTACTGGGCGTGGAGTTCCTGCCAGGTGCGGCTCTGTTCGCCGGGGTCGAAGGCGGTGCGGTAGCGGAGCATGGTGTAGAGGGCGGCGAAGCGGCCGATCTGGGGATACTGCCGGGCGTACTCCTGGACGGTGTGGGAGTGCGGCTTCAGCGTGCAGCCGGCGCTGGCCATGCGCATGTAGAGCAGCTTGCCGAGCGCGCGCAGGCCGCCGGCGTTGGTGTGTCGCGCGCGCAGGGTCAGCCAGCTCTCACGGCCGTAGCGCAGACCGTAAGCGCCGGCGATGCCGGCCGCGGCCAGAGTCCCCAGCACGGTGAGGGCGAAGCGCCACGGGAATACGAAGTCGCGCGGTACCGGCGCCTCCTCCACTTCGATGATCGGGATCACGATGTCGAGCGCGTTGGCGTCCGCGCCGGGCGGCGGCGTCTTGGCGTGGGTAGTGGTCTCGAAATCCACCCAGCCGAAGGCGGGAAGCCAGAACTGGGTCCACGAGTGGCGGTGCGCGGTGGTGATCAGGTAGAGATCCTCCACCGGGTATTCCTGCAGCGGCTCGATCGACTGGCGCAGGATGGCGGCGCCGCGCTCGTGCTGCGGGGTCTGCAGCGACTCGGCGCCGAGATAGCCGGTTACCACCCGTGTAGGGATGCCCATCATGCGCCCCAGGATCGCCGAGGTGTTGGAAAACTCGGTGCAGTCGCCGGCGCGTGTCTCGAACAGGAACTCGTCGACGTGGGCGATCGAGACATCGTCGGTGAAGCCGATCTCGTACTGATAGTCCGCGTAGCTGCGCAGGAGCTGGTCGATCCTGTCGAAGTCGCTCTCCGCATCGCGCACGGCCTCATCCAAATAGGCCTGGAAACGCGCCCGCTGCTCCGTATCCAGCGGCACCTCGAGGAAGCCGGCCATGCGCTCGCGTTCGGATTGGCTCAGGGAGCGCGCCTGACGCCACGCGCCGGGACCGGCGGTGCTCACCTGCGAGACCACCCGGTAGGAGAGGTCGAACGGGTGATAGCGACGCTGCTGCACCGTGGGCTCCACCGCCAGCGGTCGGTACGGCATGACCCGCTCCGGTATGGTGGAGAAGAAGCCGTGCGCGATGGGAGTGCGGCCGATGTCGCGAGGCGGCTCGGGATCCTCCCAGATCTCGAACAGGCGGCGGTAGATCAGTTCGTTGAGAGGTTCCTCGCGCGAGTAGGAGAACCCGTAGACGCCGTCGAACAGGCCAAAGTAGCCGTCGGCGGCGTACACCGGATCGCGCTCGCTGGCGATCACCATCACCGCATACTGTTTGTTTTCGCCCTCGCCGTCGCCGCTGTCCTGGTTGCCGTCGCCCTGGTCGCCCTCCTCGCCCTGGTTGGGGTTGCTGCTCTGACCAGCGCCGCCGCCCGACTGTCCCTGCTCGCTCTCGCTGCCGCCAGCACCGCCTCCGGTGTCCCCCGGCTGCGGTTGCGGCTGCTGCGGTTGCTGTGGCTGCCTGCGCTGCTCCCACTGGCGCGCCGGAATGCCTTCCAGGCCCGGCATCTGCCCGGCCTCCCCCTGGCCACCGTCACCGTCCTGCCGGTTCTGCTGCCGGTCGCCCGATCCTCCGCCCTGACTCTCGCGTGGCTCGAACTGTTGCTGGCCGCGCAGGTTGCCGCCCGGCGGGGCGGTGCTGAAGTCGTCGACCGGCACCGGCGGCGACGGCGGCAGCTCGTTGAGCTCGTTGAAGGCGATCCGGTGCTCCACGAAGTCGGGCGGCAGCGCCACTGCCAGCACGATGATCAGCGGGACGATCACGGCCGCGAACAGGGTCAGCTCGCGCCGCCCGCGCCGCCGCTCCTCGATACGCCCTGCTCCGGGGTGCCGGTTGGGGAACGCGGCCTGGTAGATCACGATGCCGTGCAGCAGGAAGCCGCCGATGCCGACCAGCAGGATCACCGTGGTGAGCAGCGAGCTGGCGCCCGAGATCGCCTCCGACGCGCGCGAGAAGCGCAGCATCTTGACGTAGATGTAGCCGATGAAGAACAGCTCGGCGGCGGCGATGGTGTGGCCGTACTCGCGCGAGCCGAAGATCAGCAAGGTGAGGAGGAAGGCGCCGGCGCCGGCGCCAGCTACCAGCCACGCTGAGCTGTCGAAGCCGGTGCCGAACGCAATCGCCGCCACGACGGCCAGGCCCGCGGTGGCGAGCAGGTGGGGGGGGCGCAGCCAACGCCGTGCACGGGCGGCCAGCCGCGCCATCCGGCCGCGGCGGAGAATCGCCTTGGAGCCGGTGGCGGCATGGCGCAGGGAGTAGGCCACCAGCATCTCCAGCGGCACCAGGGCGAACCACACCAGGTAGCCGGCGCGGTCGTAGGGCACCACCACTGCGGGGTGCACCAGCGGCATCGCCACCGCAAGGGCGTACACCAGCAGGCGGGTCAGGAAGAGGAGATGCACAGGTAGCTCACTTTGAGCGGTTGCTCTTCACGCAGGCCGGGCCTCGGGCCGACGACAGGTCCGGCAGCCTGGGCGCGCCGCTCGCGGGCCAGCAGCCAGCCGCCGCCGGCGCAGGTTGGCAGCGGCGTCTCGCACACGCTCATACGGTACGGGTCGGCCGCGTCTTCGCCGGCTCGCCGCGTTGCCGGCATGCTGCGGAACAGGTTGACGTATTGCGCACCGCTGCGCTCCACGAAGCGCGGCAGATCCTCGTCGAACAAGGTCGAAAAGATGAACAGCTCCCGCGCCGGCGCGGTGTCGGCGGCGGGCAGCTCGGAGGTCAGGGGCAGTTCGGCGAGGCGGCGCGCGAACCGCTCGATCTCCTCCGGCGAATCGACCCGGTGGCTTTCCCCGCCGCTGTCCACCACGAAAATGTACTCGGGGTGGTGCTGCTTGACCACGCGCAGGAAGGTGAGCAGCCAGCTCTTGATGAAGTCCAGATGCATTACCGCCGCCAGGGTCTCGCCGCCGCGGCGTCGATAGCGGCGCAGCACGACGTGCAGTTCCCGGGTCTGCTCCTGGGTGATCGGTGAGATGCGGGTGATCAGTTCGCCGAGCCGGCTGGTGGCCTTCCAGTTGATGTCTTTCATGCGGTCGCCGGGCATGTACTCGCGCATGAAGTACTGCTCCTCATCGGAGGTACGGGAGCGCTGCGTGGTGTCGTAGCCGGCGGAGATATCCACCGGCGGAGTGGACTGCTCACCGAGCAGGCCGGGCCGCACCACCAGCGTGCGCCGCTCCGGCGGCCGAATCTGGGCGCGCGTCAGTCCGAATACGTCGCGTATCGTCAGCCGACCGGTCGTCTGTAGCCGGCCGCTGCATGGGAACCAGAGCGGAATCGCCGCCTCGCCGCCCGGCGTCGCCGTCTCGCCGTAGCCGCGCAGGGTGGCGCGCCGACCTGCTTGCAGCCGCCAAGTGACGCGCAAGTGGATGCGGTAGAACGGCCAGCTCCGGGCAGCGCGCGTGCGCAGGCGATGGTGGGCGCCGTGCTCGCGGGCGGCTAGCGGCGCCGAACTGTCCCACTCGAACTCGACCAGCTTGCAGCGGTACGCCTGCAGCCTGCCGAGCCCGGCCAGCACCAGCAGGACCAGGAATCCGGTGATCGCCAGCAGAAACTCGTGCGGCGATCCGCTCGCGAACGCGCTCCCGAGCAGATAGACTGCCGCCACCGCGAGGGCGGTGCCGGGCAGGGTGAGCGGGTAGTAGTGCAGCACCCGCCGCGCGGCGTCGCGCAGGCGGCGGTACTGCGCGGTGCGCGTGCGCCGTTCCATGCGTCCGGGAGCGGCCAGCGGCGCCCGCGCATCGGATTGCGCGGATTGCGCCGCGCCCGTTCGTTGCCTGCCGTTGGCGCCCGCTGCGCCCGCCGAGCCGACCCGCCCGAAGCGCAGACGATGGTTGCCCGGCGGCGGCGCGGACGTCGAGGCGGAGCTCGTGTCCGCCCCAGCCGCATGTGCCTGTGCCGAGCCGGCGGCCGAGCCGGCGGCCGGTTGTGCGTCGGGAACTGGAGCGGAACGGGTATCCGCCCCGGCTGGACGTGCGCGTGCCAGGCTGGCGGAAGTCCAGCCGGCTGCGGGGTGTGCATCGGGAACCGGGGCGGAGCGGGTGTGCGTGCCGGCGACACGTGCCCGTGTCGAGCCGGCGGCAACTCGGCCTGCTGTAGAGTGAGCGTGAGGAGCCGGCGTGGCGAGTGCGCAACCGCCGCTCGTGTCGCGGCGCGTACGATGGCCGCCGGTGAAGGTGGCAATGCCGCTCACGGCCATGCTCCGCCGTCAGGAGGTCGCGGTCACCGGCGCATTCCGCGCGCCGCCCGGAATGCCCTTCGGGGCCGGCCTCCGGCTATCCACGGGAACCGTCTCCAGTATTTCTTCCAGCACACCGGCTGCCGGAGTCGCGGGATCCTGCATGATCAGCCGGTGTGCGACCGCCGGCAGGAAGATCTCCTTGATCAGATCGACCGACACCCAGTTGTCGCCCCGCACCAGCGCCAGCGCGCGCGCCAGCCGCGACACCTTCACCCCGGAGCGTGGGCTGGCACCGGTCTCGATGGCCGGATGGCCGCGCGTCTGGCGGATCAGCGCCACCAGGTAGGAGACCACCTCGTCATGGATGGTGATCGCATCCACCATGTTCTGCCACCCGTTGAGCCGGTCCTGCGCCACCACCGGCGCGAAGCCGCTCCACGAATCGTCGCGGCCGTGCTGGTGGACGATCCGCTCCTCGTCGTCGTCGCTGGGATACCCCAGGGAGAGCTGCACCATGAAGCGGTCGAGCTGCGGTACCGGCAGCGGGAACAGGTGCGCGCCCTTGAGGTTCATGGTGGCGATGATGAAGAACGGGTCGGGCAGGTGATAGGTGTTGCCCTCGATCGAAATCGCTTGCTCCTCCATCGCCTGGAAGAAGCTGCCCTGGGTCTTTGGGGTGAGCAGGTTGATCTCGTCGCACAGCACGAAGTGGGCGAAGATCGGGCCGCGGTTGAAGATCAGGGAACTGGTGCTGAGCTCGTAGCGGGAGAAGCCGAGAATGTCCTGCGGCAGCAGGTCGACCGTGCACTGGATGCGGTTGAAACTCTCGATCGGCACGTTCTCGGCCGACACGTCGGCGATCGACCCGTCGGTCTGCGCGAACTCGGCGCCCTTGCCGACCTGCCCGTCGCTGCGCGGTCCGATCCAATCGATCGATTGCGCCAGTGCTCTGGCGAGTGAGGTCTTGCCGACACCGTGAGAGTCCGCCAGGATCACGTGACCGCCGGCGATCTTGGCAGCGATCAGGTATTCCAACGTGCGCGGGTCGATGTAGATCAGCGAGCGGACATTCTCCAGCAGGTGCTGAATTTCAGTACTCACCCCCCGCGCCTCGGCAGCGCTCAGGACAGGGTGGGCGCCCAGGACAGGGTGGGCATTGTCCGGAGTGGCATTGCCCGGCGTGGCATTGCCTGGCGCGGCGGCGTCCACAAGGCTTCGCACAATGTGCCTGATGATACCGCACCCCCCACGCCAAGGAAAGCCGAGCTCAGCTCCCGGGGTGCATTCCCGCCAAGTAAGTGCGCTTCACACGGTCGGCTCGTCCCCGTGGGCGGCGCCGGAATGCAGTACGCTGTGGCCATGCGGGATCGGACTCTTCCCGACTTCGTGCATTCGATCACCGTGCGGCTGCACCACACCGACGCCGCCGGGGTGATCTTCTGCTCACGGCTGCTGGAGCTGGCGCACGAAGCGTACGAGGCACTGCTGGAGCAGATCGGGCTCAGCGTCGGCCGGATCCTGGCGGAGGGCGCGATTCGCCTGCCGGTGGTGGCCGTGGAGGCCGAGTTCGTCAAGCCCATCCGCGTGGGCGAACGGTTGCAGGTGGAGCTTTCGCTGTCGCGGCGTGGCGACCACTCCTGGCAGGTGGCGTATCGCTTCCGCGATCCGGCGGGGCGGGTGAAGGCGCGTGCCGTGACCCGCCACGTAGCGCTCGACGGCGCCCGCGGCACACCGGCGGCGCTGCCGGAGGCGTTGGCCCGGCTCGCGGCCGGCGCCCTCGCGCGAGGCCCCGATGCACCGTAGCCCACCGTAACGCTGCCGCCGGCCTCGTTCGGCCCCGCAAGTTCGCATTTTGCGTGCCGCTCACCGACGCCGCCGGCGCCACCTCGACCGCGGCAGACCCGCCCGCCCAGTTCTCGTGCCCGCGGCGCCCGGCGCCGCGCAGCGCCTCGCCCGCGTATCAACCACCGGGCTGACCTTACGCCCCGATCTTGACGTGCCGACTGCGCAGCAGCACGGGCCGGCCGGAGCGGTTGGTTGGCTCCGGCTCTTTCCGTGCAGCCATGCGGCGAGGTGACGAGACGATGCACATGAGTGACGGACGACCGGCGCGGAGAACGCCACCGCACCGTACACGGGAGCGACTGCGGGCTCCGGCGGCGGGTCAGCGGCCGCGCACCGGCAATTCCGCGACCCGTCCGGTATAGGAGACCACGCGACCGAGGGTGACGCCCACTCCCTCGCTGGCCGGGTTGCGGCGGCCGGTGACGCGCACCTCCAGACGGTGCTCGCCGTCGGCCAGGCCGGTGACCCATACCGCGGTGCACTGGCAGGCGTTGGCCCACTGCGCGGGGTGGTACATGTCCCGCTCCTGCATCATCTCGCCGTCGATCCACGCCTCCAGCACGCCGCAGGTACCGTGGATGTCGCCCTGCACGTAGATCACGTTGCCGCGAAACGTCACCTCCAGCGCGTCGCCCGGCGTATCGCTGCGCATGAGCGGCTCGCCTTCGCCGTGCCTGCTCCACCGGCCGCGCCATGACAACCGGGTATCGGTAGCCGCGAACGTGTCGAGCGGTTCCAGATCCGGAAACGAAACCTCGGCCGGTGCGTCATGCCGGAACGGCTGCCGGCGCACGAGCACGTCCGATCCCCGTTCCTGCCCACCGCTGGCCTCCACGTTGGCGATGGCGAGCCGGACGCACTCGTCGGCGGCGGTGACGATCGAGTAGTTGGTGTGGTTGTAGATACGGTTGAGGTAGGGCCACATCTGCCGCTTCACGCGTTCGGGCAGGCCTTGGTAGCCGACCAGGGTGCCCATGATGCCGCCCGTATTGGCAGTGTTGCTGTCGGTGTCCTGGCCGGCGCGGGTGGTTATCTCGATGGCGCGGTAGTAGTCGCCGCCACCGTAGAGCATGCCGAGCGCGACGTAGGCGCCGTTGAAGCTGGCCTGGATGTTGAACTTGCCTCCCGGCTCGGTCGGACCCCACGGGCACAGGTCGTGGTTCCACTTGTGTTCGATCGTGCGCCACGCGGCCAGCCAGTCGTCGGGATGGTCGCGGTGGCAGGCCAGGAGGTCGTCGATCAGGAGGCCGTACCTGCTGTCCGATGGGATCGCCTGCCGGCCCAGCTCGACGATACGCCGTGGATCGGTCTCGAACCACGCGGCCGCGTACATGGCAGTGAAGAACATGCCACCGTAGATGCCGTCGCCGTAGTTCACCACGCGCCCCTGTCGCCGGCACAGATCCTGGGCGGCCTCCGGCAGCCCCGGCGAGATCATGCCGATGTAGTCGCACTCGATCTGGAAGTCGATATCGTCCGCGTGCGGATTGTACGCCGGATGCCCGGCCAGCTCGGCGGGGATGCCGGCCAGCACGTTCTGCCGCGCCTGCCCGTTGGCGTGCCACACCAGAAACGTTCCCTCCCGGTAGGGCGCGGCGAAATCGTCGGACGTTGCAGCCAGCCCCTTGTCGGCGACCACCGCCAGCATCGCCATGTTCATGTACAGGTCGTCCTCGTCGACCAGCCACTCGCGCAGCGCGTGCCCCTGCACGTCGACCGCGCCGGCGAAGATGCGGCCGTTGAACGCGAATTCGAGCGGCTCGCCCATCGCCGCGCCGTACGACTTGCCCACCCATGCGCCGAGGATCCTGTCCTCCAGCACGAACTTGGGAATCCGTACCAGATGATCGTCGTAGCGCGGCTCGTTGCGGTGATTCATGGCGTCTGCCTCGATCGCGGCCCGCAATGCGCCTGTTGAGCGGCTGCACGGGCCGAAAGTCGCGCGGATAGCCGCCGCCGGGCGCCGCGGTCCGCGCCGCCGACAGCGTAACAGGCTCGGTCATCACGATCCACGAACCGGAACACCCGAAGCGTCACCCGCCATGGTATCACAGCGGGAACGCGGAGACGGCGTGGTGTGGTTTTCAACCGGATGCGGAGATGGCGCGGGCCGCGTGGGCGGTGAGGGCTGTGCGGGAGTGTTTGATCGTGGCGCCGGGCGAACCGTCGCCGCCGGACGGGGTGATCGGCAGGGCGAAGTAGCGCACTGGGTGTTTGAAGCGCGCCAGCCGGGTATCGAGGTGGGCCTCGACGTCGGGCGGGGGGAGCGGGCCCGATGCGAGGGCCAGAAAGGCCGCCGGGCGGCTGCCGAACTCGGTGTCCGGTATCGCAACGCATACCGCGGCGAGCACCGTCGGGTGTTCGAGCAGGGCCTGCTCCACCTCCTCCGGCTGGATGTTTTCGCCGCCGGAGATGAAGCGTGCGTCACGGCGTCCGGTGACGGATAGCCGGCGGCCGTCGAGCCGGCCCAGGTCGCCGCTGGCGAACCACCCTCCGGCACCCGCCGCGGGCCGCACGCGTTCCTGTTCGAGGTAGCCGAGGCACAGGGTTCGGCCGCCGAGGAGTATCTCGCCATCGGGGCCGATCGCCGCCTGACGGTATGGCAGTATCGTTCCCGCCGTGAAGGTCTCAGCGCGGTCGCCGGGGCGGGTAGTGGCGACCTGGGAGGCCATTTCCGTGCAGCCGTAGGAAGCGCACACCGGCAGGCCCGCGTCCCGTGCTTGGCGCAGCAGCGGGACGGACAGCGCGCTGCCGCCGATCAGGGCGGCGCGCAGACGCCGGGTCAGCGCCTGCCAGTCGGGAATCTGCAGCAGGCGCCGAAGCTGGGTCTCCACCAGCGACACGTGGGTGGCGCCCGGCAGCAGGCGCACGGCCGGGTCGTCGGCACCGTGAAAGGTGCCACTCTCGGCGAACAGTGCGCAGGCGCCGGCGCCGAGGGTGCGGAACAGGATGCTGAGCCCCGCGACGTGACTGAGCGGCAGCGCCACCAGCCAGGTGTCGTCCGGCCCCAGGGGAATGTTGGTGGCCGAGCCGGCGGCGTTGTACAGGTGATTGGCGGTGCTGTGCACGACCGCCTTGGCTGCACCGGAGGAGCCGGAGGTGAACACCACGGTGGCCGGCCGGTGGATGGCGATGCGCAGCGGGGCGGATGTTGCAGCGGGCGTGGAGGCCGGCGGGGGGCGCCACTCGACGGCGCCGGCCCGTTCCAGCAGCCGTTCCCGCTCGCGCGGCGCGGCGCGCGCAGGCAACAGCACGGCCACAGCGCCGGTGGCAAGGACGGCGAACAGCGTGGTGGTCCAGGTTACCGGATCGAGTTCGGCGGGCAGGGCGACACGGTGGTTCGCCGTCACCCCGTCGGCAATCATGGCCGCGACGGCACGCGCCGCACGGTGCGCGTACTGCCGGTAGCTGATGGTCCGGCCACGCCATCGCAGCGCCGGGGCCGACCCGTAGCGCTGGCCGAGCGCCGTCAGGTCGAGAGTGCCCCCGGGAGCGATCGCCTGGAGCCCCGGGTCGGGAGACTGCATCACGGTTGCTCGGAGAGTGGCGGCCAGCCGGCGGTGTGCGCGCTTCGGACGCATCTCTCGTGCGCCTGGCTGCGGCGGCGAGAAACCGTCATCAAGGTGACCTGCGGCGCTGTCAGGACGCGGCACCGGCAGGATGCCGTCACGCCGGTGCCCTGATCGACCGGCGCACTCATGCGCCGGGTCCCGGGAGCACGGCGGCGGCGCCGCCGGCCAGGAGTAGAAGCGCCTGCATCAGCAGCACCTGGGCGGTACTCCCGAGCAGGGCGTTCAACCCCGGACCAGTCGGGGTTGCACGCAGCCGGGCGTTGAGTCGGAGGGCCGGAATGAGCGTCAGGAGTGGCAGCAGCGCCGGCCAGCGCGCGCCGCCGGTGTCGATCGCCAGAAGCAGTACCGGTGGCAGCAATACGCCGGCCAGCATGCAGGCCAGGTATTCGGCGCGGGCGAAGCGGTCGCCGAGACGGACCGCCAGCGTGCGCTTGCCCGCCCGCTCGTCGGTCGAGCGGTCGCGCAGGTTGTTGACCACCAGGATGGCGGTGGCCAGCAGGCCCGGTCCCAGGCCGACGCCGAGCACCAGTGGCGGCAGCGCCAACGCCTGCAGGTAGTAGGTGGCGCCCACCGCCACCGGTCCGAAGAACACCAGCACCAGCAGGTCGCCGAGGCCGAGGTAGCCGAGCGGCCGCGGGCCGCCGGTGTAGCTGACGGCCGCCACTACGCAGGCGGCGAGCAGCACCGCCAGCGGCCATCCGGCGCGCGCCACCCCCGCTACCCCCAGGGCGGCGGCGGCGGCAAACATCACCAGCGCACCGCCGAGAACCTGCCGGGGAGGAATCAGGCCCGCCTGCGTCACCCGCGTCGGGCCGGTCCGGGCGGCCGTGTCGGCGCCGTGGCGGGCGTCCGCCCAGTCGTTGTGCAGGTTGCAGCCGACCTGAATCAGCAGCGCGCCGGCGAGCGCCACCAGCGCCCACAACGGCGCAGAGGAACCATGCCACAGAGCCAGCGCGCTGCCGGCGAGCACCGGTGCCACCGCCGCCCACAGCGTGCGGGGGCGAATTGCCAGCCACCAGGCGCCGACCGCGCCCACCGGATGGCCGCTCACGGGCGCGGCTCCGCTCGACCGAAACCGTAACTGCCCAACCGGCTCACCGGGTGAGGCAGGTTCCGCCAGCCGTCCGTCGGCTTACCCGCGGGCCGCACAGCGTCCCCTCATGGACATGAGGCAGGACCCGCCTCCGGCTCGGCATGCAGGTCCAGGACCTGGCCGGCGGTGATGCCCGCCCTGAGCACACGGCCATTGCGCCTGCATTGCGCCTGCCCAGGGTGAGCGGGCCGTGATCGGTCCAGTGCTTCAGATCGCGCGACTGCATGACACCCATATCGACACACCCATATCGACGTGATAGTGCCCGCACCGGACGCGGGACTGTCTGCTTTGCATTACCCGCAGAAACGACCGGGCCGGGAATCGAGGAGAAGCAGATTGCCGGCGTGCGCATCCGAGCGAGCAGCCTACAGACGATAGAGTTCGCCGAACTTGCCTTCCAGGTAGTCCAGGAAGTGGCGCGCTTCGAGTGGCTCACCGGTCACCCGGCGGCATATTTCGGTGGCGGAATAGACGCGTCCATGACGATGGATCCGCTCGCGCAGCCAGCCGAGGATGTGCGCGAACTCGCCGCGCCGAACCTGCTCCTCCCAGTCGCCGATGGCGCGGGCCATGGCGGCGTGAAACTGCGCGCTGTACAGGTTGCCCAGGCTGTAGGTGGGGAAGTAGCCGATCAGGAACATCGACCAGTGGATGTCCTGCAGCACGCCGTCGGCGTCCCGCTCCGGGGCGATGCCGAGCAAGTCCCGCGACTCCGCGCGCCACGCCTCCGGCAGGTCGGCAACCTCGATTTCGCCGTCCACCAGGCGCCGCTCCAGCCCGAAGCGCAGCAGGATGTGCAGGTTGTAGGTCACCTCGTCCGCCTCCACGCGGATCAGCGACGGCTGCACCACGTTGACCGCGCGGTAGAACTGATCCAGCCCCACGTCGGCCAGCGCCGGGAAGCGCGGCTGCAACGCGGGGTAGAAATGCTCCCAGAAGGCGCGACGGCGGGCGATCAGGTTCTCCCAGAAACGCGACTGCGACTCGCAGATGCCGAGCGAGGTGCCGTCGCCGAGCGCGGTGGTGGCCAGCTCCGGTGCCACCCCCAGCCCGTGCAGACCGTGACCGCACTCGTGGATGGTGCCGAATATGCTGGCACTCAGCAGGTTGGGGTAGAAGCGCGTGGTGAGGCGGCCGTCGGCGGCTCCGAGCGTAGTGGAGAAGGGGTGCGCCGACACGTCCAGCCGCCCGGTATGGGAAGAAAAGCCCAGTGCCGCCAGCAGATGCTCGCTGAACGCGCGCTGCGCGGCCACGTCGTAGTGGCGCCGCAGCACGCTGTCGTCAAGCTCCACGCCGGAGGCGGTGATCCGTTGCAGCAGATCCACCAGCGGTGCGCGCAGCGAGTCCAGGACGCCGCGCAGTTCCGCGGTGGTCATCCACGGTTCGAATTCGTCCAGGAGCGGGTCGTAGCGGGTCTCCGTAAACCCGAGACAGTCCGCCTTCTCGCGGGTCAGCTTGAGGGTGTGCTCCAGATCGGCCCGGAAGATCGTGAAGTCGGACTTGCTGCGCGCCTCCACCCAACTGGTGTGATTCACGCTGCCTTGGCGGGCCATCTCCTTTACGAGATCCGCGGGCAGCCGGGTGGCGCGGTCGTAGCCGCGGCGCAACTCGCGTACCAGCGTCCGATCGCGTTCGCCCAGGTCGGTGCGGGACTCGGCGGCCGCGATCAGGTCGCCCACTTCGCCGGTGGTGCGGCGCGCATGGACCTCACCCTCCAGCAGCGCGAGCTGATCGGCGCGCTCCTCCACCGCGCCGGGGGGCATGCAGGTCTCCTGGTCCCACTGCAGCAGCGCGGTTACGTGCTCCAGCAGGTGAATCTCGCGGTCGAGCTGCTTGAGTCGGTCGAGAGAGTCGGGTTGGGCTCGGCGGTCACTCATGGGCTCCATCATAGCGGCTACCCCGTTGTCCGTGTTTCCGTCGCTTCGTCGTGTCGTACGGTGACCGTCTGAATGCCCTCGAACGCCGCGCGACGCTGAATTATCGCGACCACATGCTCCGACTCCGGCGGCGCAGG
>CAYFXT010000015.1:0-21856 GCA_964346995.1 uncultured Spirochaetaceae bacterium | reverse complement strand
GATGTGGAGATCATGGTAGGCGGAGCCGGTCCGTGGCGCTCGGAACGCGAGCTCATGCAGGAACTGGACCTGCCGTACAACGTATCACGCCTGTTTCCCCGGGAGCGCTATCCCGATCTGCGCCTCGCATCGGTGGCCCGCGTGCAGGCGGCGGCGGGCATGCGCGTGTCCCACGCCGCAGCGCTGGCCGCGGAACGTATTCGTGACATCGGCCGGGTCGACTACAGCTACTCGAACCAGTGGATTGCTCGCGCCCGTTATGAGCTCGACCCCCACAACCACTCGTTGGCACGCGATTGGCAGCGCCTCGAACATGGCTGGCTGGTTCCGGAAGACTCTTTCATGCCGATGGGAGACAATCGCGACGACTCCCGCGACAGTCGCGATTTCGGACCGGTCCATCTGGACAAGGTTCTGGGCCGGGGTATGTTCCACTACTGGCCGCCGTCCCGGTGGGGGGCGGTCCGCTAGTGTGGCGTCCCGCAAGTTCCCACCCATGCGCGCCGTCGGCGGCAACCGGCCGGCAGTCCGTTACGGGGTAGGGCGGTTGATGACGCCGGCCGCGCGTCGTGCCGCGGTGGCGTATTACGTCCATGTTCCGTTCTGTTCCGCCCGATGCTGGTACTGCGACTATCCGGTGGTGGTGGGCCGTAGCGACGTGGCGCAGCCGCTGGTCAGCGCGCTGCTCGACGAAGTGCGCGCACTGCGCGCTGCCCTGGCCGACCGTCCGGTCGCCGCGCTCTACGTGGGCGGCGGTACGCCGAGCCTGTTGCCACCTCCCGAGCGGGAGCGGCTGCTGACCGGGCTGACCGCGGCCCTGCATGCCCCGGAACGCGCCGCCGCGGAAGACGGCGCGCTGGCGATCGAATACACGTTCGAGGTGAACCCGGAGGACGTCACCCCGGAACTGCTGCACACCTGTACGGCTGCCGGCGTGAATCGCCTGTCCCTCGGCGCACAGTCGTTCGACGACCGCACGCTGCAGTGCCTGGGCCGGCGCATCACCGGCGCCACGGTGGCTGCGAGTCTGGAACTGGTGGCCCGCCTCTGGGGCGGGCGGTTGAACGTCGATCTGCTGGTCGGCGCGCCGGCGCAGCGGCCAGCCGAGGCGGAAGCGGACGTGGACCGGGTCGCCGCCGCAGGCATCGACCACGTGACGCTGCTGCAACTGGAGGATCCACCCACCGGCGGCCCGGAGCCGAGTGCACACGCCGACCGGATGTGGCTCGACGCCGGGGAGCGGCTGCGGCAGCGCGGCTACCACGACTACGAAGTGACCCACTTTGCGCACGGCGATGACCGCTCGCGGTACCTCTGTCACACGATGCGGTTGCAGCCGGTGGCGGCGGCGGGTCCGGGAGCCGTGGCAACGGTGCCGGCTGCTGCCGCCACGGTGTACGGGGCGGCACCCGAGATGGAAACGGAGACGGGCGCCGTGCGGGTGATCCACTCCGCACGGCTGGAGCGCTATCTGGCGGCTCATGGTCGCGACCGGGGATGTACGATCAATGTGCTGTCCGCCCGCGACCTGCTGATCGAATACCTGCTTCACGGCCTGCGGCTCGCCTCCGGGATTCCGGTGGGCGCGGAACAGTGCTGGTGCGACCCGTCTCCGGCCGTCCTGTTCGCCGATCAGTGGGCGCAGTGGGAGGCGCGAGGGTTGGCGCTGCGGACGCGGCGGCGGCTGGCACTCACCGCCGGTGGGCGGCTGCGGCTCGATGCCCTGGTCGCGCACCTGGCGGAGCTGCTCGAGGACCGGGTGCCGCCGCTTGCCGCGGCCTGGCCGGACGGGAATCAGCCGTTGACACTGCGCAGCGTCCCCGCGCAAGGAGGCACTGTTGCCGAGCAATGACTCCGCTGCCAAGCGGCAGCGGCAGAATCAGAAGCGGCGGTTGCGCAATCGCGCCGTTCTGAGTCGTGTCCGTACGGCCACGCGTGCCCTGCGCGAAGACCGAACAGGGACCACGCGCCGATCCATATGCGAATGCACGATCCCGCCACAGCAGAGCCCAGCGTCGCCAGTGGCGAGCCCGCGTCGACGCACGGCAATGCCGGCTGATAGTGTTGCTACGCAGGGAGTATCAGGAGATTGTCAGGCCACAGCAAATGGCATTCCATTCGTCACAAGAAGGGCGCCACCGATGCCAAGCGCGGTAAGATTTTTTCCAAGCTGATCAGGGAAATAACCGTTGCCGCCCGGCTCGTAGGCGGCGACTCCGATGCCAATCCGCGCCTGCGCACGGTGATCCTCAAGGCGCGCGAGGCCAACATGCCGCGCGACAACATCGAGCGCGCCATCACCAAGGGCACCGGCGGCGGTGATGGCACCGACTTCCACGAACTGCTGTACGAAGCGTATGGGCCGGGCGGCGTTGCGCTGCTGATCCAGGTTCTCACCGACAATAAGAATCGATCGGCGGCGGAGATCCGCAACATTCTCACCAAGGGGGGAGGCAATCTCGGGGAATCGGGATCGGTATCCTATCTATTTTCCCGAAAAGGAATAATAGCTTTCGAAGCGGATCGCTACGATGAGGACGAGGTGATGGAGGTGGTACTGGACGGAGGCGCCGACGACGTATCGACCGAAGCCGACACCATCGAAGTGCTCACCGAGCCTGAGGATTTCCACGCCACCCTCGACGTCGTGGGCCGAGCCGGCCTCCGGCACCGCATGGCCGAGATCTCGTGGGTGCCCGAGGCGAGCGTCGCGATCGAGCAAGGCAAGGCGCGCAGCGCCCTCCGGTTGATCGAGGCGCTCGAGGATCACGACGACGTGCAGCAGGTGTCCACCAACATGGAGGCCCCGGAAGCGGTTGCCGTCGGGAACGGGAACTGATCTCCCGGACCGCTCGCGGCCCCGGCTTCGGTACGCGGCATACGTGGGAACGCCGTGAGCGTGGTGCTGGGTATCGACCCCGGCCTCGCCTCCACCGGTTACGGGGTACTGGCGGTCAGCGGCAGTCGGGTGCGGCGCATCGCCGACGGGGTCATTCGCACGCCCGCCGGCGTCGATCTTGGCCAGCGGCTGCTGCTGCTCAGCGACTGCCTGCGCGACATCGTAGGTGAATTCCGCCCCGACGAGGGGGCCATCGAGGAACTCTACTTCTCCAAGAACATCCGTTCGGCGTTGCCGGTCGCACACGCGCGCGGGGTGATCATCCTGGTTCTCGCACGGCGCAACGTCCGGGTGAGTGAATACTCACCCGGAAAGGTCAAGCAAGCGGTCGCCGGGAATAGCCGCGCGCCGAAGGAGCAGATCATGCGGTCGGTGCAGCTCGTGCTCGGGCCGGGCGAAGAGCCGGTGAGCGACCACAGCGCGGACGCTCTGGCAGTGGCGCTGTGCCACGTTCAGCATGCGCCGCTGCGGGTGGCGCTCGCCCGCGCCGGGACGAAGCGGTAGAATCGGCCCGGGCGATGTGGAACAGCGTCACCGGCCGGCTGACCCATAAGGGGATCGAGGTCGCCCACGTGCAGGTGGGAGGTCTGGAGTGGGAGCTGCACAGCTCGGCGCGCAGCCTCGAAGCGCTGCCGCCGCCAGGCGCCGAAGTCAGGATGTACACTACGCTGTACCATCGCGACGACCAGATGAGGCTGTACGGATTTGCTACGCAGGCGGAGCGCAACCTGTTCCTGGACCTGCTGCGCGTCGGCGGGGTGGGACCGCGGCTGGTAATCCGCATACTGTCGGGAATCGACGTCGCCGATCTGGTGCTGGCGCTGGAGAGCAACGATCTGCCGCGCCTGGTGCAGATCCCCGGCTTGGGCAACAAGACCGCGCAGAAGATGGTGCTCGCCCTGCAGGGCAAGCTCACGCTGCCACCGGCGACCCCTTCGGCTGCGCCGGGGCTGGAGGCGGACATTACCGCGGCACTTGCCGGCATGGGATTCGGCCGGCGCGAGTCGCGCGACGCGGTGCGCGCCGTCCTCCGCGAGACCGCCGAGTTCGCCGGCAGCAGCGCCGAACGTGAGCAGGACGTGCTGCGGCGGGCGGTGGCGCGCCTCAGCTCGCTGACCAGCGAGCGGGCCTCGGCCGGGTCGGGTCCGGGCGCTGGCCGTGGCTGACGACCGCACCGTCGCCGGCGGCTATCAGCCGGATGCCGATGCCGACGAGGCGAGTCTGCGGCCGCTGCGGCTGGGCGACTTCATCGGCCAGGAACGCCTGCGCCAGAACCTCGGCGTGTTCATCGACGCCGCACGCCGGCGTCGGGAGAGCCTGGATCACGTGTTCCTGAGTGGACCACCGGGGCTCGGCAAGACCACGCTGGCGGCCATCATTGCCAATGAGATGGAGGTGGAGTTTCACTCCACCTCCGCCCCCGCGCTGGAAAAGACCGGCGATCTGGTTGCGATTCTGACCCAGACCGGCGCTCACAATGTGTTCTTCATCGATGAAATCCATCGCCTGCGGCCGCCGATCGAGGAGCTGCTGTATACCGCCATGGAGGACAACGAAATCGACGTCGTGGTGGGACAGGGGCCCGGCGCCCGCTCCATCAAGATCCCTCTGCCGCCGTTCACTCTGGTCGGCGCCACCACCAAGACCGGGCTGGTGTCGGGCCCGCTCCACTCCCGCTTCGGCATCACCCTGCGCCTCGGATTCTACGAGCCGCGCGAGATCGCGGCCATCGTGCGCCGCTCGGCAGGGATCCTGCGGGTGGAACTGAACGGCGCCGCGGTGAAGCGGCTCGCGCAGTGCTCGCGCGGTACGCCGCGGGTCGCCAACCGGCTGGTGCGGCGCATGCGCGACTTCGCCCAGGTGTGGGGTGACGGCACCATTTCGCCGCCGATCGTGAAGCGCGGTCTGGCGGCGCTGGAGGTAGACGACTACGGACTGGACCAGGTAGACCGCGAGATCCTCGACACCATCATTACCAAGTACGACGGTGGGCCGGTCGGATCGGAGACCCTGGCCATCTCCATCAGTGAGGCCGTGGATACCCTGGAGGACGTCTACGAGCCCTACCTGATTCAGCGCGGCTTCCTGCAGCGTACCGCGCGTGGCCGCGTGGTGACTCGACTGGCCTATGAGCACCTCGGGCATCCCGCGTCCGACGGTGGGACCCACGGCGATGATGCAGACCAGCAGGTTCTGTTTTGAACTGCCCCGGGAGCTGATCGCCCAGCGTCCGGCGGCGCGGCGCAGCGCGGCGCGGCTGATGATCCTGGAGCGTGCGACCGGAGCGCTGCTACATCGGCGGATCGGCGATCTGCCGCACGTTCTGGCACCGGGCAGCGTATTGGTACTGAACGATACGCGCGTGCTCCATGCGCGCCTCACCGGAGTGGTGACGGGCGATCGGCAAGTCCCGTTTCTGCTGCTGGAGGCCGCCTCCGGCGGCATGCGCTGGCGGGCGCTGGCACCGGGAGCGCGGCGCCTGACCCGTGGCCGAGGCCGGACGGTAGCGTTTCCGGCGGGCTTGACGGCGACCGTTGCCGCCCCGGCTCGGTGGGATGGTTCGGTCGTCCTCTCCTTCCAGCGCGCCGTCGATACCGCATACCTGGAGCGACACGGCACCGTACCGTTGCCGCCCTACATCGAGCGCCCGACGGACGCTGCCGACGCCGAGCGCTACCAGACGGTGTACGCTACGCATCCCGGTTCCGCGGCGGCGCCGACCGCCGGTCTGCACCTGACATGGCCGCTTCTGCAGCGGTTGGAAGAACGCGGGATATCTGTGGTACGAGTTACGCTGCACGTGGGGACCGGGACGTTCGCGGCAATCCGCACCGAGCGGGTAGAAGAGCACCGCATGCACCGTGAGCGCTACGTCGTGCCGGAGGCGGCGGCGGTTGCAGTGGAGGCGGCGCACCGCGAACGGCGTCCGGTGGTGGCGGTGGGCACGACCGTGGTACGCACCCTGGAGGCGGCGTGGAACGGCGACGCGCTACGGCGCGGTTCCGGAGCCACCGAGCTGTTCATCTATCCCGGTTACCGCTTCCGGGTGGTGGACGAGCTGCTGACCAATTTCCATACTCCCCGTTCGTCACTACTCGCCCTGGTCAGCGCCCTGGCCGGCGAGCACCATATCCGTACCGCGTATGCCACCGCGGTGCGGATGCGATACCGCTTCTTCTCGTATGGCGATGCGATGTTGATCCGCTGATGCGAGCGTCCGGCAGCGCCCCGGAACCGCCGCCTGTGGCGCCGCCTCCGGCCCGACCCGGCCTATCCCGGGAGCCCGTCGCGACCCGACAGGCTCCCAGGCCGGAGATGGCGCCAGATCCGTGCGAACACCGCCTCCTGCGTACCGTCGCCATCGACGGTACGCACCTCGACCCCGGTCTCGGCGTACTGCGCGATCACCGTGAGGTAGCGCTCGCGCAGGCGACGCTGCAGGATCGGGCGGTCGAACAATTCGCGGGAACCACGCGCGGCGACGCGCCGCCGGCACTCTTCCGGCGGGGTGTCGATGAAGATCAGATGGCGCGGCAGGGGGAACCGCGAGTTGAGAGCGGCGACGTAGTCCGGGGAGCAGTCGGTTGACTGATACACGAGACTGGAAAACAGGTAGCGATCGCTGGCCACGTAGCCGCCGGCCCCGAGCGCGGAGAGGATGCCGTCCGGCCGGTACAGATGCTCGCTGCGGTCGGCGGCGAACAGCAGCGCCAGCGTACACCCGGACACCTCGATTTCGCCACGCAGCACGTTACGGATCAGGCGGCCGATCGGGCCGTCGGTGGGTTCGCAGGTGGCGCAGCAGACTATCCCGCGCTGCTGCAGGGCGTCCCGCAGTAATGCCAACTGGGTGGTGGTGCCGGCTCCGTCCAGTCCTTCGAAGACCACGAACCGGTCCAGAATCTCACGCCTCTGCACGTCTCCCATGTGCCGGTGGCGTCAGTGTACACCAACCCGACCCCGCGCCGCCGGCTGCCGGTGCAGCGCGCTGGCGTGCCGGCGCGGCGCTGGCGGCGTCGTTGGTATCGATCACCCTGCAGTGGTCGGTAGCAGCGCAGACCGCGGACCCGGAGGCGGAGCTACGGCTTCCCGACCTGACCGTGACCGCCGAGGATCCGCTCATTCTGCTGCCGCCGCTCGGGCCGCCGGTAAGCCAGACCCCGATCGCCGTGCCGCAGGGCGGCGCACCGCGCGCGCTGTTTCCCGGCGTGCCGCTGACGACCGACTCGGGTTCCGGTCCTGCGTTGCCACCGATCCACGTGCTGCGGCGTGCGCAGGCCGCAGCGTCGAGCGAGCACACCAGCAAGTTTCTCGTACGCGTCGGCGTAGTGGATCCGGCAGCCCCGGGCCATATCCCCGTGGCCGCGGGTATGGAAGTTGGCGACCCCGATCGGATGGCATCTCTGCACTTGTCCGGTACGATGCCGATAGTCCCGGGGCCGGGTCATGGCCGACCCCGGGAACCGGTTGAGCTGGCGGCGCGCGGGCTGGTAACTCACCCGACGTGGCAGTTGGGGCTCGACGGGTCCCACGTGGCGACCGGGCTCGATCACGCGTGGCACGCCGGATTGCATGGCACATCCGGGCCGGTGCATCTGGCGTTCTCCTATCACCGTTGGCTCGCCGATCCCGCTGCCCCCGGATGGCAGGTCGCCGGCGCCGCCGAGCTGGTGTGGAATCTTCCGGACGTGTCGGCGGTGAGGCTGGGGCTCGTTGCCGGATGGAGCGAGTTGGGCCCGTTCGCGTTCCCCGCGATGCGCCTGCACTACGTCCCCGCACCGGGATGGCGTCTGGCCGCCGGCGCCCGCCCGGTGGTGGGCTTTCCACGCCGGGTCGCCGATCTGGTCGCCGACGATCCGTACCGGGACTCCGCCCTGCATCCGGATCGGGCGCTGGTGGTGTGGCTGGGCGGTGGCCACGGAGCCGTCGATCTGCGCGTCGGATTGGCCCACGGCCTGCACCGAGGCGCCGATGCCGCCAGCCGCGCGGCACGCGAGTCCGGTACCGAAACGATGCTGTTCGGCATCGCCGCCGACGCCGCAACGGCCGGTGCCGGCGGTGGCGACGTGGAGATGACCGTGCGCGCCGGCGGTAACTGGCGTTGGCGGGATGCTTCGTGGAGTTCGCGATTGTTGGCCACCGCCGAGTGGCATCCGGCCACACTCCCGGTCGCGCTGCTGCTGCGGGCTCGTTGGATCCAGTCTTCCGAGTACACCGCAATCGAAACCGATGAGGACTGGTCGCTGGGCATCTTCCGCGAGGCACGTGGCGCTGCGGTGGTCGCCGGCGTGCGCTGGTCGGTCGCGTACGGGCAGGATTTCACGATCGTCGGCGGCGTCCACAGCCCGGAAATGGTCGCTGACGACCTGTCCTGGGGGCTCGGAATCGTATACGCCCGGAACATCGTGCGATTGTCGGCGGCACCGAGGCGTCAGCCGTGATCGACTTCGTCGTTCAGGGCGGCGTCCTGCTGTTACCCATTCTGCTGCTCTCCATTACGGCGGTGTTTCTCATCGTCGAGCGTGCCTTGTACTACTGGCAGCGGCGTACCGCTCCCGGAGAGTCGCCTGCCGACGTGCTGGCACTGCTTGCCCACACGCCGGCGCCGCAGCTTGCCGAAGCGTTGCGCCAGCGTCGTTCGCCGCAGGCGCGGGTGACCGCGGCGGCGCTCGATGCCGGGCAGCTCCTCGCCGACCGCAATCGCCGCCGCACGCTCGACCACCTGGTGCTGCGCGAAATTGCCGCTCTCGAACGCCACGTTCCCTATCTGCAGAACATCGCCAACGTCGCCACCCTGGTGGGGTTGCTGGGCACGGTGGTCGGCATGATCTCGGCGTTCGTCAACATGCGCAACACCGGCAGCGCCGACCTCGCCATCCTGTCCGGAGGTATCGGCCAGGCTCTGATCACCACCGCCGCCGGTCTCGCCGTGGCGATTCCGAGCACCCTGTTTCACCATCTGTTCGTCAACCACGTGCAACGCACCGTCGCGCGTCTCAACCTCACCGTCAGCGAACTGACCACCTACTTCATTACCAGCGGCAACCCGACCAGCAACCCCACCCCGTAATGGGTGCATCCCCGCACCCCCCGCGTAATTGGGGCAACTTCACGGTACTCCTCCGGGTATACTGTGGGATACGTTGCCACGGGGGGAGGGGATGGTTGACGGTCGACAGTACTACCGCAGCTCGTTGAGCGTGCCGGCGGCGGTACCCCTCACGCCGTTGATCGACGTCGTGTTTCTCGTGGTCATCTTCTTCATGGTCAATGCGACGTTCGCCGTGCAGTCCACGCTGTCGGTCCAGTTGCCGCGTGCGGCGGCCGATGCGCCTGTCGATGCCATGGCCTTCGCCGTTACCGTCGATCGATCCGGGCAGATCTTCATCGCCGGGGAGGGCGGCGCCGTGCCGGTGACGCTCGACCAGTTGCGCGCCGCGCTCGGTGACTGGCAAACCGGCCGCACCACGGCCGAGGTCGTGCTGCATGGCGACGCCGGCGCCCGCTACGGACGCCTGGTAGCGGTGATGGACGCCATTCGCAGCGCCGGCTTGATCGACATCGAGCTGGTCGCCGTGCCCACCGCGCCGCCGCCATGACCGCCGCCCGCGAGACTCAGGCGCTGGCCACCAGCCTGGCGATCCATCTGCTCCTCCTGCTGTTGTTCGTGGTCGTCCGTCAGCCGCTGCGAGAGGCACCGCCAGTGCCGGTGCTGCGGCTGACATTGACCCCGCGAGCCGGTGCTCCGATGGCAGCGCCCGCCATGCAGCGGCCGACACCCGCTACGGCGCGGGAGAGCTCCGCCCGGCAGCAACCTGCCGCCGGGCGGAGCGAGCTGCCTCCGCTCGCCGCGCCCCGCACCGGCTTCGCGATCGGTCCCGGCCCCCCTGCGTTGCCGGCCACCACGGCGGGTGCGGTGGTGCTCCCGACGCCGTCCGCGGCTCTGGCGGGCGCCCTGGCGGCGGGAGGGATCGGGACCACGACCGGCACGGCGCCGTCGGCACCTGCGGCCGAACGGCCGCCGGCGCCGCGTATCGAGCACCGCGGGCTGCCCGGGGTACGGCGCGGCATGGCCCTCGGCTACCCCGCGGAACTGATGCGTCGTGGCATCGAGGCGGATGTCGAGATGCGCCTTACCGTGGCCACTGATGGGACCGTGGTGCACATCGAAACGTTGCAAAGTTCGGGGCTGTCGTCGGTCGACGCCGAGGTGGAGCGGGCGCTGCGCCAGGTTCTGTTCGCCGCTTCCGCGGCCGGCCCGGTCACCGGCAAGGTGCGGGTGAGCTATCGCCTGGAGCGCGGTTTTTGAGCGACTGGACCGAACATGATGGCCAGCAGGTGAAGCCGGTGCATCGACGGTCGTCGTACTCCGCGTCACGGAGTGACCGTACCGACTCCGGTACACCAGCCGCGACGCGCAACTCTGGCTGGCGACCGTCGATTCTGGAGTTCATCCTGCTGCTGCTGATCGTGGCCGCCGCCGGGTGGGGATTTCGTTCGCTCGGTCGCATGGTGGAGAGCCACATCACCATGCAGCGCGAGGCAACCATCGCCAATCTGTTCCAGTCGTTCGACTACCGCATCAGCTACCGCGACATCTCGCCGTCGCTGCTGCGCGCCTTCGAGATCCGCGACCTCGCCATATCCAACGGGAACTCTTCGGACGATCCTCTGATATTCATCCGCCACCTGCGATTGCGCTACAGCCTGGCGCGCCTCGTGGCCAGCCGGGATCCGGTCGCAGCGCTGCGCGAGATCAAGCTGGTCAACTCCGACTTCACCGTCGATCTGGACCTCGAACAGGAAATCGGGCCGCTGCTCGATGCCCTCAGCGTCGCCGTGAGTGGTAGCGGCGGCGCCGATTCGCGGGCGCCGCTGCCGCCGATCGATCTTGCCGGCGCCAACCTGGGGCTGATCATCAAGGGCGATGGCGTGCGCGTCGAGCTGCGCGATCTCATCTTTCGCGTTCGCGCCGGCGAGACGCTGCGGATTACCGCGAACAGCAAGGTGCGCGCACTGTTGGCGCATACCGGCGCCGCGACGTTGTTGGGCAGCGCGTCCCTGGATACCGATGTGCGCATCGACGGCATCGCCGCCAACGACTTCAGTTCCGCCGCAGTCACGGTGCGGATCCCCGAACTGGTGACGTCCAGGTTTACCACCAGTCCGCTGAACCTGCGGGTCGCGGTCGACAGCGAAACGGTGCAGGTGGCGCGCGTCGAGGATCGAA
Organism: uncultured Spirochaetaceae bacterium; assembly: GCA_964346995.1. Classification (GTDB taxonomy): domain Bacteria; phylum Spirochaetota; class Spirochaetia; order SZUA-6; family Bin103; genus Bin103. The sequence goes on along the minus strand of CAYFXT010000015.1, from coordinate 10,727 downwards.
CCCCGATCGACCTGGCGCTGTCGCACCACCTCGACAGCGGGCGCAGCGAGCTGCGGCTCGCCGCCGACGGCCTGCAGCTCGACGACCTGGCGGAGCTCTCGCTGCAGGACTCGGTGCTGGACGCGCTACGCGGCGCGACCCTGACCGGTAACGGGCATTGGATCCACGATCCGAAGCGCGGGATCGGATACGCAGGGGTGTTCAACGTCCGGCTCGCTGCCGGCGATGGGGATCAGGCCGCCAACGTGGCACTGGCGGCGACCGGTAACGGAGAGCGCGTGGTGCTGTCGAGACTGGCCGCGGATTTCGGGGAGAGCAGCTTGCAGTTCACCGGCGACGTGGCGATCGACCGGTTCGCGCCGCAGGGAGAGTTGATCGTCAGCTCGCCGCCGGTCGTGCCCGGTGGCGGGCGCCTGCAGGGCCGCGTCACGATCCTCCGCACCGCCGACGGCTTGCAGTTGCACAGCGATGAGCTGGCGATCGGCGACACGGCGGTACGCGGCTTCGCGGCGGATGTAGTTGCCGTTGCCGCTGATCCGCGCACGTTCCGCTACCGCGCCCGGGCGGAACTGGCGCAGGATGACGGCAACGTGATCGGCGCCGAGGGGCTGCTCAAGCTGGACGCGGGCGGCGCCCTGGAACTGGTAGCCAGCCTCAGCGACGTGACTGCGGCCAACCTGTATCGCCTTGCCACCTCCCCCGACCGGCGCCAAGTGGGATTGATGGCCACGCTCGAACCGCTGCTGGTCAGCGCCGACCTCTCTGCCACCACGAACTTCGCAACCTTGCACCTGGAACGCTCTTCGGTGCGGGTGCGGGACCGTTCCGATTCCGAGACCTGGCTTCGCCTGCGCGTCGAGCGCGACACCGGTGGGTGGCTGATCGAGGACTTGGTGGGGCGTTGGCGAGGCCTGAGGCTGCGCGGTGATGCGCGGATGACTCCGGCTGAGGAACGGCTCGAAATGGCGGCCAACCTCAGCATCGACGATCTTCCCTACCAACTGCGCGCTACGCACCGGACCGGCGACGGGCTTACCGTCACAGGCAGTCACCAACTCCGATTGGCGGCCACCTATGGCGATGACGAGGTGGTTTCGTTCCGCGGCTCGGTGGCTGGACTGCCCATTCCGGTATCGTCATCGATCGCCCCGCTGGAGGTCACCATGGCGTTCGATGGCACTCTGGCCGCTACCGGCGGATGGACGCTGGGCAGCGAAGCGGTGACGCTCGTATTGCGCGGCGGCGAGCTGCGATTGTCCGGGAGCGGCAGCGTCACCTATGCCGGGCAGACCGACGGCGTCGCCGGCCGATTGACGCTGTTCGCTGCCGACGAGGGCGAGCAATACGCGGCCACCATGACGATCACCGAAGGAGTGCTGAACGCCGCCGCCGAGATTCGCGGCGTGCCCCTGGCACGGTTCGGGGAGTTCCCGGTCAGCGGAGCGCTGCGGGCGAGCGTAACCGCTAACGGACCGCCTGACCAATTGGCGTGGCACGCGGAGCTGGATCTGGAGAACGGTCGGTTCAACGCCGATGCGGTTTCGCTGACCGCGAGCGTTGCATTCGCCGATGGCAATCTCGACATCGACAACCTCACCTTCGATCTGCTCAGCCATCACCTGAGTGCCGGGGTGATGCGCTACGACGGCAAGCGCAGAACGGTATCGTTCGACGCCGACTACCGGGCGGAATACTTCGGCGAGGCGGTCGCCGCCCACCTGAGGCTCACCGCGGACGACCTCGGCGTTGGCGACGGGCGCAGCCTGCAGGATGCGTTTGCCGGCGGCGTACGCGCCACGCTGTACACCAGCGCCCTGCAAGTCGCGGATGAGGCGTTCGAGGACTGGCAATTGGCGCTGCACATAATGAGGCATGAGGGCGCAACCGGTAGCGGGCGGCAGTCCGGCGCAGATGCGGATGCGAAACTGGTCGTGCACTTCGACGGCGGGCCGCACGGGGCGTTCACGGGTTTCATTTCCACGATCGGAGGGTTCCGGATCGCGGTGGGTGACGGACCCTACCCGTTGCAGGGCACCGCCGAAGGAACCATTGCCGACGGTCAGATTACCGCCACCGTGGAGCTGGAAGAGGCTGACGCAACGGCAATCAACACCTTGCTGAGTGGAGCGCCGATTACCGTCGAGTCGGGCCGGGCGCGGGGCAGTGCGCGAGTCGGCGGCCCCCTGAACGATCCCGACTTCTGGGGTGAGGTCCGGGTGACCGGCGGCAGCGTCGCGTCGTCATTGTCGCCGCAGGTCGTGGGGCCGTTCACCGTCGATCTCAGCATGGAGGAAAAAAAGGTGTCGATTTCCGGCTTCGCCTCCGAGACCGGAACGGCACTGCCGGTTACGCTGCGGGGTGCGGCGACAGTGGAGCACTGGGTTCCTAGCAGCTTCGCGTTGCAGCTTGCCACCACGGACGCCGACGGAGTGGCGGTCGATTACCAGTTCGGCCCCATGCTGTTCGACGGCCACGCAAGCGGCACGATCGCGGTGGCCGGCGCAGGCGACCAGGTGTCGGTATCCGGCCAGTTGGAGGTGGTCAGCGCAGACATTTCCATCGGCGAGGTAGCGGAACAGGCGCCCGGGGGTTCGTTGGAGGTGGATCTGGCCATCACCACCGGACGCGGCGTGCAGTTTACCTGGCCATCGACGCAGTTCCCGATGCTGCGCGTGATGCTGGTCCCCTCCGAGCAGATTCGGGTCGGCTACCATGGCGCTGCCGAAGGGTTCTCCGTGAACGGCGAAGTCGATATCCGCAGCGGAGATCTGTTCTACTTCAACCGGCAGTTCCGTCTGCGCGAGGGACGCATCGGTTTCGCCGAGAACGAAAACCGCTTCGATCCCCGCCTGGAGGTACGCGCGGAGACGCGCGAACGAGGCGCCGCCGGCGACCCGGTGCGGATCATTCTCGAGGCGGACACTACCCTGAGCCGGTTCAGCCCGGATACGGTTCGCCTCTCCTCCGATCCGCCGAGCGCGCTGGCGATCGATGCCCTGGTGCGCGACCCGCTCGCCGGAGGGGGCGCCGAAGTGACCGGCGGCGCGGGACTGTCCGCGGCCGCCTTTTCCGGCGATCTCCTGGCGCAGGTGGCCCTGCTCCAGCCGGTGGAGCGCGCGTTGCGCGAAACGCTCGGCGTCGACATGGTGAGCATCCGTTCTCCGTTCGTGCAAAATCTTGTGCTGGATGGACTTGCTACCGCAGACAACGACCGCGACGGAGGCGTGGTAGGGAATCCTCTTGACAATACCTCCCTCTCTTTCGGAAAGTACCTGGGTAGTGATCTGTTCCTCACCATGCTGCTCCGGCTCGATACCTCCGGGGACTCCCCTTCGAGTGAGCCCCCGTTGCTCTCCGACATCGAGTTGAGCCTGGAGTGGGCGACGCCCTTCTTCATGTTGGAATGGTCCTTTCTACCACGTAATGCAAATACTCTCTTCGTTACCGATAACGCCATCACACTGCGTTGGGGATGGCGCTATTGACTGAGCCCGTATCGGTTCGTCGGCGGCCACGCATGAGCCCGGCATGGCGTCGTACTGCATGCGCCGTAGTTGCGGTGTTGCTGGGCGCCTTCGTCGGGGGAGGAGTGGTATTCGCCCAGGACAGCGGCGACTGGTACCTGGGCAAGCCGATCGCCGGTATTCAATTCAGCGGCTTGCGCCACGTTGCCGAGAGCGACCTGCGAGCAATCGTGGAACCCTACGTCGAGCAGGTCTTTACGTTGGAGCTGTTCTGGGAGCTGCAGGGCAAGCTGTATGCCACCGACCTGTTCGAGAGCATGGAGTCGAACGCCATTGCCGCGGATGACGACCAGTCTGCGGTGATCGTCGAGTTTCAGGTCCTGGAGCGTCCGGTGATAGCGGAAATCGAGCTGGTCGGCAACCGTCGCGTCCGCAGTACGGATGTGCTGGAGGTGATGGAGTTGGCCCGCGGCGATGTCTTCGACCCGATCAAGCTCGACGCGGACGAGGCGGCAGTGCGCGCCCTGTACGTGTCCCGCGGATTCCCCGACGTCACGGTCAGCAGCTCCACGGTCCGCGATGAAGAAGCCGGCGAAGTCACCGTGACGCTCGAGGTGAGCGAAGGGTTGTCGGTAACCGTCGAAGAGATTCGTTTCGTCGGCAACCAGTTCGCATCCGAAAGCACGTTGCGGGGGCGGATGCGCACCAGGAGGCGGTCGCTGTTCGAGAGTGGCGCGTTTCGCGAGGCGACGTTGGAGGAGGATCGGAAGATCATCGAGTCCTACTACGCTTCGCACGGCTACGTCGACGCGAGGGTAGAGCGCGTCGAGCGCGAGCTACAGGTCGCCGACGACCAGCAACGGCGTGCACTGACGCTTACCATCTACATCGTCGAGGGCGAACAGTACTCGTACGGCGGCATGTTCTTCGAAGGGAACGAGATTTTCTCCGCCGAAGAGCTCGGCCGGCTGATCCGCCACCGCGCCGATGGCGAGGTGAACCGGGAGGTCGTGGAAGCAGACTACGTGCGCGTTCAGGACCTCTACTTCGAGAACGGCTACATATTCAACCTGTTCGAGCTGTCGGAGGAGCGCGACGACGCCGAACGCCGTATCGAGTATCGGGTCGTCATCGCGGAGCGGGAGCGCGCCCACATCGAGAACATCATCATCAGCGGCGCGGAGAAGACCAGGGATCACGTCATACTGCGCGAACTCCCGTTCGAGGTCGGCGACGTGTTCAACCGGACGGCGATTCTGCAGGGGCTGCGCAATCTGTACAACACGCAATACTTCTCCGCCGTAACCCCGGATACGCCGCCCGGCAGCGCCGACGGCCTGATGGACGTGGTGGTGACGGTGGAGGAACAGAGCACCGCCGATATCAACTTCGGCGTGACCATCGGGGGCTCCGATTTCCCCTTCGCCGCCACCGTGCGCTGGAATGAACGCAATCTGGGAGGAACCGGGCAGACCATCGGCGCGGGGTTGGAGCTGTCGCCGGTCAAGCAGTCCCTCAGCTTCGAGTTCGGTGAGCCGTGGCTGTTCGGACACCGCTGGTCGGGAGGGGTAAGCCTGGGGTTGGAGCGCGCCGTCGTACGTCACGTGTACCAGGACATTCTGCCGCCCATCTTCGATGATCCGGACCAGGCGGCGCCCGACCCCTACGAGAGCAGGGAGGAGTGGGAGCGCGCCCGCGATGACGGTGAGTCGGTGGCTGACCGTTACGCGATGGAGTACACGGAGTGGGACGTCATCATCGGCACCACCACCGGCTATCGCATTCCGACCGCCGCGGGCATCATCCGATTCAGCGGCGGGTTGTCGTCAACCTTGCGCTTCCTGACCTACGACACCGCCATCTACCGGCCGTTCGAGCAGACGATCCGCAGCGACCGCCAGAACTGGGTCATGGTGAACCGCCTGGATACCGGCGTAGCGTTGGACAGTCGCGACATCTTCCTCAATCCCACCGAGGGGTTCCTGCTGTCGCAGGGCGCCTCTTTCACCGGAGGATTCCTGTACGGAGATCGCCACTTCATTCGCCTCAACAGCCGCACCGACGGCTTCGTCACGCTGGTAAAGGCTCCGGTGTCGATCAATTGGGATCTGCAGATCGTGCTCGCCGCGCACTCCGGTTTCTCAGCGATATTGCCGCAGTTCTGGGTGCCGGACGGAGACCGCTACCTGGTCACCGACGGCACCACCGATCTGCTTGCGATCGACGGGATACGCGTGGCACGTGGCTGGGACGTGGTGCGCGGCGGCCGGGCACGTTGGGAGAATGCGGTGGAGTTGCGGATGGCGATCGATCCGCGTCTGCTCTGGACGGTACTGTTCGCCGACGGCGCCGTACTGTGGAACGAACTCGACGATATCGGGCGTACCGACATCGAGGATTTTCACTTCAGCCTCGGCGCGGGGTTGCGATTGGTGATTCCGCAGTTTCCGATCCGGCTCTACTTCGCCAACACGTTCAAGGTGATCGATAACCCGGAACCACCGGACGAAAGTCTCGATCTGTTCCGTCTCGACGAGTGGCAATTCGTAATCTCTCTCGGAGGGGATGTTTTCTGAGCAGGTGGGCTGGGCCGGAAGCGACGCCGCCGGCATCGCTTCCGGGGCGCTGGGATTTCTCCGGCAGATCGCCGGGCCGGGAAAGAGAACGCCCGGATGGCACTGGTCGCGGACTGCCTTGATCGCGCGGACGGCACTGTGCGGCGGGCTGCTGCTTGCCACCTGCGGCGTGTCGATCGCGGAGCAGTTGATCACCAACGTCGGTCTGGTGGACCTGCAGCGCGTCACCACCGCTTATTTTCGCGAATCGACCGCGGTACGCGAACTGCACACCGAACGCGATCGCATACAGGCTGAGCAGGCGCGGTTGGAAGCGCAGCTCTTCGAACTCGAGCAGCGCAAGGTGCAGGCCGAGCAGGCGGGGCGGGTGCAGCAGGCGCTCCGGCTCGACGAGCAGATCCACGCGCAGGGCCAACACCTGCGCGATTTCGTGGCCGTCAAGAACCGGCAGCTCAGTCAGCGACAGGCCGGGTTGGCGGAATCGGACGCGTTCCTCGGCGAACTGGCAACCGCAATCGAATTCGTGGCCGAGTCGGAGGGCCTGGCGCTGGTATTGGACAAGAACGACGTGTCGCTGTTGTACTACGTACCGGAAATCGACGTCACCGATCTGGTCATCGCCGAGCTTGGCAGACGTGTGAGGCGCAACTGACTCAGGTGGTGATGCGAATCATGGGGTTGGACATTGGCGCGCGGCGCGTCGGCGTGGCGCTGACCGACGCCACGCAGAGCATTGCATCCCCCCATGCCACGATCGCAAATCGCGGCGTGCGCCGTCTGGTTGCCGAGTTGGTCGAGCTGGCGCGCACCGAGCAGGTTTCTCTGGTCGTGATCGGGCATCCATTGCAGGCCGACGGCACGGCCGGGACCGCCGCGCGGTTACCGGAGCGGGTGGCGGAAGAGTTGCGCGGCGCCGGGTACGCGGTCGAACTGTGCGATGAACGCTGCACGACGGTGGCGGCCGGCCGGCTGCTGGCGGGCAATGTATCGGCGCGCCGGGCGCGCTCCAAGGGCATGGCGGATCGCATTGCGGCCGCCCTGATCCTGCAATCCTACCTCGAAGCTGGCGGAGCACGGCCGGCGGATTGAAGCCGCTTCGCCAGCGCCACCGAATCAGGTAACCGCTCCCCAATGGCTGCCGCCCCGACCACCCCGATGATGACTCAGTATCGACGGTTGAAGAACCGCCATCGGGATGCAATCCTCTTCTTTCGGCTCGGCGACTTCTACGAGATGTTCGATGCCGATGCCCGTGAAGCGGCCGAGCTGCTGGAAATCGCCCTCACCGAGCGTAACGGCGTGCCGATGTGCGGCGTCCCGCACCACGCGGCCCGCTCCTACATAGCCCGCCTGCTCAAGGCGGGGCGCCGGGTGGCGGTGTGCGAGCAGACCGCGCCGCCCGGCGCCGGCCGCGGCATCGCGCAGCGGGAGGTGGTGGAGGTCGTCACGCCGGGAACGGTGCTCGACGAGGAGCTACTCGACGGGGGCAGCAACAATTTTCTCGTTGCGGTGGGATGCGTGTCGGCAATCGCGCGCGGCCGGCGCCACGCCGCCGAGCGGCGGCAGGTGGCGCTCGCCGCGCTCGACGTGTCGACCGGCGAGTTCCGCGCCACGTCGTTTCGCCTGGACGATGCCGCGGCGCGGCTGGCGGACGAGTTGGCACGCCTCGTCCCGCGCGAACTGCTCGCCCAGGAGTCGTTGCTCGACGAGTCGCCGGAAGTGGCCCGCGCCGTTCATCAGCACGCGCCGCGATCCACCGTCGTGCAGCGTTATCCCGACTGGCAGTTCGACGTAGACGCCGGCTACGAGACGCTGTGCGAGCTGTTCCAGGTAGCCAACCTGAAGGCGTTCGGGCTGCGCCGCGCTTCGCCGGAGTTGGCGCCGGCGGGCATGCTGATCAACTTTGCGCGCCAGACGGCGCGCCACGCGCTGGCCCACCTGGAAGGTATCGAGCGCTACGGACGCGCTTCCTTCGTCATGCTCGACGAAACCGCGCAGCGCAGCCTGGAGCTGGTCCGCAACCTCGAGGATGGGTCGCGCGAGCGAACCCTGCTGGCGGTGCTTGACCATACGCGCACTCCCATGGGCACCCGCATGCTGCGCCGCGCGATCCTCGAGCCACCGTGCGAACGCGCGGCGATCAGCGCGCGGCTCGACGCGGTCGAGGGGCTGTACCGCCGCCAACACGTCCTCACCGCGGTACGCGAACGGTTGCGCCGGGTCTCCGACCTGGAGCGGCTGGCGGGTCGCGTCGCCGTGGCCCGTGCCCACCCGCGTGACCTGCGCACGATTGCCGCCAGCGTGCGCGCCGCCCAGGAAGCCGCCCGCCTCCTGCACGGCGAGGATGGCAGCGGCGGCGGAGCGGCCGGCCAGACGCTGCCATCCCCCCTCGTGCGGGCGGCCGAGGCCGTGGATCGGGTGGCGGTGCTGATCGAAGAAGCGCTGGTGGACGAGCCGCCGTTGTCCATTACGGAGGGTGGAATCATGCGCCCGGGCCATGATGCGCGGCTGGACCGAGTACGCACCGTAGCGGACGATGCCGAGGTCCTGTTGCAGGCATACCTCGAACAGGAGCGGAAGGCATCCGGCATTGCCGGTCTGCGCCTGCGCCACAACCGGGTCCTGGGGAGATACCTCGAGGTTACCCATGCGCAGGCAGCGCGCGTTCCAAGCTACTTCATGCGCCGCCAATCTCTGGTCGGAGTCGAGCGGTTCACTACCGAGCGTCTGGCTCAGCTCGACAGCGAGATCAGCGCCGCCAGCGAGGAGCTGCGCGATCTGGAACGCGACCGGTTCGTGGCGCTGCGCGAGCAGGTGGCCGCCGAGGTTCCCGCGTTGCTGGCTCTGGGGCGGGGCGTGGCCGGTCTCGACCTCACGCAGAGCCTGGCGCTGGCGGCGACGGTGGGTGGCTACATACGGCCGACGTTGACCGCGCCCGGCAGTGGCATAGCGATACGTGAGGGCCGCCACCCGGTGGTGGAGGCGATGCTGCCGGCGGGAACGTTCGTGCCCAACGATCTGCGGCTCGATCCGGCGGGAACGCGATTCGTCGTGCTGACCGGACCCAACATGGCGGGCAAGTCCACCTACCTCCGGCAGACCGCGCTGATCGTACTCATGGCGCAGCTCGGCTCGTTCGTGCCGGCGGCGGAGGCGAGCATCGGCGTGGTCGACGGCATTTTCTGCCGTGTCGGGGCGAGCGACAATCTGGCTCGCGGCGAGTCGACGTTCCTGGTGGAGATGAACGAGACGGCGCGCATCCTGCGCGCCGCCACCGAGCGCAGCATCATCATCCTCGACGAGATAGGGCGTGGCACCAGTACCGAGGATGGGCGCGCCATCGCATGGGCAGTGTGCGAGTACCTGCTCGATACGGTCGGGGCGCAGACCCTGTTCGCCACCCATCTGCGCGAGGTTACCCAGCTCACCCATCCGCACGCCGCCAACTATTCGATGCAGGTGGTCGACGATGGCCGCGAGGTGGTGTTCCTGAAACGGGTGGCGGCGGGTGCCGCCGACCAGTCCTACGGCGTGCACGTCGCGGCGCTGGCCGGAGTTCCGGACGCGGTGGTAGCACGTGCCCGGGAGCTGCTCGTGGAGCTGCACGCCGCGGCGCCGCTCGCCCCGGCGCCGGAGCCGCGGACCGAGGCCCCACCGCCAACGGCGGACTCTCCTGCCGGCGACTATCGGCAGCCGGGGTTGTTTTCCCCGCATGAACTGGTAGGCCGCGCCGTAGCCACGCTCGACGTCGATGCTACCACGCCGCTGGCGGCGCTGCAGTTGCTCTCGCGCTGGCAACGCGAGTTGCGCGCGAGCGAGCAGAGCGAGCCGTGAGCTGCCCCGCCCGGTCGCGCCTCGTGACGGTCGCTCTCGATCTGCTGTTTCCCCAGCCGTGTACCGGCTGTGGCGGCGAGTTGCCGGTGGGCGAGGGCGATTTTCCGCTGTGCGGGTGCTGTCGTCGACTGCTGCATGGTGAATTGCGCGGCGCGTCCGGGTACTGCTTCCGGTGCGGTGGCTCGGTCGTCCCGGAACAGGAGACGCCATGCCTGCGCTGTCGTGACCGCGAGCTGGCGTTCGCTTCCCACGAAGCGCTGTTCGACTACGGCGGACTGTTGCGGGAGTTGCTGCATGAATTCAAATTTTCTTCGCGCACCGGGCTGGGACGACTGTTCGCCGACCTGCTCGCGCGACGCATCGGCTCGGCATACCGAGGATCCGTGGTGGTCCCGGTGCCCGCACGGCTCCGGCGCATTCGCCGCCACGGGTACGATACCGTAGATCTGGTCGCCCGCCGGCTTGCAACCATCCACCATCTGCCGGTAGCTCGCCTGTTGCACCGGCGCGGCGGGCGCCAGCAAAAGGGGCTCGGGCGCGCCGCCCGCAGCGAGAACATGAGCGGCCGCTTCCGGTTGCGGCAGCATCCGCCGCACCGGCCGCTGCTGTTGATCGACGACGTCTACACCACAGGAGCGACGGCGCACGAATGCGCCTCCGTCCTGATCTCCGGCGGCGCGCCTGCAGTTCAGGTTCTGACGCTGGCGCAGGATTGAGCCCTGCGCACGCCGCCGCGCGAGCCGGCACCGACGGGGGGCCATCCCCGTTCTGTGTTGGCAGTACGAGCTGGCGCCGCCGAAGTGTGCCCCACCTGCCGCCACTGGGGCGTGGCTACCCCCAGACTGCCTATCTC
>CAYFXT010000014.1:18209-22071 GCA_964346995.1 uncultured Spirochaetaceae bacterium | reverse complement strand
TCATGACTACCGCAAATCGGGGGTAGCGCCGGCTGCAGCCTGCGTCCTGTCGTGCTTGCGGCCCAGCTTGATGCGCCGGTGGCGGCCGCGCATCGCCTCGTGCGCCTTGGGCGAACCGTCGTGGAAGCTGCCGAACCACTTGTCGAGCGGCATCGAGGTAGAGCCATAGTTGCAGTCGAAGTAGCGGTGATGCAGGTAGTGAAAGTAGTCACCGCTCTTGACGTTGGGCTTCTCCTTTACCTCGATGCGGTGGAAGCCGCTGTGTCCGTTGGCCGGCGTCAGTCCGGCGTGGAGCAGATGATACACCATGTGGATCGGGTGGGATGGCACGATCCAATGCAGCAGGAAGCCGGACAGGTAGATCAGGTGCTCCAGTGGATGCATCGAGAACCCGGACCACGGCCCCGGATTGACGTTCCGGTGGTGAACGTGATGAGCGGCCCGGTAATAGGGCTTCCAGTGCGTGAGCCGGTGTGTCCAGTAGAAGTGCGCCTGTCGAAACAGATGGATCACCGGGAACATCAACACGCAGTAGACCGGGTTGGTGCGGAACTCCACCCACGGCAGGATCTCGTTGGCATACGCCCACAGGCTGAGCGCTTCGAACGCGGTCCAGATGGTGACCCCACTGGCGAAGCACCAGAACACGTTGTCCCAGGTCTGGCTCCCGAACAGAAACTTGCTGTTGCCGCTGGTCGGGAAGCGGGCGTTGAACTTGAAGCGGTCGCCCTGTGACTTGAGCACGTAGAGCCGCAGGTGCAGCGGCCCCGCGATCAGCAGCAGCAGCGCCGCGTTGCGCAGGTACAGCTCTGCGATCCAGCCGATCCCGAAGGTGCGCATGCGCGCCATGTCAGGGGTCAGGAACAGCCAGCTTACCACGGTGAGGCCGATGTAGATCATCGATTGCCAGCCGAGCATGCCCTCGAAGCCGAACACGGCATTGAGGGCATGCTTGATCCGCCACGGCCGCGAAAATGCCGGCGACGGCTTGGGCAGTTGCCCGGGAACCCATTCGCCGCGCCGGTCGCGGGGAAACGTAACCGCGCTATCAGCCATACGATAGAACCTCCGCACTCGTGTTGTGGATGTCGATGAACCACCACCCTATCGCTACAGCAGAACTGCTGTCAAACAGTTGGGGTAAGGGGTGAGGCAGCCGGTTTGACAAGGGACGCCGTGGCCGAACATGCTGTGTGACTTGGAGCGCACAACTGCATGGGCACCGCCGAACGCTCTGGTTGGACACCTGGAAGCGATCGGGTTCCGGGTGCTGCGGCGGCAGGCAATCAGCGAGTCGCTGCTGTTCCTCGATACGCAGGGGGGTGCGGTGTTCGCGCGCGACGGCCGGCTGGTACGCGCGCTGGGCACCGAACAGACGACGTGGCGCTTCGGCGGCAAGGGCGAGCCGTGGATGAACGCCGGAAGCTTGGCGGATCTGCAGCGCGTCGCGCCGTGGCTTCCCGATGAGTCCGAGCTGCACCCCGTCCTGAATGCGTTGCGGACCGGTGCCGTGTTGCGGCTGCGCGGTCTGGGCACACGAGAGCTTGCCGTGGTGGTGGAACGCTGGAGCTTCGCGGGCACGGTGCCGCCCACCGGCCGGCAGCGCGTCGTGCCGCCCGGTCGTGGCGCATCGGCGGCGCCCCGCGACGCCGTGAAAGGCACCGGCTCGCCGGTCGTGCAGCTCGCGACGTGCTGGAACGTCGAGAAGGACGATGGTGCGCGCCAACACCGCGCCTACCTGAGCATGGTGTTGGACGAGCATGCCGTCGCGTTCGGGCTGCAACGCGGCCGGCCGGCGGCGCGGTGGGATCCGCTGACTACCGGTCTGCGGTCGATCGGGCGGCTGCCGCCGGGCCTGCCGGCGCCGCGACTCCTGGCCGTGCGGCGCTCCGACTCGCTGACCACGGTGCTCGACAAGGTGATCCGCCTGCAGGGTCTACGGCTGGCAAGCTGCTTCGACGGCATCATTGACGACCGCCACCCCGAGTACGTACACGATGCCCGGGTTGCGACCCGCCGTGCCCGTTTCGCGCTTCGCGTAGCTGCGGCGCATGGCGACCCGACGGCGCGGCAGTTGAGCGGCCGCCTGCGTTCCATCGCCCGGCTGCTCGGGCCGGTGCGCGACCTGGATCTCCTCATGGTACGACTCGGGGATTTGGCCACGACGGTACGGCCACGGCGAGCGCCGGATGCAGCCGGCTGTGAGGTGGCCGAACGTCGTCTCGAGGAATCTGTCGGATTGCTACGGACTCCTGGCGGAAAGACCGGATGGGCCAGAAGCGGCGCCGCAGACGGCGGTTTCGGGGCGCTCGGAAGGGTTCTGCGGGAGCGCCGGGCAGCACTGCGCGGCCCGGTCCCGGCGGCGTTGCGCAGCGCGGCCACCGGGTGCCTCGTGCAGCAATTGTCGGGCTGGTCCGCCGGCGGTGTCGGCGACCGACCCGTGGAGCGGGTCGCCGGCGTGGCGCTGCACGAAGCGGCGGCCGAAGTAGTCCGCAGCGGCGACGCGGCGCGCAAGCGCGCTGACGTACCGGTGTGCGACCTGCACCGCCTGCGGCTGCGGATGAAGCGGTTGCGCTACACGGCGGAGCTGTTCGCGGGCGCATTGCCGCGGCGGCGTGACAATCGCGCGCTGCAAGCCGTGGTATCGGTGTGCGCCACCGGCCAGACCGCGCTCGGCGACCTGAACGATGACGCCGTGGCGGAAACCGAGCTGCGCGGTGCCCTGTCGCGCCTGCCGCCTGCGGGGCCTGACGATGGCACCGGTGCGCCGGAGTTGACAGCGCGGATGATCACGGCGCTGCAGCAGGGGCAGCGTCGGGCAGCACGCGCGTTTCAGAAACAGTGGCCCGGGCAGCGCGATCGGCTGCGGCGGGCGCTGCAGGAACTGCCGGAGTGACGGTGGTAGCGCTCGCCGGCGTGAAGGGCGGGGTGGGCAAGACCGCCACGGCGGTCAATCTGGCGTGGCTGGCGGCGCACAGCGACCCGCCGGTCCTGCTCTGGGATCTCGACCCGCAGGGCGCGGCCGGATTTTGTCTGGCGCAGGAGGCGACGCTGCGCCGCAAGCCGGAACACCTGCTGGCCGGACGCGCCAACCTGGCGTCGCAGGCGGTAGCCACCCCCTACCGGGGATTGGAACTGGTGCCATCGCGGCTGGGAATGCGCCACCTGGAACGGTTGCTCGGGCCGGCCAACCGGCGCCGCGGCGGCATTCGCTCGGTGCTGCACAAGGCGCGCCGCTCGTACCGGTGGGTGGTGCTCGACTGCGCGCCTGGTGCCGGACGGCTGGCGGAGCATGTGCTGCGCGCAGCCGATCTGCTACTGGTGCCGGTGGTACCGGCGCCGCTGGCGATCCGCGGCTACGAGGAGCTGCTCGTGCTGGCCGCCAAGACCGGTGTCGGGCGCGAGCGCATCGTGCCGTTCTTCTCCATGGTGGAGGATCGCAAGCGCCTGCACCGGCAAGCGATGGTGGAGCTGCGACGCCGCGACGCGAGGTTCCTGAACACGACGATTCCGTACCGTGCCGAGATCGAACGCATGGGCGAGACGCGCAGACCGATCGTCTCCCACCTCCCGGCCGTGCAGGCCACCGCAGCCTATCACTCGCTGTGGCAGGAGTGCCGGGTCTGGCTCGCTACGGCCGCGAGTACCAGGTAAGTGAACCGTGGTGTAGCTGCTGGATTGATCCTCCGGGCCGGTGAAGGCGGAGAGGCCGGCTACTATTTGCGCTTGGAACCGGCCATGAAAAAACGGTTCCTTGTGGAGGTACCCCAGACCCTGGTTCTCGTCCAGGCCGATGGCGTTCCAAGAGTGCTTTGACTGCCGCACGGGTGTGTGACAGTCTCTTACCCGTACAGGAGGTGCC
>CAYFXT010000014.1:5673-18109 GCA_964346995.1 uncultured Spirochaetaceae bacterium | reverse complement strand
GTGCTTTGACTGCCGCACGGGTGTGTGACAGTCTCTTACCCGTACAGGAGGTGCCCGTGAAGTTCCAGCGATAGTCCACCGCCCGGATACCGGTCGCCCCGGTGGTGGCCGATCGTCCCGGGTGAGTGCGAGGTTGTCGCCCTCGTCGGACCGCTTGCGCCGGAGACTGCAAGCGCGGCAGGGACCACGAGAGCAGGCGAGGGGCCGGAGCAAGATCAGTGAGTGCTCTCGATCGAGAATCGGAGGTTCTTCTCATGAACTGCGTTTTCAGAATCGGTTTGTCGACACTGGCGTTCGCGCTGGTGGCTGTCATTACGTTCGGTGCCGCCGAGGGCGAGCAGGCCGCCCCGGCCGAGAAGGAGATGGTGCTCGACCCCACCACCGGCGAGATGGTGACCGCGCCCGAGTATGGCGGGACCCTCATCTACGGCCGGACCGGCACCGGCGAGCACTGCGATGCCTGGGCGAACAGCGGCTGGTCACATCACTTCGTCGGCGTGGTCACCGAACAGCTCACGGTCGCGAACTGGGGGGTCGACCGGAGCGAGGACGACCTGCGGGTCTTTTCCTATCCGCTATCCACCATGCGAGGACAGTTGGCGGAGCGTTGGGAAGCGCCGGATGCGACTACGATCATCGCCCACATCCGCTCCGGCGTTCACTGGCATGACAAGGCGCCGATGAACGGTCGCGAGTTGACCGCCAGCGACGTCGAGTTCAACTATCATCGCATCCTGGGGCTCGGCAGCGGCTTCAGCGAAGCCTCGCCGCACGCCGGCCAATACCCCAAGGTGGAATCGGTCACGGCCACCGACGCATCGACGGTGGTCTTCAAGCTGGCAGAGCCGGACGACATCTGGCCCTTGAAGTCAGTTCCGGCGTACGGCAGTGGGTCCGCGCTGCTCAACATGTGGATCGCCTGGATCTACCCGCCGGAGGTGATCCGGGAGCACGGTGACATCCAGGATTGCATGAACCTGGTAGGTACCGGGCCGATGGAGCTGACCGACCTGGTGGAAGGCAGCTCCGTGACCTGGACCCAGAACCCCAACTACTGGGGGTTCGACGAGAAGTTCCCAGACAACCGCCTGCCCTACGCCGACGAGATCGTCACCCTGATCATGCCGGATCCGGCGGCGCGAATCGCAGCCCTGCGTTCGGGTCAAGTCGACATGTTGTGCAACTGCGGCGACAGTCAGTTGCGGTCGATCGACCAGGTCGAGAGCCTGCAGAAGACCGATCCCCACATCAGGATGTGGGAGCGACCGGGTCGGTCCGACAACGCCTTCCGGTTCATCACCGTGGGCCGGCCGCCGTTCAACGACATCCGGGTGCGCCAGGCCATGCAGATGGCGCTGGATCGGGAAACCATCGCCAACACCTACTTCAAGGGGTATGCGGACCCGACGTCGCACGGACTGCTGCACAACGACGGCCCCTACGGGACGCCGTTCGACGAATGGCCGGACGAGGTCAAGCAGTACTACCGCTACGATCCGGAGCGGGCGAAGCAGCTCCTGGCCGAGGCGGGCTATCCCGACGGTTTCAAGACCGAACTGAAGTACTTCGAACGCTACGATGCGAACTACGCGGAGCTGGTCATCGGCTACTGGGCTGAGATCGGCGTCGACGTCGAGATGAGCATTCACGGCGCCGCGGAGTCCCTGGCCATCGCCCGCGAACATACCTCGGACGGAATCTCACACGGCGAAAACTCCAACCCGACTGCGGATGTCACAAACCTTGAATCGTTCTACCGCTCCAATTCCGCCTACGGTCTGAACGACGACGGATTGGGCGTCAACGACCCGCATATGGACGCACTGATCGACGCCGCCAAGGCGGCTGCCACGCTGGAGGAAATCGTTCGGCTCACCAAGGAGGCGAATCTGTACGCGCTTGGTCAGCATTGGCATATCGACGGTCCCGGTCCGGTCCCGCAGTTCAACGTCGCACAGCCATGGATAAAGAGCTACAACGGAGAGGTGTCGATCGGGATAGGGCAGTTCACCACGCTCCTGACCCGGCTCTGGATCGACCAGGATATGAAGCGGGAGATGGGCTTCTGACCTCGCAGCCCGTGGCGAAACGCCGGCTGCATTCGAGCGGCGATGCATCCCGGCTGCTCTCGGTGCGACGTCGGGTTCCACCACGGGCTGCTAACAGCTTCGCCGTTGGCGCATGCCGAAGTGGGATGGCGGTACATGCCGCCGTCCCGCTCTTGAGTCCCCTGCAATGCGAACCTACATCATCCGCCGCGTCCTGCTGCTGATCCCGACGTTTCTGCTGCTGACGCTCCTGGTGTTTCTCTCGGTGCGCTTCCTTCCCGGCGACGTCGTCGACGCCATGATGGCCCGGGTGGCGGAGGACCAGGGCGGGACGGCGCACTTCGATCGTGAGCGGGTCGAGCGCATGCTCGGGCTCGATGTCCCAGCGCCGGTGCAGTATCTGCGCTGGCTCGGCGGCATCCTCCTGCGCGGCACCTTGGGCGACTCGCTGTTCGGTGGGGCTACCGTCGAGGCGAAGATCATCGGCCGGCTGGCGATCACCGTCGAGTTGGGTGTCCTCGCCATCCTCATCGGGTTGGTGATCGCCGTGCCGGTGGGCATCTACTCGGCGGTGCGGCAGGACACCGCGGGCGACTACGCCGGACGCTCCATCGCCATCATCGGCCTGGCCACGCCCAACTTCTGGCTCGCCACCCTGGTGCTGACCTTTCCCGCCATCTGGTGGGCGTGGGCGCCACCGCTGCGCATGGTGGCGTTCGCCGACGACCCGCTCCGCAACCTCGGCCACATGCTTGCTCCCAGTCTCATTCTGGGCACCTACCTGTCGGCCACCGTGATGCGCATGACGCGCACCATGATGCTGGAGGTGCTGCGCCAGGACTTCATCCGCACCGCCTGGGCGAAGGGACTGCGCGAGCGGGTGATCATTCTGCGCCACGTGATCAAGAACGCGCTGATCCCGGTGGTGACGCTGGTCGGCCTGCAGCTCCCGATCCTGATCGGCGGCTCGGTGATCATGGAGAACATGTTCGCGCTGCCGGGGCTGGGGCGACTGATGCTGGAGGCGCTCACCGTGCGCGACTACCCGCTGGTGTCGGGCATCAACCTGTTCTTCGCGACCGCGGTGATGACGATCAACCTGATGATCGATATCCTCTACGGCTACCTGGACCCGCGGGTGCAGTACCGGTAGGAGGCTGACGCGTGCGACAGACTCCTGGCGGACGGTGGGGATGGGCCGCAAGCGGCGCCGTGGCGCCGCCTGCAGGGCGATGAGTAGGCCGGTGAAACCCCGGACATTCCTGCTCGACCTGCTGCGGCGGCTGGTGCGGGAGCGGCCGCTGGGGGCGGCGAGCGCGGTGGTGGTTCTGCTACTGGCGATAGTCGCCATCCTGGCCGACGTCCTGGCGCCCTTCCCGTTCGCCGAGATGCACCTGGTCGACCGGTTGGGCGACCCGTCGTCCACCTACCTGCTCGGCACTGACCAGCTCGGCCGCGACGTGTTGAGCCGGCTGGTGTACGGCGCTCGCACCTCGCTCGGCGTGGGCTTCGCCGCCACCGTGCTGAGCACGCTGGTGGCGCTGCTGGTCGGCGGCGTGGCCGGCTTCGTGGGCGGCAAGCTGGACATTCTCATGCAGCGCTTCGTCGACGCCTGGATGTCCTTCCCCGGCCTGTTGCTGCTGCTGACGATCATCACCATCGTCGGCCAGGGCATCCCGCAGATCATCGTCGTGCTCGGCGTCACTTCCGGCATCGGCAACTCGCGCGTGATTCGCAGTGCCGTCATCGGCATCAAGGAGAACCCCTACTTCGAGGCCGCGCGCGCCATCGGCAGCGCTCCCCGACACATCCTGGGGCGCCACGTGTGGCCGAACATCACCGCGCCGGTCATCGTCGTGTTCTCGATCACGATCGGCGGCATCATCATCGCCGAGGCGTCCTTGAGCTTCCTGGGCTTCGGCCTGCCGACCACGGTGCCGAGCTGGGGCGGCATGCTGAGCCGCGAAGGGCGCCAGTTCATGGAGATGGCGCCGCGCCTGGCGCTGTGGCCCGGCGTGGCCCTCACCCTGGTCGTGTACTGCCTGAACATGTTCGGCGACGCGGTCCGCGACCTGCTCGACCCCCGGCTGCGCGGCGGCGGCGGCGGCGCCGGCCTCGGCGGCGGCATGAGCGCCCGCGCCATCGAAGGCGCCCGCCGCGCCCTGGAGAAGGCGGAGCGCTCCGGCTGAGGTCAGCAGATGACGCAGCTTGCCGCAGTAGATGCGGACGTTGCGGTCCAACAGGTTGTCTGCCCGGCGCCCGTGACCGGACCGCCTGAAGGTGCGCAAGTTGTTTGACGAACAGCCGGTGATCCCGGGTGAGGGCAATGCGGTGAAAGTGAAGTGACCGAGGCGATGCTTCGGGGTGCCGGTAGACGGCCCGTTCTGCGCTATGCTGCGCAGCACGGATACCTGCCCGCGGTGGCAGTCGTTCACGAAACAAGGAGGCCACTATGCCGGGTTTGTTCGATCTTCCTTTCGACCAGTTGGCGGACTACCGGGGCACCAATCCCCGGCCCGCCGACTTCGATGCCTACTGGGCACGTGCTCACCAGGAGCTGGCGGCGGTGGACGCGGCGATGGAACTGATGCCGGCACAGTTTCAGGCGCCCTTCGCGCGCTGCGACCACCTCTACTTCACCGGCACGGGCGGAGCGCGGGTGCACGCCAAGCTGCTGCGCCCGGCGGCGGTCTCCGCTCCCGGTCCGGCGCTGCTGATGTTTCACGGCTACCGCGGCCAGTCGCCGGAGTGGACGGAGATGCTTGGCTACGTCGCGGCCGGCATTACCGTGGCAGCGCTCGACTGCCGCGGCCAGGGCGGCCGCTCCGACGACGCCGGCGGCGTGCGCGGCAACACCCTGTACGGCCACATCATCCGTGGCTTGGCGGACGGCCCGGAGCAGCTCCTGTACCGGCGGATCTTTCTCGATACGGTGCAACTGGCCGGTATCGTCATGGGGCTCGACGAGGTGGACGCCGATCGCGTCGGCGCGACGGGAGCGTCCCAGGGCGGCGGCCTGACTCTGGCGTGCGCCGCCCTGGAGCCGCGCATCCGGCGCGTGGCGTCGGTGTACCCGTTCCTGAGCGACTACCAGCGGGTATGGGAGATGGATCAGGCGGAGCGCGCCTACCGTGAGCTGCGCGACTTCTTCCGCATGTACGACCCCACCCACGCGCGGCAGGCGCACTACTTCGAGCGCCTCGGGTATATCGACGTGCAGCACCTGGCGGGTCGCATCGAAGCGCAGGTACTGATGGGGGTCGGGCTGATGGATCAGGTGTGTCCACCGTCCTCGCAGTTCGCCGCCTACAACAGGATCACGGCGTCCAAGGAGATGGTGATCTTCCCCGATTTCGAGCACGAGGCGTTGCCGGGGTTCCGCGACCGCATCTTCCAGTTCATGCTCGGCCTGTAGCGCCTCCGCCCTCCGCTCAGCGCTCCGGTAGTTGCCGCGGCTCCGCTCGGCGTCGCGCAGCACCCACAGCGGCGCATCGGGGTAGCCATCGACCGCGATCCGGGTCGCCTCGCAAGGGTGGGTGCGGCTGCGCACGGAGTGAGGAAGCCGCGCGCGAATACCTCATGACGCGCGAATCGATTTTCGGCGTTGGCGTCCAAAGGCGGCGACTTCGGGGCGCTAGCGCGACGCACGGCTGGCTACCTGCATCGGCATGCCGTTGTGCGGGCGCAGCCCCACCCACGGTGCCGGGCGCGGCGGCTCGCCGGCGATCAGGTCGAGCCGGTAATCCTGCGAAATACGCGCGATCGCCAGGATCGATTCGGTGGTGGCGAAGCCCTGCCCGATGCAGGTGCGCGGCCCGCCACTGAACGGCAGATACGTGTAGCGCTGCGGCTCCGGACCATCGATCCAGCGTTCGGGGCGGAACCGCTCCGGCTCGGAAAAGAATCGCTGGTCGCGGTGCGTCACCCAGGGGCAGATCAGGATCACCGTGTCGGGCGCCACTCGATAATCGCCGAGGATGAACTCCTCATACGCCATGCGCGGAATGATCGGCACCGGCGGGTAGAGGCGCAGCGCCTCCTTGAACACCGCGTCGCACCAGATCAGGCGTGATACGTCGTCCCTGGTCGGCGGTCGCCCTTCCAGGACCGCGTCCACCTCCCCGATCAGCCGCTCGGCCACCGACGGGTGCTGCGCCAGCAGGTACCAGGTCCAGGTCAGGGCCACGGCGGTGGTCTCGTGGCCGGCGATCAGCAGCGCCACCATCTGGTATCGCCACTCGCGATTGTGCAGCAGGTCCGGCTCGGCATCGCCGGCGCGGCGCAGAACGTCGATCAGGTCGCCGGCACCGTCGTGCACGTCGGGGTGCTCGCGAATGATGCGCTCGATCAGCGCGCGACCGCCACTCACTGCCTTGCGCAGTTTGAGGTTCTCGCGTGTCGGTACGATCGGCGGCGCCTGAAAGGGATGGGTGGCGCGGTGGGTGATGTCGCGCACGATCGTCTCGCAGATGTCGAGAATCGCGTCGCGGTGGTCGGGATAATCGGCGCCATACAGGGAATTCAATACGATGTCGAGCGACAGCCGGCTCATCTCGCGGTGCACCTCCAGGATCTCGCCCTGGCGCCAGGTCGAGATGTGCCGCTCGGCCATGCGCACCATGGTGGGACCGTAGCGCGCCAGGGCGCTGCCCTTGAGCAGCGGATTGAAGCGATGCCGCTCGCGCACCCAGAAATCCTCGTCGCCGGGAAAGTTGATCACGCGGTATACGTCCTCGCCGCCGGCGAGCAGGTAGTCGAGACGGGTAGATGGCTTCGACTTGCTGCGCGTGAACCTGCGCGCGTTGGTGGCCAGCACGCTCTCCAGTAGCGAGGGGTAGTTGATGAACAGCATCTCCTGCCGGCCCGCGGTCATGCGCACGATGTCGCCATGCTCGCGCGCGGATCGGGTCAGGAACCCCAGGGGGTCGCGGCGAAAATGTAGAGCATTACCGATCAACGGGACGCCGCGTGGTCCGGGTGCGGTATGGCTGTTCAGGGGCACTCCTCCATGACGGGATTGTACCCGCAATGCTGGCCTTGCGCGCCGGTCACGGTCAACCGGCCGGGTGCCATGCGGTGCCATGGGTGCACGCCCGCCAAGTGGTAGAGGCGCCCGGCGTGAAGGAATGTGAGCGCGCAGGGGTAGGTCAGTCCGCAAGGCGGGCGTCGACCAGTGACCGGCAGCCTGATGTAGACTTGGGCCGCGCGGTTCGGCTACCTTCCTGGTACCGGCTCCATGGCTGTCACGACCTCTCTCGATCGGCTCGCTCGACCCGCTGAGCGCTGGGATCTGCTGACCCGCGGCACCCTGTTCGCGGTGCTTCCGGCGGAGGAACAGCGCTTGGTGCGCGCGATTCACGAGCGCTATCGCCTCACTGTCCAGGAGATGCGCCTGCTGTGCGAGGCGGCACGCGATCTGCAGATGTGGGGGGAACAGCGATTGGAGGTGTGGTGGCGCGCCTCGGAGAGGCGATTCGGGGCCCCGGGCGGACCCGCACCAGCGGATGGCAGGCAGAGCACGGTACGGGCTCGCAAGCAGCGGCTCATGGGGGAGCTGCGCGAGTACCTCGATACCTTGTGCCGGTCGGCCACCCGCTATGCCGCGGAGGCGCCGCCAGCGCCGCAGCGGCCGCACTTGCACGTCGTCTCGGAGACGACCGAGGACGCGGTGTTCGGCGACTGTCCGGTGCGCTCGGACCGCACCCTGTGCTGCAATCTGAAGACCATCGACGCAGTCAGGAACTGCGCTTTCGGATGCAGCTACTGTACTATCCAGACTTTCTACGGCGACCGGGTGGCGATCGACGCGGATCTGGGCGCCAAGCTGCGTAGCCTGGACCTGGAGCCGGGTCGCTTCTACCACGTCGGCTCGGGACAATCATCCGACTCGCTGGTGTGGGGCAACCGCGGCGGCATTCTCGATCAGATGTGCGACTTCGCCCGCGCGCATCCGGACGTGCTGCTGGAGTTCAAGACCAAGTCAGCCAACGTCACCTACTTCGTCGATCCGGCGCACGCCATTCCCGCCAACGTGGTGTGTAGCTGGTCGCTCAACACGACGCCGGTGATCGAGCACGAGGAGCACTTCACTGCCCCGCTGGAGCAGCGCCTGCGCGCGGCCCGGCGGGTCGCCGACCGCGGCGTCAGGGTGGCGTTCCACTTCCACCCGATGGTGCACTACGTGGGCTGGGAGCACGACTATCCGGCTCTGGCGCGACGGCTGACCGCCGGGTTCTCGCCGGACGAGGTATCGTTCGTGTCGTTCGGGTCGGTGACCTTCATCAAGCCGGTGATCAAGGAGATTCGTCGCCGGGGCGAGCCGACGCGCATCCTGCAGACCGAGCTGGTGAAGGATCCGCACGGCAAGCTGACCTACCCGGACGATCTCAAGGTTCGAATGTTCAGCACCATGTACCGCGCGCTGGAGCCGTGGCGGGAGCGGGTGTTCATGTACCTGTGCATGGAGAAGCCGGCGATCTGGGACCGGGCGTTCGGCTGGCGGTTCGGCTCCAACGAGGAGTTCGAGCAGGCGTTCGCCGCCGGTACGCTCTACCGGCAGTCCGCCTGAGAGTGCGCGTTACCGGTGGCTGCGTCGCAAGGAGCGAACGTGTGGTCGCCACGGATGCATGAGTTGCGCAGTTCGGTGCGACTGGCAGCGCCTCTGCAAGAAGTGTTCGGGTTCTTCTCCGATGCTCGCAACCTGGAGGTGCTGACGCCCGAGTGGCTTCGCTTCCATCTGGTCACGCAGCCGCCGCCTGCAATGGCAGCCGGGACCCGCCTCGAATATCGTCTGCGCCTGCGCGGCGTGCCGGTGCGCTGGCAGAGCGAGATCACCGTCTGGGAGCCGCCGTTCCGGTTCGTCGACGAGCAGCGCATCGGTCCCTACCGGGTGTGGATCCACGAGCACCGGTTCGCGGGCGAGCGGCGCCCCGACCGCGAACCGGTGGTCGTCGCCAGCGACAAGGTGGACTACGCGGTGCCGGGCGGCCGGCTGGTGAATCGTCTGCTCGTGGTCGGGGATCTGCGCCGCATATTCGCCTATCGGACAGAGCGCCTGCACGAGCGGTTCGGCTCGGCGGATCGGACCGGCGCAGCCGCGAGCTGAAGCGCGTCTGACTTGCGACGTGGTATAACGGGACGACACATGCAGCAGAAACATCGGCAACTACAGGCGATTCTGTCCGACATGGGCAGTGTCGCGGTGGCGCTGTCGGGCGGCGTGGACAGCGGCCTGGTGGCCAAGGTGGCGCACGATTGTCTGGGCGGGGCGGCGATCGCGGTGACCGCGGTCTCGCCGAGCCTGGCGACCGGGGAGCGCGATGCGGTGGCGTCTCTGGTGGAGCGCATCGGCATCCGGCACGTGTTCCTGGACAGCCGCGAGACCGAGGATCCGCGCTACCAGGCGAACGCCCGCGATCGCTGCTACTTCTGCAAGACCAACGTGTACGACGTGTTGACCGGCTACGCGGAGGGCGAGGGCTTCCGCTTCCTGGTCGACGGCACCAACGCCGACGACGTGGGCGATCACCGCCCCGGGCGGCGCGCCGCCCGCGAACAGGGCGTGCGCAGCCCGCTCCAGGAGGCGGCGGTCACCAAGGCAGAGGTGCGCGCCATGGCCAGGGAGCTGGAGTTGCCGATCTGGGACAAGCCGGCGGCGGCGTGCCTGGCCTCGCGCATTCCCTACGGCTCGCGGGTGACCGACGAGAAGCTGAGCCAGGTGGAACGCGCCGAGGCGGTGCTGCGCACGCTGGGGATCCGGCAGTTGCGGGTGCGCCACCATGACACGGTGGCGCGCCTGGAAGTCGAGGCGGACGCCGTCGCCACGGTCATGGAGCATCGCGGCGCGATTACGGAGCGGCTGAAACGGCTCGGCTTCGTATACGTGGCCCTCGACCTCGACGGATTCCGCTCCGGCAGCCTGAACGAAGTTCTGTCATGAAATCAGACCTGACGTGACCGAGGAACTGCTCGCCGAGTTGCTGGCCGCAGTGCGTGACCGCGGTCTCGAGGTGGAGGATGCAGTCGAGCGCCTGCGCGGCTTTCCGGTTGATGTCTCGGTCGCCGGCGCGCGCGTCGACACGCATCGCAACCTGCGCACCGGGGTGGCCGAGGTGGTGTTCTGTCCCGGAAAGACCGCGGAGCAGGCAGCCGGGATTCTCTCCCGGTTGCACGCCCATCACGGCCGCGCACTTGGCACCCGCGCCACTCCCGAGTTCGCCAGGCAGGTGCGCGAGCGCATCCCCGAGGCGTCCTACGACCCGGTGTCGCGGCTGCTCACCTTGGGCTGGCGGCCCACGGGGACCCGTTCGGTCGTGCAGCCGCCGGGGCGCGGTGGCGCGGGAGGTGCCGCGGCAACCGGACGGCTCGATCACAACGGTACGCGCACTGCGTCCGCCGCCGCCGAGGCCGGTGTGGACCATGCTGCCGGCGGCCCGATGCGCGCCAGCGGGTGCGCAGCACCCGGTTCCCAGCCGCGCGGGGCAGAGCACCCGCAGCGCAGTCCCGGTGGCGAGTTGGTAAGGCGTGGCGCGGAGCATGGAGAGGCAGATGGCGGATCGGACCCGCTGGTGGCGGTGGTGACCGCCGGCACGTCTGATCTGCCGGTGGCGGAGGAGGCGGCGCAGACCCTGGAGTTCCTGGGCGGGCGCGTCGAGCGCTGCTACGACGTCGGGGTGGCCGGGTTGCATCGCCTGTTGGCGGTGCGGCCGCAACTGGAGCGCGCCGCGGTGGTGATTTGCGTGGCCGGCATGGAGGGCGCGCTCACCAGCGTGGTCGGCGGCCTGCTGGCGGCACCGGTGATCGGGGTGCCCACCAGCGTCGGCTACGGTGCCCACCTGGGTGGTGCCGCACCATTGCTGGCGATGCTCAACTCCTGCGCCGCCGGCGTGGCGGTGGTCAACATCGACAACGGGTTCGGGGCGGCCCTGATGGCGCATGCGATCATCCGCCAGATAGGTATCGCCGCCTCTGACTCGGCGCCGAGCTCCCGGCGTCCGGGGCGGGCCGCCGATCAGGCGCCGGCGGGCGCTCACGATCGCCGTGGCAAGCCGGCGGCGCAGGAGTGCAGCAACTCGCCGGACAGCGGCAGCCGCCGGCAGTCCGCCGGGCAGGCGCCCGCATCCGCTGCGGAGCTTCGGCCGGATGCGGGGGCGACACCCGCCGGCTCGTCGTGACCATCGCCTACATCGACTGCATCGCCGGGGTGAGCGGCGACATGCTGCTCGGCGCGCTGCTCGATGCCGGCGTCGAGGAAGCCGAACTGCAAGGGCGGCTGGCCGACCTCCGCCTGCCGGGGTTTGCGCTGTCGCTCCGCCGGGTCCGGAAGGTGGGTATCGGGGCGCTCAAGGTCGACGTGCAGGTAACCGACTACGCCAGCGAGCGACACGTGCCGGAGATCATCGATCTGGTCGAGCAGAGCGCCGTCAGCGACACCATCAAGCGGCACGCCGCGGCCATTTTCCGCCGCCTCGGTGAGGTGGAGGCAGCGATCCACGGCACCACACCCGAGCGCGTGCACCTGCACGAGCTCGGCGGCATCGACACCATGGTCGACGTGGTAGGAGTGCTGATCGGGTTCGAGCTGCTGGGCGTGCAGAAGATCGTGTGCTCGCCACTGCCGCTGGCGCGCGGGTTTGTGGACGCGGCGCACGGGCGGCTGCCGCTGCCGGCGCCCGCGACGGTGGCGCTCCTGAAGGGCGTGCCGGTAACGGGCGCCGAGGTCACCGGAGAGCTGGTAACGCCGACCGGGGCGGCTCTGGTCACCGCACTGGCCGCCGAGTTCGGCCCGCTGCCCACCATGGACCTGCTCGCCACCGGCTACGGCGCCGGCAACGCGGACCGCTCCATTCCCAATGTGGTGCGGCTGCTGGTGGGCCGGGCCGCCGCAGCCGGAGCGGAGGAAGAGACCAGGATCCCGGCGCAGCGGCTGTTCATGATCGAGACCAACATCGACGACATGAACCCCGAGTGGTACGACTACGTGAGCGCGGCGCTGTTCGCGGGCGGCGCCCTGGAGGTGTTCACCCAGCCGGCGGCGATGAAGAAGAACCGGCCCGCCACGCTGCTGAGCGTGCTGTGCCGGCCCGATGACCGCGGCTCGCTACGCCGCACGCTGTTCCGCGAGACCACCACCATCGGCGTGCGTGAGTACCCGGTGCAGCGCTACGCCCTGCAGCGGGCGGCTGCCACCGTGGAGACCAGACATGGAGCGATCCGCGTCAAGATGGTGCACGGCGCCGGCATCGAACGCCGCTGGACCCCCGAGTACGACGACTGCCGCCGCGCCGCCGAAGCATGCCAGGTTCCCCTGCAGGAGGTGTATCAAGCTGCCCTGGAAGCAGCGCAATCTGTCGGCGCAAGTCGTTGCAAGCAGTGACGGGCTACCGATC
>CAYFXT010000014.1:0-5573 GCA_964346995.1 uncultured Spirochaetaceae bacterium | reverse complement strand
GGGGCCGATTCGGGCGAGGATCGAGCGAGCAAAGGAGCAACCGATGGCCCGGCAACCGCAGCCGTTCGCGCGCAACGGCACCGAGAAGATGGTTTACGACGTGCGCATGAGCCCGCAGGCAGTGTGGCACGAGGAGATGATCTTCATCGTCTATCACGCCACCGGCGGCGGTTCCGACGCCGCCCTGCTCGGCCACCCGTTCGCGATCACCTACGACACCGCGCGTCGGCGCTGGTCGGAGCCGGTGCAGATCGGCGCCATTCCGCGCTACGACCACCACTACGCGCCGATCATCTGGCGCGACGACGGCGGCCACCTGCACGTGCTGTACCAGTGCCACGGCGCCGACGGGGGCGTGCACCTGGTGTCGCAGCGCCCGGACTCGATCGCCGCCTGGCGCGCGGGGCCACCGATCGCCCCTTCGATCTCCTATCCGCACGCCATGCCGCTCGGTGACGGGCGCGTGCTGCTGTACTTCCGTACCTTCGGGCACATGGGCAACTGGGGCTACCAGATCTCCGACGACGGCGGCTATACCTGGATGCGCCCACCGGCGCCGGTGGTCGACTTCGATCAGAACCCGCAGACGCCGCTCGACACCTGGGCGTGCACCTATCACACGGCGCTCCTGTCCGCCGACCGCCGCTGGCTGCACATCGGCTTCAGCTTCATGGATGAGAGCACCTCGTCCAATCCGGTCTATCCGCCGCCGTGGAAGAATCGCTACCATCTCTACTACGCTCGCCTGGAGGTGGCCACCGGCGAGCTGTACGCACCGGACGGCAGCCGCCTCGAGAGACCCGTGAACCGCGCCGGCGCCGAGGTGTGCAAGCTGTGGGACACCGGGCATCGCTACGCCCTCAATCCGGCGATCCTGGTCGGCGAAACCCCAACCGGGGCAGGGGAGGGTGGCGCCGCGTTCGTGGTACCGGTCAGCGACCGCACTCCCGACGACGTAGTGTACTACTTCGTGCGCCGCCGGCAGGGGGTGTGGGAACGCCATCCGATCGTGCGCACCAACGACATCTGGGCGGGATCGCACTTGACCCGGCGTGGTGACGGCGCCATCGTCGCGTATCTGACGGTGGGAACGGTCGATGGCGCTGCGCTGCGCTACGGCGGCGGCGAGGTGGAGAGCTGGGCGTCGCACGACGAGGGGGTGAACTGGCAGCGCGAGGAACGGCTGGTGCCGGAGCCGGGCCTGCTCTACAACAACCCCAAGCCGGTTGAGCGCGCGGATGGCTCGGAGGCGCCGCGTGCCCTGACGCTGTTCGGCTGGGACGGGCCGCTCGGCCTGGAGCAGGCGTCGCGTCCGTTCCGCGCGCTCGGAAGCAGCGGGCGGGCGTATCTGTGGATCGACGGCGAGTGGCGTTGATGGCGTCGCCGCACACCCGGCGGATCGGCAGCAGGGTGGCCATCGGGCGTATTACGACGGCGCTTGCCGCGCGGGCGGCGCTCGTCGTGAGCGTGGCCGCGGTTGCGCTGGTCGCGGTTGCCGCCCTGGTGCCGGTCTCCTGCGCGTCGACCGGGGCGGCGCCGACACCGGAGGCGTTCTCCGGCAGCGCACCGCCGGCCGCGGCCGAGGTGCGCGCCGTCTGGGTGGTGCGCCATTCGCTGTCCAGTCCGGCCGCCGTACGGGAGGTGGTGGCGCAGGCTGCCGCTGGCGGTTTCAATACGCTGCTCGTGCAGGTGCGCGGGCGCGGTGACGCCCTGTACGGTACTTCACTGGAGCCGCGGCCGGAGTTCCTGGCCAGCCAACCGCCGTTCGATGCACTACAGTTGGTGGTGGATGAGGCGCGCGCGCGCGGCATGACGGTGCACGCATGGGTCAACGCGTTCATCGTGTGGGGGCCGGTCGATCCTCCACGTGATCCCCGGCACCTGGTAAACGTCTATCCGGAGTGGCTGGCGGTGCCGCGCGCCCTCGGCCGGGAACTCTACCACGTCGATCCACACGATCCGGCCTACGTGCGGCGCCTGATCGAATACTCGGCGGCCAACATCGACGTGGTGGAAGGGTTGTATGCGAGTCCCTCCCACCCAGGGGTGCAGGAGCGCCTGCATGCCATCTGGATCGATCTGGCCAGCCGCTACGACCTGGATGGCATCCACCACGACTACATCCGCTATCCCACCTCCGCGTTCGACTATTCGCGTTCCACGCTCGACCGGTTCCAGGTCTGGGTGAAGCCGCGCATCGCCGCACGCCGCTACGATGCGCTGCAGGACGCAGCGCGTAGCGACCCGTACTCCTTCGCAGACGCGTTGCCCGGCCAGTGGGACCGGTTTCGGAGCGAGAGCGTCTCCGGTCTGGTACGGCGCATCTACGGCGACGTAAAGGCGCGCCGACCGCACCTGACCGTCTCGGCGGCCGTGCTGCCGGAGTGGCGGTCAGCCGCAAGGTGGCGGTTTCAGGCGTGGCCCGACTGGTTGGCGGAAGGCATCCTCGACGTGGCCGTGCCGATGGCCTACACGACCGATGCCGAGAAGTTCCACGGCTGGGTCGAAGCGGCACTGGCCGCCGCCGGAGCACCCGAGCGGGTGTGGGCCGGGATCGGAGCATACCTCAACCCGGTGGATCGGACCGTGGAGCAGATCGAACAGGCGCGGGCGATCGGCGTCAGCGGGACCGCCGTGTTCTCGTACAGCCAGGCATCGGACACCCCGCCGCCCGACGGAACGGCGCCGGCGCTGCACCGCATCGGCCTGGCGGCTTTCCGGACCACGAGGTGACGCCGGGGCCGCGATCCGCGCTGCCTGCGGTCCGGTGGCGCACGTTCACGAAAGACGCGCCGTTCGGCAGATCGCGGAGCGCCAGCAGCGCCGAGGTCTTGCCGCTCTGGCGCGGCGCGTGCGGGTACGAAGTAATGCTTGTTACCGGAGCACTGATCCTACTTGTAGGGGTCGGCGGCG
Organism: uncultured Spirochaetaceae bacterium; assembly: GCA_964346995.1. Lineage (GTDB taxonomy): Bacteria > Spirochaetota > Spirochaetia > SZUA-6 > Bin103 > Bin103. Next base: position 2,660 of record CAYFXT010000014.1, on the reverse strand, counting down.
TCGCGCAGGCCGTCGCCAAGGAAGTTGAACGCCATCACGGTGACCACTACGAACAGCGCCGGGATGAGCTGCCACGGGTAGCTGGCGACACTGCTGATGTTCATCGCTTTCTGTAGCAGCACGCCCCAGCTCACCGACGGATCGCGCAGCCCCAGGCCGAGAAAGCTGAGCGCGGTCTCCCCCAGGATCATACCGGGAATTGCCAGGGTCAAGTCGACGATCAGGTAGCTGGCGAAGTTGGGCAGCAGGTGGCGGCGGATGATGGTGAGTTCGCGCATGCCGCCCAGCCGCGCCGCCAGGGTAAAGTCGCGCTCACGCAGTTCCAACAGCTTGCCGCGCACCACGCGCGCCAGCCCGCCCCAGCGGATCAGCGCCACGATGATCACGATGGCGAAGTAGATACGCAGGTTGGACCAGTGCAGCGGCAGCGCCGCCGACAGGGCGAGCCACAGCGGTATGGTGGGAATCGACAGCAGAAACTCGATCACCCGCTGGATCAAGGTGTCCACGCGGCCACCGAAATAGCCGGAGATGCCACCGAGCAGAATGCCGATCAGGAACGTGATCGCCACCCCGACCAGCCCGATGGAGAGCGAGATGCGCGCCGCGATCACCGAGCGCGAATAGACGTCCTGGCCGATGCTGTCGGTGCCGAACAGGAACAGCGCGCCGGGATTGTCCACCCCGAACAGGCGCACGGTAGTGGGGATGAAGCCGAGCAGCCGGTACGGCTCGCCGGACAAGAACAGCCGGATGTCGTAGCGGTTGTCGTCTTCGGTATAGATCGCCGCCAGGGTTTCGGGGTTGCGGTCGGCGACGATGCCGCGTACGAAGGGGCGGGTAAACCTGCCGCCGTCGAACAGGTGGATGCGCGACGGCGGATGGTTGATGGCGATCGGGTAGCGCCAGTCGGACGCGTAGGGGGTGAGGAACTCCCCGCCGATGGCCAGCAGGTAGAACAGGCCGAGCACGCTGCCGCCGATGATCGCCATGCGGTGGCGGCGAAACTTGCGCCACATGAGCCGCCACTGCGAGGCGATGAAGTTGCGTTCGGCGGCTTGCTGCGCCGTCATGGCGCGGCTTCTCACCGCGTGCCTCCGGTCAGGCGGATGCGCGGATCGACCAGCATCAGCAGGATGTCGGAGATGAAGGTGCCGACGATGGTCAGGCCGTTGAGGAACAAGAGCAGCGTGGAGGCCAGGAACATGTCCTCGAACAAGAGCGCCCGGTAGAGCAGAGGGCCGGTCGTTGGCAACGACAGCACCAGTGCGGTAATGACCGATCCCGAGACGATTTCCGGGAGTATCCAGCCGATCGTGCTGACCATCGGATTGATGGCGATGCGCACCGGGTACTTGAACAGCAGGGCGCTCTCCTGGACGCCCTTGGCGCGCGCCGTCACCACGTACTGGTTCTTCAGTTCATCGAGCAGGATACCGCGCATGATGCGGATCAGCCCGGCGGTGCCGGCAGTGCCGACGATGATGATCGGCAGCGGCAGGTGCAGCATCAGGTCCGCCACCTTGCCGAGGCTCCACCGGGCGTTCTGATACTCGGCGGAAAACAGGCCTCCGACACTGAAGCCGCGGCGCAGCAGGAAGTACATCAGGATGAGCGCGAGCAGGACGTTGGGCGGCGCCAGGCCGATGAAGCCGATCGACATGGCGGCGTAGTCGCCCACCGAATACTGGTTGGTGGCGGAATAGATGCCGATCGGTATCGCCATCACGTAGGTGAAGATCAGGGTCGACAGGGACAGGGCGATCGTGAGCCCGAGCCGTTCGCCGATCAGCGCGCTCACCGGACGGTTGAACTGGAACGAGTAGCCGAAGTCGCCGGTCACGATGTTGCCGAGCCACAGCAGATACTGGACGTGCATGGGGCGGTCGAGGCCGAAGCGTCGCCGCAGGTTGGCCAGATCGTCGGCGTTCACCTCCTCGCCCTGGCGCGCCAACTCCGAGGCGTAGGAGGAAACGAAGTCACCTTCCGGCAACTGGATGATCACGAACGCCACGATGGTGATCACCCACAGCAGTATCAGCATGTACAACAGGCGGCGAACGAGATAGGCGCTCATCGTGGGGTGGCCACTATCGCAAAGCCGCCTGTCCGGGTCAAACCGCCGCTGCAATCGTTCAATCGTCAGCGCGGGAACCGTTGGCGGTCATTGTCTCCCTCCCCGGCGTGCGACTATGATGGCTGGCGATTCACGGAGGTGGCCGCATGACCGCAACTACCGACCGCGCCCGGCAGTACCGGCAGGACGGCGTCTTATTCCCGATCGACCTGTTCAGCGACGGACAGATCGCCGCCTTTCGGCGTGAGTTCGACCGTCTGGACGAGACCGAGGGCGTCGATCGTCCGCAAGTGCGCAACCGCCAGCGTCACTTCGACCTGGAGTTCGTATGGCGAATGGCGTCGAATCCCGGGCTGATCGCAATCATGCAGGAGTTGATGGGGCCGGACCTGCTGCTGCTCGCCACCGATTTCTTCGTCAAGTACGGCACTCCGTCCGCCAACGCCTTCGTGGCCTGGCACCAGGACGTGACCTACTGGGAGATCGGAAGAGCGTCGTGTAGGGAAAGAGTGTAGATCTCGGGGGTCGGCGTATCATTAAAAAAAAAAGGGGGGGGGGGGGGGGGGGGGGGGGGGGGGGGGGG
>CAYFXT010000013.1:0-22130 GCA_964346995.1 uncultured Spirochaetaceae bacterium | reverse complement strand
ACAAGCAGATCATAAACAGCCGCCTGCCCGTGACTTTCCATCAACTGCGCACCGCCGACGGTCGGGAAATCGATCTCCTGTTGGAGTTGGAGGAGGGCTACGTCCCTATCGAAGCCAAGCTCACCGAACGGGTGTCGCCGCGCGATGCCCGTCACCTGCGCCGCCTCGACGGCGTGCTGGACAAGCCGGTTCTGCACGCGCTGGTGCTGTCCAACGATGCCCAGATTCGGCGGCTGGATGATGGCATCACGGCACTGCCGGTTGCCTGGGCGCTGGGATAGTCGGGCAAGTGCGTTGCGGCTGCCACCGCGGCGCTTTGCGTGGCGAAGATGCCTTCTTTACCTTCGCCAACAGGAACCGTGGTGACTGGGCCGCAGCCACGCCGCCTGCATCTGCTCCGCTCCGGCGCATCAGCGCTGATCGAGTTGCGCCGCGACGAGACCGGGCAGGCGTCCCATGCGCTCGGCGGTCCGGGTCAGGGATGATTCGTACAGGCCCGCTACGGTGGTGCGGATCTCGTCGTTGAACGGCTCCAGCCAGCGCGGTTCCGGTGGGCGCCCGTGCAGCACGCCGAGCAGCGAACCGGCGGTGGCGCCGTAGCTGTCGGTGTCGTTGCCCTGGCTCACCTGCAAGCAGATGCCCTCCTCGACGCTGCCGGCAAAGCGCAGCGTGTTGATGAGGGTCCCGGTCTCCTGATAGATCTGGCAGTGGCCGTAGCAGCCGTAGCGGTCATGGATGCGCCGGTAGCCGTCCTGCCAGTCGCTCGCCAGCGCTACCTGCTCCAGGCAGTCGCCGACCCGCTCGCGAAAACGGCTGTTGCGGGGCACACAGCGCAGCGCCATGCGGCACAGCTCCAGCGGATCGTCGATCACGAAGGCGCCGGCAATGGCGGCGGCGGTAAACATGGTGGCGTACACGCCGGTGGCGCGATGGGTCCAGCCGGCGTCGCGCCACGCCAGGGTCGCCGCCAGTCGCGGGCGCCCGGCGCAAGCGTAGCCGTAGGCGTCGGCGCGAATCTGCGCTCCGCACAGTTCGTCGCCCGGGTTCCAGTTCGCTACCAGATCGGCCAGCACCGGTTCCGGGTCGTCGCCGATCCCGGCCAGGCCCCGGCCGCGGCGCAGGCGCGCGGCGATGGCCACCGCCGAGGTGCGGGTCAGCAGCATCCGCTCCGGCCCGAACGTGTAGGCCAGCGGCAGGTTGGCCAGCCACATCTGCATCACATCGGCGCGGGTGAAATCGACACCGTGCTGTTCCAGGATCAGCATGCCGAGCACCGTGTAGTTGATGTCGTCGTCGCGCGCGACGAAGCGAATGCGTCCGCGCGTCGCCTCGGTCCAGCTTCGGTGGCGGTCGCCGAGTGCATCCAGCATCGCCTCGGACAGGTAGTCGCGAATCGGCCACTCGCCGGCTGCCTCGGCGGCGCTGCGCAGCTTCGCCATGGTGGTGCGCACCTCGACCGGCTTGCCGAGCACGCAGCCGCACACCGAGCCGAGAAACCCGGCTTCGGCACGCCGCCGCGCGTCGTCGAGGTCGACCGGCCGCGGCGGATCTTCGGGCAGGTCGGGGCACTCTGCGTGGATTGCGGCCAACTCCTCCGGTTCCACGTAGGGCCAGTCGGCGCGGCGCGGCGCGGTGCGGCGTCGAGCTCGCGGTGGATGGCCGCCAGCGCGTCGTAGCTGCCGGGCGCCGCCGCGACCCGTTCGCGAAAGCCGGCCACCTCGTAGCCGCGCTCCGCGCGGTCCGCAATCACATGCTCCAATACCACTCTCAGGTCTTCAATGCGCGGCAACATCGATTGGTCCTCCCTCCCGCCCAGGGTTGGCCGGCGTGCGTATGTCGGCCATGCTACCGCCATGCTTACTCCCCAGCAATTCGCGGCGTTGAAAAAAATCGACACGCCGACCATCTGCAACGCCATCGAACCGTTCGAGGTGCGGCGTGACTCCGAGGGGTTCATGGGCTGGAATATCCGCTGCCAGTTCCCCGACCTCGGCGTGATGCTCGGCTACGCGGTCACCGCCACCGTCGATTCCATGACCCCGTCGCGGAACCTGAGCCGCGCGCCGATGCTGCGCCTGTGGGAAGCGGTGGCGGTAGCCCCCAAGCCGGCGGTGCTGGTGTTCAAGGACATCTCGCCGCGCAATTCCCACGCCTGCCACTGCGGCGACGTGATGGCCAACACGGCCCACGCCCTGGGCGCCATCGGCCTCGTTACCGACGGCGGCATCCGCGACCTGGCCGGCGTGAGGGAGCTGGGTTTCCATTACTTCGCGCCGGGAATGACGCCGGCGCACGGCCGCTTCCAGGTGGTCGACGTGAATGTTCCCGTGGTCGTGAGCGAGGTGGAGGTGCTGCCCGGCGACCTGATCCACGGCGACGCCAACGGTGTGGTGAAGATTCCGCTGGCGATCGCCGCCGACCTGCCGCGGGCGGCGGCCGAAGTAGTAGCCCGCGAGCAGGAGATGATCGACTTCGTGCGCAGCGCCGAGTTCTCGCTTGCCGGGCTGGGCGAGCGGTTCGGTCTCCCGGCAGGGGCGGTAGAGTAGTTGTAGAGCCGGCCCGGTACGCCGGGCTGGGCAACCCGAGGCTGGAGCATGTCCCGGCGCGGGTGGCGGGGCCAGGGAGGCGGCCAGTCGCGCAGCCCGAGGGTGGCGTGACGCAACAGCGACGAGACCCGCTTGACGCGCTGCGGGCCGTTACGGTCTTTGCGATCCGAGCTGCGAAAAGGGATCCGGCACGGGTCCGCCGCGCGGAGCGAACTCAATCCTCGTATTCGAGCGAGTCGTAGAATCTGATGATGTCGCCGCGGTGCCCGGACTCGTTGAACGCGATACCGGCGCGCGGGTGCTGGTTGAGGACACCGGTGATCAGGTAGGGGTAGTCGAAGCCCCACTTGAGCTGCTCGCGCAGCGGTTCGATGTGGTGCTGCACGCAATGCAGTATCGGGCGCAGGCGGAACTTCGGATTGTGCAGGAAGCTGAGCAGCAGCTCCATGGGGCAGTTGCCGGCGCCGCGTCCGAGCCCGGCCATGCTGGCGTCCAGCCGGTTGGCGCCGCGGATGGTCGCCTGAATGGTGTTGGCGAAGGCGAGTTGCCGGTTGTTGTGGGCGTGCATGCCCACTTCCTTGCCGGCGGACAGGGCGTAACTGCTGAACTTCTCCATGTAGTCGTCGACCTGTTCGCCGTACAGCGCGCCGAAGCTGTCGACGATGCAGATCACTTCCACTTCCGAACGCGCCACCAGGTGCAGCGCCTCGTTGAGCTCCCGTTCCGGCACGGTGGACAGGGCCATCAAGTTGAGCGAGGTTTCGTAGCCCTTGTCGTGGGCGTCCTTGATCATGTCGAGCGCGAGCGGAATCTGGTGGATGTAGGTAGCCACCCGAATCATGTCGAGCACGCTCTCCGACCCGGGAAGAATGTCCTCGCGGTAGTCGCTCTTTTCGGCATCCGCCATCGCCGAAAGCCTGGTCGGCGAGTCGTTGTCGCCGACGATGCGCCGTATGTCGTCCTCCCGGCAGTGTTTCCACGGCCCGAATTGGCCGGGCGGGAACTGTTCGCGCGAGTTGATGTAGCCGATTTCCATGTAGTCGACGCCGGCCTGCACGCACGCTTCGTACACGCCGCGCACGGTCTCGTCGCTGAACTGGTGATCGTTCATCAGGCCGCCGTCCCGGATGGTGCAGTCGAGCACCTTGATCTCCGGACGATAGGATACCCACTGTCCTGCAGCCGTGGCCTGCGGCTGTTGCTCGCTCATGTGCGTTCCTCCCCGTCTCTGTGCCGGAGGCTCAGGCCCCCGCGCAATAACCGCGAAGTGTCACGCACAACGGGGTCCTGATCAAGCCCCATCGGGCTTGTGTAGATCGTTCGGTACGACGGTACATGGTCCTGGTTACCCGGAGGACTCAGACTGATCCGACGCCGAGCGGACGTTCTCCATGCCGGATGCGAAGGCCGCCCGCGCCGGGGTAGCATCCATTCAGGCGAGTGCAGTTCCTCTGCCTGTCGGATGCGTGGCGGGCTGAGGAGAGCAGGCATGCGTCGCGTGACGATCTGATGGCGTACATGAATCCGGCGGCGCCCAGGGGAGCGCATGGATTCCGCGCGGCCGAAGCGCGTGATCGATCGGGAAGACATGCCGCAGTTGCTGTTGGTCTGACATGCCGGATCTCCTCGGGCGTCGAAGTGCCGCGCTACGCGGTCATTATCCGTCCAACGCATCAACGACCGGGATGTCGTATAGTCCGACCTGATCGGCGGCATGCCGAACCAACTCGTATCGACGGAAGGCACCGACGACGCGGCGGAGGCAGGATGGGATCTGGACGAAACGGCTTGAGCCCCGAGCAGGCAGCGCAGTACCGGGAGAACGGGTATGTCGTTCTTGAGCAGGTGTTCGACAGTGAAGAGTGCTGGCGATTCGTCGACCATGAGGAAGACCTGCGACATGGACGAAAACGGATCAGTGGGTTCTCCCAGCAGGACAACTATGGGTACCGCACCTTCAATCAGCATCTGTACGATCCGTACGCGTTGCGGTTTCTCGTGGATCCGCGCTTACATCGTCCGCTCGCCGACTGCTTCGGCGACGAGCCTGAGGCGATCCAGACGATGCACTTCTATGAAGGCTCGGAGCATCCTCTGCACCAGGACCAGTACTACCTGCCCGACTGCATGTCGGCATGGATCGCGATGGTCGACGTGGACGAGAACAACGGGCCTCTGGTGGTGCAGCCCGGCTCGCACCGGGGCCGGCTGGTCACCAAGAGCGACGCGCGCCACGAACTGCTTCCGGGCGAGACCTACATGGAGCAGCAGCACGACCGCTACTTCCCGCTGGTGCGGGAGGCGTTCCGCGACAACGCGCGCGAACAGACACAGGTGCTGGTGAACCGGGGCGACGTGGTGCTGTTCCACGGGCGGCTGATCCATGGCGGCGCGCCGGTGCTGCGGCCCGGCACCCCTCGGCATGCGCTGGCATGCCACTACATCCCCTACGGCAGCGAGAATTGGGACCGGGACTGGCCGCGCATCTCGTTCGACGGCACGCGCCGCATCCGCTACCGCGACCGGGAGGGCCGCGACCGGTCGTAGCAACGGGAGCGGGCAGCGGACCGGTTGGGCCACCGCGTTCGGGGCCTGCACGGCCGAGAGGTGCGGTGATCTGACGGACGCCGAAGTCGAGCATGAGGACGCGGTTACCGGCGTTGCCTGCAACCTCGGCGCGGTGGGCGAGAGGCCGCGATTTTCGTATTCTGGTCTGAACATGAGTATCCATCTGTTGTCCGACGCCGCCATCCGCCAGTTCATCGTGGATGGCTACGTGCAGGTGCAGACCGACCTGCCCGAGTCGGTGCACCGCACCATCTTCGAGAAGACCGACGCCATCTTCTCCAGGATCCGCAGCCCGGAGGTGGAGTGGGCGTACAATCCGCTCAACAACGTGCTCCCGGTAGTTCCGGAGCTGCAACAGATCATGGATGCGCCGCAGGTGCGCGGTGCGCTCACCAGCCTGCTGGGGCGGAACTACGTGATGCTGCCGCACCGGCACTGCCATCCCAACTTCGCCAAGCCGGCGGCCGACGGCGCCCCGAACGGGCGCAAGCTGATCATGGGGATCCACAAGGATGGGCACGCCGGCGGCCAGAAGCCGCGCCACCGGGTGCCGCGCTGGGCGATTCTGTTCTACTACCCGCAGGAGTGCCCCGACGAGCAGGGACCGACGGTGATCGTGCCGCGTTCCCATTATCAGCACAACCTGGCTCGGCGCGGAGACAGCGATCCGAATCTGACCCTGACGCTGCGCGGCGACGGCACCTACGGGCTGCCCGATCACTACATCCACCGCACCATGCTGCCGCTGGCCTGCGGCCTGGGCACGGTGTCGATCATGCACTTCGATGTCGGCCACTCGGTGATCGAGAACCTCGCGCATCGGCACCGCTACGGGCAGAAATTCGTGTTCATGCGCACCGAGGAGCCGGAAGCCGCGACCTGGGACCATCGGGCGGCGGGATGGGAGCAGCCCGACGTGACGGCAACTCCCGATCACGAGATCCTGTGGACCTACATCTGGAACTGGATGCGCGGCGCGGCCGATCGCTTTCGGCGCGGCCCGGGCACGCCGTTGCGCCGCCGCAGCGCCGCCGAGCTGGCCGGCCTGCTGGAGGCTCCGGCCGCGGATCAGCGGCTGCGGGCGGCCAACGAGCTGGGATTTCTGCGCGCTCCCGCAGCCGACACCGAGGGCACCGTGGCAGCACTGGTGCGCGCCTTGCGGGACGAGTACGAACCGGTGCGGCTCAACGCCGCCTACGCGCTCGGCGCCATCGGCGCACCGGCGCAGGCGCCGCTCCTGCAGTTGATCGCCGAGGATGCAGCGTTCTTCGACTTCGATCCGGTGACCCACGTTTCGATCGCCGCCCACGCGCTCGGCGCCATGGGCGAGGCGGCCGTGCCGCCGCTGGCGGAGCGGCTGACCGCCGACGGCGAGCACACCCGCGCCTGGGCTGCCTACGCGCTCGGCGAGATCGGGCGCCCCGCAGTCGCCGCGCTTCCGCGTCTGTTCGCGGCGACCCGCGACGCCTCCCCCAACGTGCGCCGGCACGCGCTGTCGGCTACGGGCATCATTGCCTCGCCCACCGACGGGGTCGAGGAGGCCCTGCTGGAGCGGCTGGCGAGCGAAACGGAAGGCGAGCTGCGCCAGTACGTGCTGCAGGCGCTGTTCCGGATCGGGCCGACCGGTGCTGCCGGGATCCCGACGCTGGCGGCAGCGCTCGGCGATGACGACGGTTACGTCGGCGCCTACGCTGCCGAGCAGCTCTTCCGTACCGGCTCCCCGGAAGCGTTCGCGGCACTGGTGCCCTATCTGCGCGGTCAGCGCTGGTTCCCGCATGAGCCGCTTACCGAACAGCGCATCATCGAGCGCCGCGAACGGCAACGCACGGTGCGTCTCGCCAAGCGGCGGCGTGCCCCGGAGCTGTCGGTGACCGTGGGCGCCGGCTGACGACACCCGTCGCGGGCTTGCAAAAGCCGTGACTCGGCTGCCCATCCGTGTTCATCCGAGACGAATGTTGTGCACCGGGATTTCGAGGCGGGGAGCGCGCGACAACGGACCGTCGGCAGTGAGTAACGACGCGTTCACCGCGCGCGGCGGCGACGTAGAGTGCATCACAGGCCGTGAGGTTGTGCCGGTGCCGCCATGCCGGGAGCACCAGTGCGCGATGGGAGATGCGCGCCACCGGCCAAGTGCGCAAGTCATCCCACCAGATCCGTCAGCGGCACCACCGCCAGGTCGATGTTGTTGACGTTGGGCGATGATCCCGCCGAGTGGATCACGAAGACCTCGCCTGCCGACTCGATCAGGTGCGGGTAGGCCAGGTTCGCCATGTCGGCGCGGCCCTGCGGCGACGGGGACCGCTCGATGTCGCGCAGCAGGTACATGCGGTTGAAGATGCCCGCACCGGGATCGCCGAGCGCGATGGTAAGGAAGCGGCGCCGGTTGCGGTGGTCGTAGACGCAGTTGCCCACCAGATAAATGTGGCCGGTCGACAGCACCCCGCAGTAGGGCTTGGAGATGGTCATCGGCAGGTTGGTTTCCACCGCCGTGCTCCAGGTTTCGCCGTAGTCGTCGCTGACGCTCAGCATGGCGTAGGTGACGTGCCGGTTCCACGGCGCCTGATTGCGGATTACCTGGTAGACCCGGTTGCCGGCGATCCAGCAGGTCGCCTCGTTGCCCATGAGCCCGCCCAGCGGCGTATGCGACACGCGCCAGCACCGGAAGTCGTCGCCGTCGCTGATCGCAATGGCGGCCAGGAAGTCCCTGTTCATGCCGGTGGTGATCCAGTTGCCGTTGTCCATTCGCTCCGGGACCCGGTAGGGCCAGAAGTTGTCGGCCACCACGCCCTGCGGCCGCCACCGGCCAGCGGTCTCGTCGAGCGTCCAGGCGCACGTGCGCAGGCCACGGAAGCGGTTGTAGAACGTCCGCCCGGGCGGCGGTGGGAACGGATTGTCGCCGAACTGCGCGTGCAGCGCCCACAGCGTCCCGTTGCCGGCGATGAATTCGCCGTGGCTGTAGCCGGCCCCCGGCGGCGGCGCAGCCATGATCTCGGGCGGGCTCCAGGTCAGGCCACGGTCGGAGCTCCGCTGCACCAGCACGGTTTCGCCGGCAGTATTCTCCTTGCGCTTGTTGACCGCATACGAGACGTACAGGGTGGTGCCGTATTCGTAGACGGCCGCACCGTGGTGGAACTGGTAGCCGTCCACGTACGGATCGTACGGCTTCACCGTGCTCAGCCGGACGTTGACCAGCGGCTCGATCTCTGCTCCTGAAGGCAGCGAGACATTCGGGTCCCACAGAATCGAGTAGTTTCCCACGGTATGCCTCCTCGCGCGCTGCCTCCTCGCGCGCAGCACCGTCGGCAGTGCCTGACAGGCAGCCTGCACAGCCTGCGCCGCTGCTACCGTCACGCGCTGGACAGGCGGAGATTATCCACCATAATCGAAATCTACGCGAAGGAGGCGCGGTGCCGGAGCGAACCGACTGCCCATCACGTGCCCGACCATGAGTGCCCCTGCGACCGACGTCCAGGCCGCGCCCGCGCGGCGGCGGGCGTGGTACGCGCCGCTGATTACCCACCGCTACCTCTACCTGATGCTGGTGCCGGGCGCGGTGGTGCTGCTGATCTACCGCTACCTGCCGATGTACGGGCTTACCATCGCGTTCAAGAACTTCCGCCTGTCGCGCGGCATCTGGCGCAGCCCGTGGGTGGGGTTCGAGAACTTCGAGCGCTTCTTCGTCTCCCCCTTCTTCGAACTGATCATCACCAACACGGTGGTGATCAGCCTGCTCAAGCTGCTGTTCGTGTTTCCGGTCCCCATCGTGCTGGCGCTGATGCTCAACGAGGTTCGGGTGAGCTGGTACAAGCGCGGCGTGCAGACCGTGCTCTACCTGCCGCACTTTCTCTCCTGGGTAGTGATCGGCCACCGGGCGGTGGGGTTCCTGGCGCCGCAGACCGGGGTCATCACCAACCTGCTGCGCGACACGATCGGCTTGGCGCCGAACATGCTGATGGATCCGGTCGCATTCCGCGGCACCCTGGTGCTCACCGACATCTGGAAGGAGGCGGGCTGGGGCACCATCATCTTCCTGGCCGCCCTCGCCGGGGTGGACCCTGACCTCTACGAAGCCGCCACCATCGACGGCGCGCGCAAGCTGCAGCAGATCTGGTACATCACACTGCCCTCGATCCTGCCGGTGGTAATCATCATCTTCATCCTGCGCATCGGCCACATCCTGGACGCCGGCTTCGAGCAGATCTTCATTCTGCAGAATCCGGTGGTGTACGACGTCAGCGAGATCCTCGACACCTACACCTATCGGGCCGCGTTCCAGGAGGGGCAGTACAGCATCGGCGCCACCGTCGGCTTCTTCAAGTCGGTGGTCGGATTGGGGATGGTGCTGGCCGCCAACTGGGCGATCCGCAAGGTCGGCGAGGAGGGCGTATTTTGAGGCACGTCGCGTCAGGAGCAGGAACCTTCCGGCTGCCGCAGCCCGGCGTGGCGCTGAATCATCTGCTGCTGGCGGTGGCCGGCCTGGTAATGCTCTATCCGATGTGGTACGTGTTCATGTTCGGACTGAGCGATCCCCAGGCGGTGCTCGGCAAGGGCGCCATCCTGCTGCCGCAGGAACCGACGCTGGCGGCAGTGTCGTTCGTACTGCGCACCCCGGAGATCATGCGCTCCTACCTCAACACGGCGTTCGTGGTGATCGTGGGCACGCTGCTCAGCCTGGCGGTGACCTCCCTCTACGCGTACCCGTTGTCGACGCGGATTCCCGGCGTGCGGGTGATCTCGCTGCTTACCTACTTCACCATCCTGTTCGGGGGTGGCATCATCCCCACCTACGTGATCGTGCGCGAGACCGGGCTGATCAACTCGCTGTGGTCACTGATCGTGCCGCAACTCCTGTGGCCGTTCTACGTGTTCATCATGATCAAGTTCTTCAAGAACATCCCCGACAGCCTGCCGGAGTCCGCCAGGATCGACGGCGCCAACGACCTGGTGATCCTGCTGCGCATCATCCTGCCACTGTCGCTGCCGGCGCTGGCCTCGGTGGGGCTGTTCTACGCGGTGCGCTACTGGAACGAGTTCTTCACCGCCATCATCTACCTTCCCAACAAGGAGAAGTGGACGCTGCAGGTGATCCTGCGCAGCCTGCTGATCACCCAGCTCGAGGATCAGTTCGACATGCCGTCGGGCGACCAGACCGCGGGATCGGTCACGGCCGACACGGTCAAGATGGCCACCGTGATGGTAGGCACGTTGCCGGTGATGATGATCTACCCGTTCCTGCAGAAGCACTTCGCCAAGGGAGTGATGATCGGCGCCGTCAAAGGCTGAAAGAGGTCTGGCGCAAGGGCGCCGGAAGCCACAAGCGATCTGATCCAAGGAGGTTGTGATGCGATACGTACAACTGTTGTTCGTTACGGCGCTGCTGGTAGCGCCGGCGGGGCTGGCGTTGGCCAGTGGGGATGGCGAGACCGCCGCCGGGGAGGTACCCGAACTCCACATCATCTCGCGCATGCTCGGCGCCTATCAGGAGGGCAACCTGGTGCAGGGCGAGCTGGAGGAGGCGGTAGGCGCCAAGTTCAACTGGGAGCCGAAGTCGCCGGGCGAGTACCGCCAGACCACCCAGACCATCCTGGCGTCGGGCGACTACCCGGACATGCTGGAGGCGTGGTTCGCCGATGCCCAGCGCGAGATCAAGGAACTGGCCGAAGACGAAGTGATCATCGGCCTGGACGCGTTGCTTGCCGAACATGGCCCCAACGTGCTCAAGGCGCGGCCGTTCGAGGAGCAGTGGTACCGGCCATTCGGCCCCGACGGCGACACCTACAGCATCAACGCGCGGTTCAACTCCTGGGGCTTCGAGTGGGGCTACACCATCCGCCAGGACTGGCTGGACGTCCTGGGGCTGTCGGTGCCGCAGAACCTCGACGAGTATTACGAGGTGGCGCGGGCATTCACCCACGACGACCCGGACGGCGACGGCAAGGCGAACACCTACGGCCTGTCGGGCGGCTATCCCGCGAAGGGGCGGCGCAGCATGATCGAGTACATACTCGGCGGCCACGGCGTGTTGATCAGCCATTGGGACGAGCTGGACGGCGAGCTGGTGTGGTGGGCGGTGCATCCGGGCACCAAGGAGGCGATCCGCTACTTCCGACGGCTGTTCCAGGAGGGCCTGGTCGATCCCGAATTCCCGATCATGACGCGCCCGCAGTGGCTGGACAAGCAGCGCCAGGACACCTACGGCACGCTGTGGTGGTGGAACACCCACCTCGACGAGGGCTACTCGCAGTGGTGGACCGAGTTCAAGCGCGGCGTTCCGCACGCCGAGGTCAGCTTCATTCCGCCGGCGCCCGATCCGCAGGGAAGGCGGCGCATGCCGGGCCAGGGCGTGAAGGGCTACTCCCCGGGGTTGATCATTTTCTCCCACGCCGAGCATCCCGAGAAGGCGATCCAGCTCGTCGACTATCTGGCCACCGACGAGGGCGCCGCACTGGCGGCGTTCGGCCTGCCCGGCGTGCACTGGGAGGAGGGCGACAACCGCGTCATCTCCAAGATCGACACCGCCGAGGATCAGGCGGCGGCCGGCAACTACATCTTTTCGTGGTTCTTCCGCCGCGACAACATGATGGTGACCAGCCCTCTGGTGTTCGAGAACCGCGCCGCCTACCTCGACTACGTGCAGCGGCCGATCATCGAGGATCGGGTCGCGGCGGAGGGCGAGTACCGCGCCGGCCTCGGCGGCCTGGAGGGCAGCCGCCTGCTGAGGATGCAGATCGAGCCCGACATCGACCTGGATGCCGAGTGGGATGCCTACGTCGAGGAATGGTACGCCAGTGGCGGCCAGGCGATCACCGACCAGAAGAACGCCCTGTGGAAGGCGATGCGCTGACGGGCACGCGCCAGCGCATCGCACGTCCGTGTTGCGCCAGCGGGAGCACCCGCACGCCCGCGCATGGCACTCGACCGGCCCTCACGGACGCTGGCGGCGACTGCCCTGTCGGGCGCCGCGCAGCCGGTACGCCGGCGCCGCTCGCAGTTCGAGTGTCGGGACACGGGCGGACATTGCCTGCGGACCGGCCGCCCGGGGCCCGTTCTGCCGGTTGCCCATCCGCTGACGGCGGCACCGGTAGCGAAGTCCGGTAAGCCACGTGGCGGCCGGGGGTAGGAGCGGGTGCTCCGAGGCGCGGCGGCTCTGGGGAGATGGCGCCTTTCCCGCGGTGGGCGGCATCCCGCTGCTCGACGAGGTGACCCACGTAGTGGTGCACCGCGGCGCGGCTGGGGACGGCTTCCTGCACGGGGCCGCCATCGTGCACCATCAGGGCACCTGGTATGCGAGCTGGGGCAGCAGCCCGGTAGACGAGAACAGCCTGCTGGAACGGGAGTGCGGTCGGCGCGGCGCCGACCGTTACGGCGGGCGCCGCTGGGGGCCGGCCGAGGTGATCGGCCCCAACCTTGACGGGCGGGAGGCGCGCAGCCACGGCGTGTTCCACGTGCAGGACGGGGATCTGTGGTCGCTGGTGCCGCGCTTCGGACGCCCGCGCTACGCCGCCGACGTGGCAAGCACCTTTCCGGGCCTGACGACCGACGCATTCCGCCTCGACCCGGACACCGGGCGCTGGCGGCTGAGCGCCGCGGCGGTGGCGCGCGACTTCTGGCCGATGGACGCGCCGACCCGGCTGCCGGGCGAGCACTGGATCATGGGTGGCCTCACCGGCCGCCAGAATCCGGTGATCGCCACCAGCGACCGTGCGCCGCTGGCCTGGGAGTGCACCGAGATTCCGCGCCCGGCGGGTTGCGACCTGCGCTTCGCGGAGACCAGTGTGCTGGTGTGGCCCGCGAGCGGCGAATGCACCGCCATCGTCCGCCATTCGGCTGGCAGCCTGCCGGGCTTTACCGAGCAGGTGGCGCTGGTCTCGAGCAGCGCCGACGGTGGGCGCACCTGGACGCCGCTGGCGCCCAGCAACCTGCCGATGACGGCCAGCAAACCCTGCGCCGGCCACCTTTCCACCGCTCAGGCGTTCCTGGTCTGCAACGTCGGCCCCGACCGCCACACCCTCGTGCTGGCGGTCACCGCACCAGGCGAGCGCGTCTTCTCGCGTGTGTGGCGCATCCGCCACGGCGCCAGTCCCGACCTGCGCCTACGGGGGCGCGCCAAGTCGCCGCAGTGGTCCTATCCGTACGCCCACGAGCACGACGGACACCTGTACGTGGTCTACTCCATCGGCAAGGAGGATTGCGGCCTCTCCATCATCCCCTTGCACGCCATCTCCCACCGGTAGCGCCCGCGGCGGCGCGAAACTGCGCCATTCGCAGCTTGCGAGCCGCACAGCGGCGGAATCACGTGCGACTCTTCGCCGCCGCCGAGTGCAATGCCTCCGTTTGCCGAGTGGCGCGAGGCCGGCGGCCATGCGGTCATCGCCAAGGGTACTTGCCGGCGTTCCGGCGACAGCAGGCCAGCCATCGCGCGGCCTTTGCTGCTATCATGGGCGCCATGGGTGACGCATACGTGGCGGAGGGAGTGCGGCGGGCCGCTGCGCTCGGCAATCGCGGGCCGTTGGAGTTCACGGCGGACGGCGCGTTGGCGCCGGCCATCGAGGCCGCCTACTGGCGCACCGGCTTCTACATCTTCGAAGGCGTGCTCGGCGACGACGAGGTGGCCGATCTGGGCGCCGACTTCGACCGCTTCCTGGAGCGGGCGCCCGCTTCGAGCACTGCGACGACCGATGCGGCGGGCCGTCCGGCGCTGCCCCACGGGCCGAACGGCAGGAAGCGCTTTTCGTTCGGCAAGCCGCTGAGCGATCCGTTCGGCGGCACTGGCGCGGCGCGCGGCCGCTACCAGGCCCGGATGACCGAGTATGACGCTCCCGACGACGCGCCGGCGGAGGTGCTGGTCAACGTCGTCGGCGCGTTGCAGTTCATGGACAGCTTCCTGCGCCTGTACGGCCACCCGCTGCTGCTCGCCGTCGCCGAACAGATCAATGGCCCCGACTTCGTGCCGTTCCGCGAGGCGTTGTGGATCAAGGAGGCGGGCCTGGGGCCGTCGACCGCCTGGCACCAGGACGGCACCACCCACTGGGACAACCCGGAGCTCGACGCCGGCACGCACGGCTTCAACTTCATGGCTCAGCTCTATCCCACCACCCCGGAGAACGGGCTGTGGCTGATCCCCGGCTCGCACTGCCGGGGCAAGATCGACATCAAGGCGCTGGTAGCCGACAACGACGGCTCCGACCGCCTGCCGGGCGCCGTGCCGATGGTGTGCCGGCCCGGCGACATCGCCCTCGTCAACCGCCAGATCCTGCACGGTGCGTTCGCCAACCGCTCCGACCGCCGGCGCGTCTCACTGACCTTCGGCTTCCACCGCCGCACCAGTGTCGCCGGTGTAGTCGGCGAGTTGCCGGAAGCCTACGACGACGAGCGCATCCACCGTCGCGCGCGGGTGATCGCGCTGGCCATCGACGCCCGCCGGCAACGCTACCCCGAAGAACCCCGCTTCGTGTACCAGCCGCTCGCCGGAGAAGCCGGGGCCAACCGCTGGAGCCCCGCCAACCGCGAGGCGATCCTGCGCGACTACGAACAGGCCGACCTCGGCATCTGACCCGCACTAACCGTCCTGCGCGCCGTCCCCTTCTTCGGCACGCCTTAGAAGTTGGTGAGGTGCAACGCTTTCGACATCCGTCGTTCTCTTTACGTCGAGCAGCTTCCGTGCATTATCCGGAATCCGGTCGTCGTCGTTTACCGCGGGAACGGGTTGGTGCCCCAGACGTCGAGGTCGCGTACCAGGGTGCGGCCCGGCAGGCGGGCGAGGTGGACGATGGTCGCGGCGATGTCGGCGGCGTGCAGGTGGATGCCCGGTCCGTGCGGTGGGCCGGTGTCCTCGCCGGTAGCGGTCTGGCTCGGGTTGATCACCATGACGCGGATGTTGGAACGGCGCACGTCGTACAGCAGCGCCTGCGCGAAGCCGTGCAAGCCGAACTTGCTCGCCGAGTAGGCGGCGGTGCCGGGATCGGCCTTCTTGCCGTTCATCGAGCTGATGATGAAGATGTCACCGCGCTCCTTGCGCAGCATGCCCGGCAGCAAGCAGCGCGTCGTGTAGAACACCCCGGTCAGGTTGGTGGCGATCACCCGCTGCCACGCTTCCAGCGACATGCTCTGCACCGGTCCGCCCCCGCCGCCGCCGGCGTTGTTCACCAGGATGTCGGGCACCGCCCAGGTTTCCTCGACGGTGCGGGCCATCGCCTCGACGGCGCGCGGGTCGGCCTGGTCGCACACTACCGGCAGACACTCGCCGTCGATGGTCGTGGCGGCCGGCTCCAGGCGCACCTGCGAACGTCCGGTGACCACCACGCGCGCTCCCGCCGCCGCGAATGCGCGGGCGATGTGCAGCCCGATGCCGCGGCTGGCACCGGTCACTACCGCGATCTTTCCTGTCAGGTCATACATGCCGGTGCTACCATAACCGCTGCAGGTCTGCACGGTCACTCCACGGAAGGGGTGCATTCGCCACCACGGGACGAGCCGACGCGCGCGTGAGCGCTCTACCACTTTGCGCAAATGCACCCACGGAAGGCGATGAAGAATCGAACACACGCATCGCCCTCGGTTGGGACGTTCCCGACCCGGTGGCGACAGGGACGTTTCGCCAATCCGTACATCGCCTGCTGGCCCTGCAATTCTGACCCGGCAGCCGGCGAAGCGTGCTGTTTCGGCTACGGCGGCTTGGCGCCGCTGCTCCTGCCGTGTTGGTCGGCGTCGGGCGTGCGCGGCAGGCGGTCCGCGACCGCCGGTAGCTCCGGCACCGGGCACGGCCCTTTCTGGTACCAGTACGCAGTCGACGAATAGTCGTCCGCCCGGTGGTTGTTGTGGCCGTGCTCCAGCGTTACGCGAATGCTGCGCCGGAACGGGATGGGATCGGGTACGTGGAACCGGTACATCGACCAGCGGCCTTCCCAGTTCCGGTGTCCGTGGTTGAACAGCGAGGTACCGAAGTAGGGGTACTGCACGTCCTGCATCCCCCATCCCTGGCCGAAGTACTCCTCCTGGCCGGTGCCATGCAGCGATCCGGGGAACGGTTCGCCATCGACGAATACCATGTCGTCACCTTCGCCCCACCAGCCGCCGGCGTGGTTGTCCACGCTCAGGTGGCAGCCCACGTAGGTACCTTCGCCGGTGGTGTCGAGGATCACGTAGTTGCCGTCTCCGGTCAGATTGGCGCCTTCGCTGCCGTCGGAGTCGAGCGGTGTCGGGTTGCAGGGCGCCTCCTGGCGCCAGCTCGCGTGGAAGTGGTACAGGTCGGACGGCAGACTGTCCCAACGCTGATAATCGACGTGCCAGAACGCACGCAGCGTCTGGCCGCTCTCGTTGCCCAACACGACCCGAGCAGCGGTGAAGAACGGCATTCTGAACCAGGCGGTGAGGGAGCCGCGGCCGTCGCCCGGGTTGGCGCTGATTTCGACCAGCGCACTGCTGAAGCTGCGCATCGCGCCGTGCCCGATCGCGAAGAAGTCTCCCACCGGGACGTCGACGCTCGGATGGTCGGCGCCATCCCAAAAGATGCGCAGCACCATCTTGCGCAGGAACAGGGGGTCGGACACCTTCACCCGATACTGGCGCGACGCGGCCCTGCCGGTGTCGATCCCGAACCAGAGCCGGGTGACGAATCCGCATCCACGAATATCCGCCAGCACCAGCTCTTCGCCGGCACCGACATCGCGCCAGTCGCGGTTGTAGCCGTCGCGCGACCAACTTGCCTGCCGCTTCGCCGCGAACGGCAGCGGGCGCCATGGATCGGGGCTCGTGATGAGGGACATGCTGCTCCCAAGGGTATGGACACACACCGGCTCTTGCAATAGGTTAGGCGGCGCGACGCGCACTGTGGCGCAGTGCGTTCCAGAATGTCTCGCCTGGTTGTCCAGGCGGCCGCTATTCAACCATGAAACAACAGGTTACGGGTCAGCATCACCGGTCCGGCTCACCCGAACTTCAGGAGAAGCCATGAACCTCGTCGACACGGGATTCGTCCTCGTCTGCTCTGCCCTCGTGTTCCTGATGACGCCGGGACTCGCGTTCTTCTACGGCGGGCTGGTAGGCCGCCACAACACGCTGACCATCATCGCCCAGAACCTGATCTCGCTGGGCCTGGTGAGCACGGTGTGGATCGTGATCGGCTTCTCGCTCGCCTTCGGCGACACCGTCGGCGGCATCATCGGCGATCTCAAGTACTGGCTGTTCCGGATCCCGATCGACGAGATCTTCGGCGAGACCACGATCCCGACCTGGACGTTCTTTCTGTTCCAGATGATGTTCGCGGTGATCACGCCAGCGCTGATCACCGGCGCGTTCGTCGACCGCTTCCGCTTCAGCAGCTACCTGATCTTCATCTGCATCTGGAGCGTGCTGGTGTACTCGGTGCTGGCGCACTGGGTGTGGGGCGGTGGGCTGCTGGCCAAACTGGGCGCCATCGATTTCGCCGGCGGCACCGTAGTGCACATCTCGGCCGGCATGGCCGCGCTGGCCACCGTCTCCGTACTGGGAGCGCGCCACACGCACACGGCTCCGCACGACATCCGCTTTGTGGCGCTGGGCACCGCGCTGCTGTGGTTCGGCTGGTTCGGCTTCAACGGCGGCAGCGCACTGTCGCCCAACGCCCTTGCGTCGGTCGCCTTCATCAACACCGACATCTCGGCGTCGACCGCGATGGTCACCTGGATGCTGCTGTCGTGGCGACACAAGGGCAAGCCGAGCATCATCGGCGCGCTCACCGGATCGATCGCCGGCCTGATCGCCATCACCCCGGCCGCAGGCTTCGTGACGCCCGGCTGGGCGGCGCTGATCGGTGTGCTCGCCGGCGCGGTGTGCTACGGCGCCGTGCTGTTCAAGGAGCGCATGGGCTGGGACGACGCCCTCGACGTGTGGGCCGTGCACGGCGTGGGCGGCATCCTCGGCTCGATCCTCACCGGCATGTTCGCGACCCCGGAGACCGGCGCTACGGGACTGGTGTACGGCGGCGTGGGCCTGTTCTTCGCCAACCTGGCCGCCACCGCGATCAGCGCGGCGTACGCGTTCGGGATGACTTGGCTCATCCTCAAGGTGCTCGGCGCGGCCAAGCGCCTGAAGCCGGAAACCGACGAGCTGGAAGCCGGTCTCGACCTCACCTTCCACGGCGAGCGCGCCCTCGACCACGACTGACCGGAGTCGAGGTAGAGGGCTGCGCCACCTGCCGGCGCTGTTGGACATGGCGGAGTTGAACCTGGAACGGGGTGAACCGTTGCCGCAGGCGAATCCCGCTGCCACCGATCCCGACTCCGACCTGGAAGAGCCGACCTATCTCCTGCTTCGAGCTGCCTCGCGCGTTTCCCCGGTGCCGCATAACGCTTCGCCTTGAAACGTCGGGATCTTCAGTACCCGGAGTGACCCCGGCGTAACGGAGTCGCGAAGCTGCGGACGCCGGGGTCGTTATCCAATACGATACGCACCGTCCATGACTGAGGCCGACACCTGCCGGAAGTTCGTCGTGCCGCGGCTGCAGGCGGCGTGGTGGGACACGCCCCCGCACCTGATCAACGAGCAGCGCACCTTCACCGACGGCCGCATCATCTTCGCCGGCGGCAAGGCGCGCCGCGGCCGGCAGAAGCGGGCGGACTACCTGTTGCGCTACCGGCCCGACTTCCCGATCGCGGTGGTGGAGGCCAAGGCCGCCTACCGGCAGGCGGGGGACGCCCTGCAACAGGCCAAGGAGTACGCCGAGATCCTCGGCCTCAAGTTCGCCTACGCCACCAACGGCACCGAGATCATCGAGTTCGACTACACCACCGGCGTCGAGCGCACCGTCACGGCGTTTCCCGAACCCGACGAACTGTGGCGGCGCCTGCGTGCCGCGGAGGGGATCGAGGACGAGAGCGTCGCCGAGAAGCTGCTTGCACCAAACTGGCCCGACCGGGCGCGCCCGCTGCGCTACTACCAGGAGATCGCCGTCAACCGCGCCACCCAGGCGGTGCTGCAGGGGCGCCGCCGGATTCTCCTCACGCTGTGCACCGGCTCCGGCAAGACCGCGGTCGCGTTCCAGGTGTGCTGGAAGCTGTGGAGCGCGCGCTGGAACCGTACCGGCCGGCCGCGCAGGCCTAAGATCCTGTTCCTTGCCGATCGCAACGTGCTGGTGGACGACCCCATGGCCAAGGACTTCAGCCCGTTCGGCGACGCGCGGGCCAAGATCTCCGGCGCCGCGGTCAAGAGCCGCGACATGTACTTCGCCATCTACCAGGCGATCGCCCGCGACGAACAGCGTCCCGGCCTCTACCGTGACTATCCGCGCGACTTCTTCGATCTGGTGATCGTCGACGAATGTCATCGCGGCAGCGCGCGCGAGGGCGGCAACTGGCGCGAGATCCTGGAATGGTTCGAGCCCGCCGTGCAGATCGGCATGACCGCGACGCCCCGCCGTGAAGACAACGTCGACACCTACGACTACTTCGGCGACCCGATCTATCAGTACAGTCTGGCCGAGGGGATCGCGGACGGCTTTCTGGCCCCGTATCGCGTGCACCGCGTCATCACCGACTACGACGCCACCGGCTGGCGGCCTACCAAGGGCGAGCTGGATCGATACGGACGCGAGATCCCGGACGCCGAGTATCACACCCGCGACTTCGAGCGCATCGTGGCCCTGCAGGCGCGTACCTGGGCGATAGCCCGACACCTGACCAACTTCCTCAAGCAGACCGACCGTTTCGCGAAGACCATCGTGTTCTGCGTCGACCAGGAGCACGCGCTCCACGTACGCCGTGCGCTGGCGGAGTTGAGCACCGATCTGGTAAAGGAGCACCCAGACTACGTATGTCGGGTGACCGCGGACGAGGGCGCGGTCGGCAGCTCCCACCGCTCCCGGTTCCAGGACGTGGAGACGAGGACCCCCACGATCCTCACCACGTCGCAGCTTCTCACCACCGGCGTCGACGCGCCTACCTGCAAGAACGTGGTGCTGGTTCGGACCGTGGGCTCCATGCCGGAGTTCAAGCAGATCATCGGGCGCGGGACCCGGCTGCGACCGGACTACGGCAAGCTGGCGTTCAACATCGTCGACTACACCGGTACCGCGACCGAGAAATTCGCCGACCCCGACTTCGACGGCGAACCCGTGGAGGAGCGCAAGGAAACCATCGACGACGCCGGCGACGTCCTCGAACAGGAGGAGACCTCCCCGGACGATGCTCCCCACGACGAATTCGCGTACCAGGAGGGAAAGGTTCTGGAAGGCCGCATCGAAGAAACGGACGGCACGGACCTGCCGCGCAAGTACTACGTGGACGGCGGCGAGGTGGAGATCATCCGCCACTTGGTGTACGACCTGGACCCGGACGGGCGCAAGCTCTCCTGCCGGCAACTCACCGATTACGCCGGCGACAAGCTGCGCACGCTCTATCCTGATGCCTCCGCGCTGCGCCGCGACTGGCTCGACGCCGAGCGGCGGGCCGAGATCGTGACGCGCCTGGCAGAGCGGGGCATCGACCTCGCTGTCCTGGCGGAGGCGGCCGGTCAGCCTGCAGCGGATCCATTCGACCTGCTGTGCCATCTGGCCTACCACGCGCCGCTGCGGACGCGGCGCGAGCGGGCCGAGCGCCTGCACCGGGAAGAACGCGAGTTCTTCGGGCGCTACGGACCCGAGGCCCGGCAGGTGCTCGACGCCCTGATCGACAAGTACGCCGAGCACGGCGCGGCGCAGTTCAAGCTGCCGGAGATCCTCGAAGTGGCGCCGTTCAACGAGTGGGGCAACGTGATCGAGATCGCGGCGCGCTTCGGCGGCGGCGAGCAGTTGCGCGGCGCCGTGGCAGAGTTGCAGCGCCGCCTGTACGTCGCCTGAATCGAATCGGGCGTGCGGGAGCAGGTGTGAACGAATCGATCCGCCTGCGAACGTGGAGAGGACGGCTCGGACACTCACCGATACTTGCGCCGCGCGTGTTGCCGTGCTATATATGGCGAGTATAGAGCGGTAGGGAGAGGATCATGGCAACTGGCTCGGTGTTCGAGAACAATCGCACCCAGGCGGTGCGCATTCCCGCTGAGATGCGGTTTGCCGCCGGGGTCAGGAAGGTACACGTCCGTGCGGTAGGTCCCGACCGCGTGCTGTCACCGGTCGACCACTCCTGGGACACGTTCTTCCTGGAAGGCACGGCGGCGACCGATGACGTGCGCATTGAACGAGGAGAGCAGGGGCCACCGGAGGAGCGTGCGCCGCTCGCATGAACCGCTTCATGCTCGATACCGACCTGTCGATCTACGTCATCAACCGCAGGCCGCGCGAGGCGCTCGATACCTTCAACGCTCATGCGGGAGAGATCTGCATCAGCGCGATCACCCTCGCCGAACTGCGGCACGGCGCGGAGAAGAGCGGCAACCCGATCAGGACACGCCGCCGGGTGGAGGACTTCACGTCACGGCTGAACGTCATGGAGTACGGTGAGCGCGCGGCCGCCCACTATGGCGAGATCAAGACCGATCTGGAACGCCGGGGTTCGGTAATCGGCCCCAACGACCTGCATATCGCGGCGCACGCCCGCAGCGAGGCGCTGACGCTGGTGACCAACAACCAGCGCGAGTTCGGCCGAGTGGACGGCCTGCGCACCGCCCGCTGGGTATGAGCCCAATCACGAGGGAGTAGCGTGGCACGCTTCACGACCCGCAGACGGAGCGCCGCCAAGCCGCTCACCACCGCCCAACGACTCGACCGCATCATCAAGTCGGCGCGTCAGATCATGCGCAAGGACAAGGGCCTGAACGGCGACCTGGACCGGCTGCCGATGCTCACCTGGATCATGTTCCTGAAGTTTCTCGACGACATGGAGCGGATCGAGGAGACCCGCGCCGGTCTTGCCGGCCGCACTTGGCGACCGGTGGTGGAGGAGCCCTGGCGCTGGCGCGACTGGGCGGGGCCCGCCGACGGCATCACCGGCGCCGACCTGCTGGCGTTCCTGTCTGCCGACGAGGCGGCGCTCCCCGACGGCTCCCGCGGGCCGGGGTTGTTCGCCTACCTGCGCGGCCTGCGCGGCGACGATGGCCGGCGCGACC
>CAYFXT010000012.1:19752-23188 GCA_964346995.1 uncultured Spirochaetaceae bacterium | reverse complement strand
CAGCGAGGACCGCACCCTGATCCGCTACCTGATGCGCCACCGCCACACCACGCCGTTCGAGATGTGCGAGATCAAGCTGCACGTACGGGTACCGATGGACTGCTGGCGGCAGTGGATCCGCCACCGCACCGCCAACGTCAACGAGTACTCCACCCGCTACTCGGTGGCGATCGACGCCGCCAGCCGCACCGCCCCCGACCAGTGGCGCCTGCAGAAAGCCTCCAACCGGCAGGGCTCGGAGGGGCGCCTCGCCCCCGCGGTCGGGGTCCGGCTCTCCGCGGCCGAATCCGACCTGCAGCAACGGGCGCGCGCCGTCTATCAGGAACGCCTCGATGCCGGCGTAGCGCGCGAACAGGCGCGCAAGGACCTGCCGCTGTCCACCTATACCGAGGCGTACTGGAAGATCGACCTGCACAACCTGCTGCACTTCCTGGGCCTGCGCGCCGACGCCCACGCCCAGGAGGAGATCCGCGCCTACGCTACGCTGATCGGCGAGCAGGTGGTAAGCCGCTGGGTGCCGCTCACCTGGCAGGCGTACCTCGACTACCGGGCAGGAGGGCTGCTGCTGACCCGCGCGGAGCGGGCGATCGCCACCTGCCTGAACGGCGGTCGCCGGCGGGAGGCACTGTGCATTGCCGAGCAGGCGGGCTGGCTGCGCCGCCGCACCGATCTTCCCCCCGGCGCGACCGGTACCGGCCTCCTGCGCGGCAACCGCGAGCGCGCCGAGGCGGAACAAAAGCTTGCGGCGCTGGGGTTGACTGCGCCATGGCTCACCGCTGACGTGGACGAGTTCGGGGCGCCTGGATCGGATCCGCGCGTGGCTGAACGGTAGTTGATCTCGGCGCCGACCTGGAGAGCGCCAACCGCCCTGACCGCGACGTTGCGCTGCGCGGCGTGGTATGCTGCTGCGGTGTGGAGGACAGGTCATGGCTAGCTCGCTGCGTGCTCCCGCCACGGTCGCGAGCGACGTGCTGGGGCTGGAGCTGCGGCTGACGGAGGAGCGGGGGCTGCGCTTTCACGATCCGGCGACGGGGCAGGATCTGCCGAATCTTGCGGAGACGGATGCGGCGCAGCAGCGAGCCGAACAGGCGCGGCAGGAGGCGGAGACACGGCTCGCGGACGAAGCGGCTGCGCGCGCGGCGGCCGAAGCGCGCGTGGCGGAACTGGAGGTGTTGCTGCGCCGGTCGCGGCGGTAGTGATTCCGGTCAGCGAAGGGCAGGTCGGAGCCGTCAGTCGTTACCGCCGGTGTGGGGCACGGATCGGTTGCAGGCACTCAGGGGCATGATGGTATCATCCGGGGCACCAGGTAACGGACCACAGGCAGCCTCGTGGCGGCCGTACCAACTCCTCCTCCACGACACGGTGCGGGCGCATCTGGTCTCGCTCGGGCGGCGCGCGCGGCGACGTCTGCGCGAGAAGCTGGACTTTCTGAAGGACGGCATGTGGGCCGGTGGCCTGCGCGTCAAGAAGCTCCACGGCAGCCGGTGTTCGGTGTTCGAGGCGCGCCTCAGCGATTCCGACCGCATTCTGTTTACCCTGGGGCGACCGCTGGCGGAAAACGGCGCCGCGACCCGCATCTACGTGTGGGGAGTGGAGAAACATGACGCGGTGACGGCCGCCACGCGGCGCATCGTGCCGGCGAACGCCCCCTTCCTCGACTTTCAGCCCGACGCCATCGAGGAGTTGCCGGAGGAAGGCTTCGTCGACGACCTGGACGAGGGGGACTTTTCGCCCGCCCTCGACCGGCCCACCGCAGCGCCGGACCCCGACGCCCCGTCCGATGCCGGGCCGCAGCGCTGGCTGGTGGTGGACGACGAAGAATGGCGCCGCCTGCAGACGGCCCACAGTGCCGACCACGTGGAGCTGTACCTGTACCTGACCCGCGAGCAGGCGCGGCTGCTGCACAGTGAACCTCCCCTGCTGCTGTCGGGTACCGCCGGCAGTGGCAAGACCACCATCGCGGTCTACTTCCTGTTGCGCCACCGGGTACGTCAACTCACCGCCGCCGAAGTGCCGGTAGTCTCGACCGGGGCATCCGCAACCGGCGAGCGGGCGCTGTTTCTCACCTGCAGCCCCCATCTGAAGCGGCTCTCGGAGCGCATCTACCGCGGCCTGGTCAGAGCCACCGACCGGGAGCGTGCTCCGCAGGCGGTGCGCTTCGCGACCTTCGGCGAGTTGCTGGCAGAAATCGTCGGCCTCGGCGGCGGCGAGCGGTGGCAGGCGCCGCCGGCCGGGCTGGCCGAGTTCCACGCCATATTCGGGAATCTGCCGCGCGCCGGACGCCACGACCCGGAGCTGGTGTGGGAGGAAATCCGGGCCATCATCAAGGGCGCCAAGCCGCCGGTGAGCCGGCGCCGGTTTGGGGAGCTGGCGGCACGTTACCAGGCTGCCGAGGCGACGCAGCGCGCGCGCGGCGAACTGGCCGAGTACGTGGTGCGGCTGGCCAACCTGGAACTCGGCGCCAAGCTCGATGCGGTGCGCGCGCGCAAGAGCTCGTTTGCCGATCTGACCGAGTTCGCCGCCAGTCTGCGCAACGGCGCCGCCGATCGCCAGGAGGAGCAGGGGTTCCTGCTGGCGAGCGCCCTGCGCCTGCTGGAGAGGCAGGCCACGCGGCTCGACCAGCCGCTGCTTACGTTGCGCGAGTACGAGAGCCTCGGAAAGAAGCGGGCGCCCAACTTCCCCGTCGACCGGCGCGAAATCTACCGCATCGCCGAGTACTATCAGCAGCAGCTCGAAGCCGATGCCCGCTACGATGAAATCGACCTGACCCGCAAGGCGCTGGAGTACCTGGAGCAGCACGGCGACCAGTTCCGCTACGATCTGGTGGTGTGTGACGAGGTGCAGGATTTCACCGACGTGCAACTGGCGCTGCTGTTCCGCCTGGCCACCGACCCGCGCCGTACCGTGCTGACCGGCGATCCCAAGCAGATCATCAATCCCAGCGGCTTTCGCTGGGAGGAGGTGCGGACCCGCTACTACGAACGCGGCCTGCAGGTGCCGGAGGTAATCAACCTCAGTATCAACTTCCGCAGCGTCGGCAACATCGTCAGCTTGGCCAACAAACTGCTGGAGTTGAAGGGGAACCTGGTTGGCCTGGGAGGTGGTGAGATCGCCGAGCGCTGGACGTTCCGGGGGCGGCCGCCGCTACTGGTCGAGGGCCTCCCGGAGCGCGACCTGCTCGGCACCGTACGCCTCGGCGGCGCCGGACGGGTGGTGCTGGTGCGCACCGTGCGTGAGCGCGACCGGCTGCGCACGGCGCTGCAGACCGAGTTCGTGTTCACCATCAACGAAGCGAAGGGGTTGGAGTTCGACGCCGTGCTGCTGTGGCGCTTCTCGGCCGCCGAGGGCGCACCGGCCATCTGGCGGCGCATTGCCAACGACCAGGTGCGCGGCGGCGCCGACACGCCGCACATCCGTCACGAACTGAACCTGCTGT
>CAYFXT010000012.1:15983-19652 GCA_964346995.1 uncultured Spirochaetaceae bacterium | reverse complement strand
CCGCACATCCGTCACGAACTGAACCTGCTGTACGTGGCGGTGACGCGGGCGCGCAACACGCTGGTGATCTGGGACGGAGAGCAGGTCGGTCCGATCTGGAGCATCGACACTCTGGCCGATCAGGTATATCGGTCGGACGACGCCAGCGCCTTCGAGACCATCTGGCAGCGCGTTTCCACGCCTGCCGAGTGGGAAGCGCAGGGCGACTACTTTGCCGAGCGGGAGCGCTACGCCGCCGCCGAAGAGTGCTATTGCCACGCGCAGGCGGCCGGAAAGGAGGCGCTGGCGCGCGCCCACCGGCTGGAGCGGGAGGGGGATCATCGCGCGGCCGCCGTTCTGTTCGCCCGCCACGGGCGTGCGGCGCAGGCCGCCGAGAACCTGGAACGCGCCGTGGCGTTCCGGGAAGCCGCACGCGCTTGGCGGCGCGCCGGCAGAGAGGCGCACGCCGTCGCCGCCGAGGCGCGCCACTACGAGACGTCCGGAGACTACGCCTCCGCGGCCAGGCGCTGGCAGCAGCTCGGCGAACAGGATGGGGTGCTGCGCAACTGGGAACGCGGCCGCGAGTTCGGGAAACTGGCGCAGTACCACTTGGCGCACCACGGACGCGACGAGGCGGCGCGCTACCTGAAGCTGGCGGGTGACCACGCGGCGGCGGCGGTGCAGTTTCGCCGTGCCGGGTTGCTGGAGGCCGCGGCCGGGGAGTTCGAGCAGGCCGGCGATCACGCCCGCGCGGCGCGCCTGTACCGGCGCCTGAACGACCGTGGCAGGATGCTGCGCTGTCTGCTCCAGGGTGGGGCGATGCACGAGGCCGGCCTGGAGTACGAGCGGCGCGGCGATCTGGACAAGGCGGGCGAATGCTTCCGTCGCTACGCGGAGAGCTCCCCCGAGGCGCGTCAGGATCTGGAGCGGCGCCTCGCCAAGATCACCCCCAAACGCCCTGGGCCGCGGGCCGCCATCCGGCTGGTCGCCCTGGGTCGGTTGGCCGAGGCGGCGTCCATCTACGCGCGGTGCCGTCAACCGGAGCGCGCCGCCGAGCTGTTCGGTGTCGTCGGCAAGCACGAGAGCGCGGCCCGCTGTCTGGCGCAGTGCGGCCGGTACCAGGATGCGGCGCGTGAGGTTGTCCGTGGCGGCGAACACCGGAGCATCGACTTGGCTACGTCGTATCTGGCCGATCACCTGGTTGCCGACCGGTCGCTGGCGCCGAGTCGGATCGAGGAGCTGAGCCGGACCGCCGGCAAGCTGGTGCGCAGCGCCACCTACGACCTGGCGTTGGCGCACTATCTCGCCATCGGCAAGGTGGGCGGCCGCTACCTGCACGAAGTGACGAAGATGTATGCCAGGCTCGGGCGGCACGCGGATGCGCTCGCGTACATCCTGGACCACGACCAGGGCGACGCAGCGAACGCCTACCTGGACGAGCGCCCTGAACTGGTGCTGTCGCTCGCCGAGGTGGAGTCCCTGACCGGTGGGTCGGCACTCCGGCGGCCGTTGCCGAGCGCACAGGACAAGTACGTCAAACACGCGCTGTTGCGACTCCTGCACGGTTGCCTGTACCGGGGCGCGGAACCTGATCGTCGGGAGCGGATCGCCGCGCTGCTGGACGCGTTGCCTTCCACATTCGCCTACCCCGAGTCGCTGTTTGCGGAGCTGAGCGACCTGATGATCGAGCTGCGCCTCTATCGACTGATCGAGAGGACGGTGTCGCTGTTCGGCTATGGGGAGCACAAGGACAGCGCCGAATACCGGTACTTCGTGGGGCGGTTGGAGCAGGTGATGATGCAGGAGCGCGACAAGGAGTTGTCACTGTGCCTGTTGCTGGATCATCCCGAGAGGTTCGAAGTGGCGATCGCCACGGTTCGGCCGACGGTGCGCAATGTGCCGCTGTTTGCCCTCAGCAGCACGCGCTATCGCGAGGCGGTGGCAGTTCTGCTGGAGTCGGGCGCCGCGGCGCGGGCAGCCGCCATCTGTATCGACCATCGCGACTACGCCCGCGGCGCCAGGATCTACGAGCAATCCGGCGATCTGCTGCGCGCGGCACGCGCCTATCGCGACGGCGCGCTGTATGCCGATGCGCACCGCTGTTTCGCGGCCCGCGGCGACGAGGTCGGGAGGGCGCGCGTATTCGAACGCGAGTCGCGCTACGAGGAGGCGCTGGCCATCTGGCAGCGGCTCGACCGTCAGCGTGACGTGGAGCGGCTGCGCAAGAAGATGGCGCGGCGTCGGGAGGATTGATGGAGCGATTGCGGGTCGGCATCATCGGGTGCGGCAAGATCAGCGCGGCCTATTTCAAGGGCTGCCGGGAGTTTCCGATGCTCGACGTGGTCGCGTGCGCCGATCTCGTTCCCGAGCGCGCCGCGGCGCAGGCGGCGGAGTTCGGCATCCCGCGCGCGCTCACGCCGGACGAACTGCTCGCCGACGGGGCGATCGACCTGGTGGTCAACCTGACCATCCCCACCGCCCACCACGCGGTGTCGCGGGCGGCCATGGATGCCGGCAAGCACGTGTGGAGCGAGAAACCGCTGGCGGTGGAGCGCGCCGAGGGCGAGGATCTGGTGCGCGCCGCCGCGGACGCCGGGGTGCTCCTCGGCTGCGCGCCCGATACCTTCTTCGGCGGCGGCCATCAGACCTGCCGCAAGCTGATCGACGACGGCTGGATCGGCGAGCCGTTGCACGCGGTGGCGTTCATGGCCGGCCCGGGCCACGAGAGCTGGCACCCCGACCCGGCTTTCTACTACCAGCCCGGCGGCGGGCCGATGTTCGACATGGGGCCCTACTACCTCACCGCCCTGGTGCATCTGCTCGGCCCGGTGCGGAGCGTCGCCGGCCTGACCCGCATCACCCGGCCGGAACGGATTATCACCAGCGACCCGCGCCGCGGCGAACGCATCACCGTGCGCGTGCCTACCCACGTGCAGGGCCTGCTGCAGTTCGCCGGCGGCGCGCAGGCGGTGATCGTGACCAGCTTCGACGTACAGGCAGCGCACCTGCCACGTATCGAGGTGTACGGCAGCCAGCGGTCGCTTGCGGTGCCGGACCCGAACGGTCCGGGCGGACCGGTGGCGGTCGGGCAGGCGCGTGGCGAGTGGCAGGAGGTGCCGCTGACCCACGGCTACACCGCCACCAGCCGCGGCATCGGCGTGGCGGACATGGCCTGCGCCATACGCGGCGGCCGGCCGCACCGCGCTTCCGGCGCCCTGGCGCTGCACGTGCTGGACGTAATGCACGCCATCCACGAGGCCGCGGCCGAGCGGCGGCAGGTAGAGTTGACCTCTACCTGCCCGCGTCCCGCCCCGCTGCCGCTGGGCCTGCAGCCGGGCACCCTGGACTGAGGGTGCGGAAACAGCAGCGGCCCGGCGGATGCTGCGTTCGTCGCACTGCGCCGCGACGAAGGCCCGGTCCGCCAAACCATGCCGCGCCCAAATTGACGGCACGTAGCCATTCGTGGTACCGAGGTGGATGTCATGACCAACGATTCCTCGACCAGCTACCCTGTACGGTTTCATGTCGATTATCCTGATGGCGAGCGGGACCGCCTTGCGGTGCTGCTGCGCATCATCCTTGCCATTCCGATCCTGATCATTGCCAGTCTGCTCTCGGGTCAGATTCCCCTCGAAGATGTCGGTGCACCATTTCGACACTTCCAACCCGAAAGATGGGCCCAATGGGACA
>CAYFXT010000012.1:13910-15883 GCA_964346995.1 uncultured Spirochaetaceae bacterium | reverse complement strand
CAACCAGGCGCAGGCCGGGCTGGCCGGCGCGGGTCTGACGGTCGCGACGGCGCTGATGATCCTGTTCCGCCAGAAATATCCGCGCTGGTGGTTCAACTTCGCGCTGGAGTTGTCGCGTTTCAGCGCCCGGGTGGGTGCGTACGTGCTCCTGCTGCGCGACGAGTATCCTTCCACCGACGAGGCGCAGGCCGTCCAACTGGACATCGACTATCCCGACGCAACCCGGCTCAACCGGATCCTGCCGCTGTTCAAGTGGCTGCTGGCAATTCCCCACTACGTCGTGCTGTCGGTGCTGGGCATCGTGGCGGCCGTGATGGCGCTGATCAGTTGGATCTCGATTCTGGTCATCGGGCGGCAACCGCGGTGGGCGTTCGACTTTCTGGAAGGGATGATGCGCTGGGGATGGAACGTTGCCGCCTACGCCTGGTTGCTCACCACCGACCGCTACCCGCGGTTCAGTTTGTCAGCGTAGCACGCGCTCGCCCGGCGGTCTCCGCCGGGGTTTCCCGGTAGGCGATGGTGAGCGGCCCCTCCGGCAGCACGCACAGGCGTTCGGGCGCCAACGCGGCCAGGGTCGCCTCGATGTTGCCGGTGGGGCGCAGCAGGGCGGCGCGGATTTGGGCATCGCTGAGGCCGTCGCTGTACACCCAGACGTCGGCATGCCGCTGGATCAGCGCCTGGATCTGCACCTGCCACTGATCCTGGGCCGAGAACCCCGGCTGCTGCAGCAGCTCGAGCACCGCCTCCGGTGAGCCGGTGTCGGCAAGCAGTTCCGCGTAGCGGCCATGGTCGGGCAGGCCATCCTCGCAGCCGGCAGCCATGATGATCGCGCCGCCTTCGCGTACGATTCCCTTGGCCGCCTGCATCCCCTTTACGGTCTGATACAGGTTCTGGTCCAGCGGGTAGCCGCTGTTGGTGGTCACCACGGCGTCGAACGGCTCCGGTACCGCGACCATGGCGCTCTCGCGTACGAATGCGCAGCCGCGTCGGTGCGCCTCGATCACGTCGCCGGCGAACACGCCGCTGATCTCGCCGGTGTTGTTCAATGTGACGTTGAGCAGGAACAGCGGTTCGATCAGCCGCGCCGCATCGCGCATCTCTTCCCAGATCGGGTTTCCGTCGGTGATGCCCCAGGTGGCGCCCGGATTGCCGATCATCGCGTAGCCGTGGTTGGTGAGTACGCTCTCGTGGCCGGCCAGCGCCGGCAGCGCCCCCTTCGGCCCGCCCGAAAAACCGGCGAAGAAGTGCGGTTCGATGAAGCCGGTGAAGATCACCAGGTCAGCCTCCATCACCAGCCGGTTCAGGCGGATGGCGGTGCCGCGCGCGGTGGTGCCGGCGGCTACCAGGTTGGCGTCGTCCCAGGCGTCGTGCTGTTCACAGCGGTAGCGGGCGACGACGCCGGTGCCGAGCATCCGGCGCAGTTCGGCCGGCGTCTGGCGGCGGTGGGTGCCGAGCGCGTTGATCAGCGTGATGCGGTCGTGCGCCACCCCGGCCTGCTCCAGCGTAGCCAGCAGC
This sequence comes from uncultured Spirochaetaceae bacterium, assembly GCA_964346995.1. Taxonomy (GTDB): domain Bacteria; phylum Spirochaetota; class Spirochaetia; order SZUA-6; family Bin103; genus Bin103. Next base: position 14,368 of record CAYFXT010000012.1, on the reverse strand, counting down.
ACCGGCAGGATGCGGTCGTTGGGGGTGGCGCGGGTGATGTCGCTGTGGGTCACCACCACCCGCCGCTTGCCGGCGGCCAGCTCTGCCAGCGGCGGCGCCCCGACCGGCTCGGCCAGTGCCGCTCGCAGCGCGGCGGCCTCGTCGCCCACGCCGGGCACGTGCCGCGGGCGCACCACGGCGGCGTGTTCCGGTACTTCGATGGTCAGCCCTTTCCGCCCGTAGGCGAGCGCTACCCGCCTGGTCGCCGCACCGTTGTGCGCCGGTGCCATGCCGGGCGCGCCGTTCATGGCTGCAATTCGCCTTCGGGTCGCCCGCGCAGCCGGTCCGTGATGACCTGGCCGTGCTGGTGCCGGTGATGACGCGGCAAGGCTATGTGCTGTGGCGCAGGATCGACACGCAAGACTGGCGGAATCAAGTGTGCGCGGCGATCCACAGCAAGAACGAGACGACAATGATGG
>CAYFXT010000012.1:8142-13810 GCA_964346995.1 uncultured Spirochaetaceae bacterium | reverse complement strand
GGCGCGTACGCAGGCAGTGGCGCGCCACAGCGGACGTTCGGCGGTGCTCATTGCCCGGCCTCCGCCTGCAGTCGCTGCGCGGCGCCGGGATCGCCGATGTGCAGTGTGTCGTACGCCTGCTGCGAGGAGGTGAACGGGCCCAGCCCGGCATGGCCGTGCCAGTCGTCCTGATGCAGAATCGGCGCCCCCAGGCCGGTGGCGCGGCAGCGCTGCTCGATCCACGCCTCCATGCGCGCGCGCAGGAACGCCACCACGTCGGGCAGCTCGTCGGCCAGGTTGTGCAGTTCATCCGGATCGTCGGTCAGGCGATACAGCTCCACCGGCGGCTTGAAGTGGAAGTCGGGCTCCAGCGCCACCATCAGTTTCCACTCCGGGGTGCGCCAGCCGTGCTTGCGCATCCAGGTGCACTCGGTCAGGTACAGTTCGCTCTCGTGGCTGTGGCGCTCACCGCGCACCATCGGTAACAGGCTGGCGCCGTCGAAGCGCGCGGCATCGAACGGCAGCCCGGCCAGCTCCAGCAGCGTCGGCACCAGGTCGTGGTGCTGGTTGTAGCCGGCCACTCGCACGCCGCGCGGCAGGCCGGACGGGTAGCGCAGGATCAGCGGCACGTGCAGCACGTTGTCGTACAGGCCGTGGTGATCGAACCAGCACTCGTGGTCGTACAACGTCTCGCCGTGGTCACCGTTCACCACCACGATGGTCTCGTCGAGAATGCCGTGTGCGGCGAGCGCGTTGAACAGCACGGCGATGGCGGCGTCCATGTAGGCAATGGCGCCGTCGTACTGGGCGATTACGTAGTCCTTGTCGCTGATGCCGGGCGGCATCCAGGCGGCGAAGTAGTCGGAGAACGGCTTGAACGCCTTCACCGGATCCATGGAGCGGTTGGCAGGGTCGCATTCGTTGCCGTGGTAGAAGATGCGCTCATAGGGATGCGGCGGCAGGTAGGGTGAGTGCGGGTCCATGTGACGCAGGAACAGCAGGAACGGGTCGTCGCCGGCCACCAGCCGGTCCAGCTCCGGCAGCGCCACCTCGTTGAGCAGGTGAGCCTTGGGGGCGCGACCGCTGGCGTCGGGGCGCCACGCCTCGTAGTCGAGATAGGAGTCGAAGCCGCGCGCCGACGGATTACCGGAAAAGCCGACGCAGGTGCTGGTATACCCGTGGCTACGCAGCAGCTCCGGCAGGGTGGAGACGGCCGCGCCGAGCGGCCCGCGGTGCCGCAGCGCCACCACCTGCGTGCTGAAGTTGTCCAGGCCGGAGAGCATCGAGCAGTACGCCGGCGTGGTCGGAATCGCAGGCGAGAAGGTGCGCTCGAACAGCACACCGTCGGCGGCGAACCGGTCCAGGTGGGGGCTGGTATGGCGATGGTAGCCGTAGCCGCTCAGGTGGCCGGCGGACAGCGAGTCGATGCCGAGCAGGATGATGTTGGGAGGTCCGGCCATGAGCGCGTCGTCCTTGCCGCCGCTCGCTACCGTTCCAGGTAGTCGCGCGCCCAGCTCCCGCCGGCTGCCCCGCCGCCGGGCGCCCGCCACAGTGCCTGCACCGTGTCGGCGGCGCCATACTCCCGGAGCGAGGCCAGCAGCAGCTCGTGCAGCTCGGCAACCGTAGCGCGGTTCGCCTCCGCCACGTCCCGCTCGGCGCGCGGGTCGGCGGCCAGGTCGAAGAGCTGCGGCGGACCGTCGGGGCCGACCGGCGCATAGCCCCAGTCGCCGGCGCGCAGGAACGGCGTACTGGCGCGCGCGGGAATCTGTTCCGGCGTCGCCGCGGCGGGCCGCGCGTGGGCCGCGGTGATCACGTGCTCGCGCAGCGCGCCCGATCCGGCGAGCAACTGGCCCGCGAACGAACGTCCCTGCAGAGGCTCGGGTGGCGCGATCTCGACCCCGGCCAACTCGCTCAGGGTGGGCAGCAGATCGAACGGTTGCGCGCGCAGGTCGAGCTGCGTCGCGGCCGGTACCGGCCCTGCCTGGGCGGTGCCGGCAATCAGGCACAGTTCGTCGCTCAGCACCGGATAGAGCGGCCAGAAGCGCGCGTCGGCGGCGGTGATATTGCTCTTGCCGCAGCAGTTGTGCTCGCCCACCGCCATGCCGTGGTCAGCCATCACCACCACCAACGAGTTGCGCCACAGATCGAGGTCGTCGATCTTCTCCAGCACGCGCCCGATGTGGCGGTCGACCAGCTCCGACTCGGCCGCGTAGTGCGCCCACAGGTTGCGCAGTTCGGCCTCGGTATAGCGGTCGGCGGGGCCGTAGTTGGGGTGCAGCATCGCCGGCCCGTCGTAGTCGGGATCGTAGCGGCGCACCAGATACTCGGGCGGATCCCACGGCTCGTGCGGGTCGAAGAAGTCGACCCACAGGAAGAACGGGCCGGCGCGGTAGTTGCGCTCCAGCCACGCCGCCGTGGTACCGGCAGTGCGGGCGCAGAAGGTGTCGGCCTCGGTGCGAATGTCGTTCAGCCATACGTGCAGGTCGATCAGCGGGGCGCCGAGGGTCTCCGGCGCGCGGCGCGTCTTGGCGTGCGGCATCGCCTCGCCGATCGGATCGTTCATGTGCAGCAGGGTGAGGTCGCCCTCCTGGCCGCGATGCTGGTAGCTGCCGTGGAAGCCCACCTGGAAGCCCGACTTGAACAGGTGCGGGCAGTCGCAGATGAGCTGTGTGAAGTAGCCCTGCCCGGCGAGCAGGGAGGCGATGTGGTTGCGGGTGCTGTGGCTGATCGGCTGCCAAGCGTAGTGCGGCCATCCGACCCGCCCGCTGGCGAAGTCGGTGCGGTGCGGAATGGTGGGAAAGCTGCTCATGGTAAGGCCGGTCAGCTCGGTGGCGCGCGATGCGGCAAAGCGATCCAGTGCTGGCGTGCGTACCGGACGCGTGGCGCGATCGCCCAGGTTGTCGCGCCGGAAGGTGTCGGTGATCAGGACGATGATGTTCGGGTGCTCTGCGGCTGCCATGCACCCGAGTGTATGCCCCTGTCCCCGGATGAGCAAACCCGCCTGCGGGGTGCCCGTAGTCGGGGTGCCCGTAGGTGTCTGTGCGGCAGTCGTCGCTGCCCGGGTGCATTCCAGACGCCGCCACGGGCGAGCCGACCGCGCGTGAGCGCTCCTACCACTTGGCGGTATGCATCCCGGCGTCGCCATCGATGTTGACGCGGAGCATCGCATTGGCGATAAATGAGGCGATGTCGGCATGCACGGATGCTGCCCGGCGACCGGAGTTCGATGCCGTGTCGGGAGCGGACACGGCGCCGTCGGGCGGTGTCCCGGAGTTCTCCCGAGAGAGTCGGCCGATCCTGTTCGTGGATGGCTGCTGCGTGCTGTGCCAGCGTGCCGCCCGCTGGGTAGCGCACCACGATCGTCGCGGGCAAATCGCTCTGGCCACCCAGCAGGGCGCGACGGCGCAGCGGCTACTACCTGCCTCCCTGCGCGGTGTCGCGGCGGAGCCCGACTCTGTCGTATGGCGCACCGCCCGCGGGAAGCTGCTGGTCCGTTCGACCGCGGTGCTGGCCACGGCGATGGCGCTCGGCGGGTGGTATCGCCTGGCGGGGGTGTTGTGGCTCGTGCCCGCTCCGTTGCGCGACGCGCTCTATCTCGCCGTTGCGCGACGGCGGCGCCGGTGGTTCGGGGCCACTGCGCAATGCCGGATGCCGAACGGCCGGATGCCGAACGAAGTTGCCGGCAGCGTGCTGCTCGACTGACGGGCACGAGATATGGACGCGGAGGTGCTGTTTCTCATCGGCCGGCTGATGGCGGCACTGATGTACCTCCTGATGGGCATGAACCACTTCGTCCACCTGCCGGAACTGATCGACTACGCCGGGTCGCGGCGCACCCCGATGCCGCTGCTCACCGTGCCGTCTACCGGCGTCGCGCTGATCTGCGGCGCCCTGTCGATCGGCCTCGGGGTATACCCGACCGCCGGAGTGATCATTGTCGTGGTCTTTCTCGTGCTCGCCGCGCTGCTGGTGCATCGGCCGCTGCCCGGCGACGGCCCTCGTGTGGCGCAGCCGGAGATGTTCAACTTCATGCGCAACATGGCCTTGGCGGGCACCACCCTGCTGCTGCTTGCCAACCCGTCGTGGCCCTACTCCCTCATGCCTCCTGTTCCCTGATGCCGAGCGCCCCGCTTGATGCCGTCGTGCTTGATGCCGTCGTCCGATTGGACTTGCAGGACGATACGGCTAGTTCTCGTCCGGTAGCCAGCGGCGACCTTGCAGGGCAGTAGCGGACTACTGTTTGCCGGTACCGTGGCGGCGGAACAGGCCGCTGACCAGGGACACGCCGCCGGCCACGATCAGAGCGATGCCGGCGAAGCCGACCAGGCCCTTGAGCACGGAACCGAACAGGAAGATGCCGACGCCGCTGCCGATCCCGATCCAGCCGGCGCGCCGGTTGTGCGATTGCGTGGCCAGCACCCACACGCCCCAACCCGCCGCCGCCACGGCAAGAATGGTGCGCGAGAAGGGGTTCAGCAGAATGCCGTTGGCCAACAGGACTGCCAGGCCACTGCCGGCCAGGACGACGGCGCCGGTAACCCCCGGCACCAGTTGTTTTCGCTCATCCATACCCGAATGGTAATCAACCGAGTGGCGCGCGGGCTACCGCACCGGCGATGCGCACAACTCCTCGCTGGCTACGCTCGGGCACCAGAACTGCTCTATGTAGCGTATCGCCAGCTCGGTGGCGGCGGCGTGACTGATGTAGGGAGGGCGCGCCGGGTTGTACATGCAGTCGGTCAAATCGCGGATCAGGTACACGGGGAGCCCCCAACGCACCAGTTGCTTGATGGCGAAGCTGCGATTCAGCACGCACATGTTGGTGTGCACGCCGGCGATCAGCACCGTATCGATGCCGCGCTGCCGGTACAGCCCCAGCAGATCTACCCCGTCATCGCCGATGGCGTCGCGTTCGGCGTCGATCCAAACCCCCGCATGCTGGCTCCTCCAGCGCCGGGTACCCTGGGCCGCGGGGTCTCGCGCGGTGTCGGAGGAGTCGCTGCCGTCGATCGGCTGCGGCGGATCGGCGTGCGGATGTTCCTGCGGAGGCGATACCCGTGGCGCTGCCAGCACCCGTGTCCGGGCCGGATGATCGGCGTAGAACCCCATGGTGTCGGAGACGGCGTGCACCACCAGCATGTCCAGGTCGCGCACTGCCCGGGCGGTGCGATCGATGAGCGGCACGAGCTGCTCCAGCCGCTCTTCGGCACCGCGGCACCAGTGGTGGTCCCACACGTCGCACAGTACCAGGGCAGTGCTCGCCGGCTGCAGATCGACCGTCCGCTCGCGCACGCGCCAATTGCGGTAGCCACGCTCGTCGAACGCCAACTCACGCCGACGCGCAGTAACCCGCACCGAGCGCCGGTGTCCCGCGCTCATCGCCCGCCCTCCCGTGTCCGGAGGGCGGGCGATGTGCATGGACGCCGCCGGGCGCCGCCCGCGCTACCATCCATGAGCGCGCCGTTGGCCCGCCACCTTCGCGGTTGGACGCGGGTTGATCCAGGCGGATGCGGGGGCGCCGAGTGCCGCAGGCGGCCCGGCGCTCATCTTCGGTTTCAGCATCTTCGGTTTCAGCATGGTGCCATCTTACACCGTCCTTACACCGTCGCGAGTGGCGACGCTGGCCAAACCGACACCCGTGCCCACCCGGGCCTGGCCAAGCGCGCAGCGGCAGGCCGGGTGGATGGCA
>CAYFXT010000012.1:6134-8042 GCA_964346995.1 uncultured Spirochaetaceae bacterium | reverse complement strand
GGTGGATGGCATTGTCGGCGAGCGTGGCGGTATGGCAAGGTGCACGAGATGCCGGCCCTGGTGAGCGATGCCTGAGCTTCCCGAGGTAGAGACCACGCGGCGCGGCATCCGTCCGCTGCTGGTGGGGCGGCGCGTGCAGGCGGTGATGGTCCGCCAGCGCCTGCTGCGCTGGCCGGTGCCGGAGGCGCTGGAGCAGGGGCTGCCGGGGCGCGTCATTCACGACGTGCGCCGCCGCGCCAAGTACCTGCTGCTGGACACCAGGCCGGCCGCCACCGTGTTGCTGCACCTGGGCATGTCGGGCCGCCTGCGGGTGATTCCGGATTCGCCGGCGGGCAAGCACGACCATCTCGACCTGCTGCTCGACGACGGCCGTGTCTTACGGCTTACCGACCCGCGCCGCTTCGGGGCGTGTATGTGGATCGACACGCGGGACGGCGACCATCCGTTGCTGCGCCGCCTGGGCGTCGAACCGCTGAGCGCGGCGCTGACTGCCGATTACCTGTATCGTGTCGCCCGCCGGCGTCGGGTGGCGGTCAAGAACCTGCTGATGGATTCGCATGTGGTGTGCGGCGTAGGCAACATCTATGCCAACGAAGCGCTGTTTCGCGCCGGAGTCCATCCGCTGCGCGCCGCCGGCAACATCTCGCTGCGCCGCTACGCGGCTCTGGTGGAGGCGGTGCGCGCAGTCCTGGGAGAAGCGATCGCGGCCGGCGGCACCACCCTGCGCGACTACCGCGATGCTCAGGGCAACCCCGGCTACTTCGTGACCCATCTGGCGGTGTACGGGCGCGGCGGCCAGCCCTGCCTGCGCTGCGGGACGACGCTCAGGCTGATTCGCATCACCGCCCGCAGCACCTGCTACTGCCCGCGCTGCCAGCGGTAGCGCCAGGAACCGTCGCCCGAGGGAGGAACTGAACGCCACGCATCAACTGATGCGGCCGGATTCCGTGGCAACGGGACGGTATTCGGGGTGGTCGGTGCGACCAATTGACGGGCTGAACGCCCGCTTGTAGCGTGGCCCACCGTGACTGACGAAGAACGCTTCCTGTTCGACCTGCAGGGGTTCCTGATCGTGAAGGGCGTGCTGAGCGACGTCGAGTTGCGGGTGCTGAACGCCGCAGTGGACGTAAAGTTCGACGAATATGCGAAGCCGTCGGAGCACTGGCGTCCTCATCGCTGCAGCCATTGGGGGCAGCCGTTCGTCGACCTGATCGATCACGACGGGCTGATGCCTTACCTGCCCGAGTTGCTCGGCCCCTGTTTCCGCATCGATCACGACTACTGCATCTTCATGCGCAGCGGCGATGCCCTCGGCGGTCTGCACGGCGGCTCCCACCTGCGCCACAGTTGGGGCGACCACTGGTACCGTTACCAGGACGGCTTGATGCGCAACGGGCTGACGGTGTTCAGCTTCTTGCTCACCGATGCCGCCGAGGGTGACGGCGGCTTCGCTTGCGTGCCCGGCAGCCACAAGAGCAACTTCCTCGACCTGCTGCCGCCCGACGTGCGCAACTACGAACGACCGGCGTCCTACGTGCTGCAGCCGGCGGTCGCGGCCGGCGACGTGCTGATCTTCACCGAGGCTCTGGTGCACGGCACCATGCCGTGGACGGCCGATCATGAGCGACGTGCCCTGCTGTACAAGTACTCGCCCGGCCACTCGGCGTGGGACCGGGACGGCTACGACCTTGCCGACTACCGCTCTTTCCACCTCACCAGGCGCCGCCGCCGCATCATGGAGCCCCCGCACGTTGGCGGCCACCAGCCGGTTCTGGAAGCGGATAGTCCACGCCCGGAGCAGTAGGAGCGGCGGCGCTGATGCGTGTCAGCGGTCAGGAGCAGGCACCCGAAGCCGCCGGGCGGCTACCCCGCCATCCAGGATGAGACACTGACTCGCTATGCATCGAT
>CAYFXT010000012.1:4682-6034 GCA_964346995.1 uncultured Spirochaetaceae bacterium | reverse complement strand
TCGTCGCGATCGCTGCCAGGAGCCCGTTTCTGCACAACCCGACGATCTCGATCATCCGCTCAGCCGGCCCCCGGCAACCTGTTCGATCCGGTTAACCGGGTAGACCGGCGGACGGCCACACAGCACCTCGCTGATGTTGCGTGCCGCCTTGGTGGCCAGCTCCACCGACGACTCCTCGGTGTACCACGCCACGTGGTTGCTCAGGATCACGTTGTCCAGATCGGTCAGTGGGCTGTCGGCGGGCACCGGTTCGCGGTCGAACACGTCCAGCCCCGCCGCTGCGATGGTGCCGTCCGCCAGCGCCGTCGCCAACGCGGCCTCGTCGACCACGGCACCGCGCGAGGTGTTGATCAGGATCGCGCCGGATTTCATCAGGGCGAGCTGCTCCGCACCGATCATGCCCCTGGTTTCGTCGGTCAGCGGTGTATGCAGCGACACATAGTCCGCCTCCCGCAGCAGTGTCTCCAGGTCGGCTGCCTCGCCGCCGGCGGCGGCCACCTGTTCGGCTGTCAGGTACGGGTCGTGCACAAGAATGCGCGCCAGGCCGAACCCGGCCAGCCTGCGAAGCAGCGCACGTCCGATGCCTCCGCAGCCGATCACCCCGAACGTCCGCCCCTTGATCAGAAACAGAGGGCGCCGGCGGCCGGGCTGACCGGAGCGCGCCCTCCGGTCGAGGAAACCGAGATCGCGAGCGCAAGCCAGGAACAGGGCCATGGCATGATCGGAAACCGCCTCCCAACCGTAATCGGGCACCCGCCCAACCCAGATCCCCGCCCTGGTGGCGGCGTCCACGTCGATGTTGTCGTAGCCGATCCCATACCGGGAAATGACCCGGCAGCGGCGCATACTGGCAATCAGCGGCGCGTCGAAGAGTTCCAGCCCGATCATCACCGCGTCCACGTCGCGTACCGCGGCGTACAGTTCTTCGCGGGTCTGCACCGGGTTGTAGACCACCTCCGCAAGGGGTTCCAGAATGACACGCTCCGGCAGGTGGGCGGGGGCCGGCGAGCCAAGGATCAGAACCGTCGGTCGTGCTTCCACAGGACAATCACTCCTCTGCGCGCGGTGTCACCGCTCCGTGCACGTGATTGGCTTGCGCGACGTACCGGCCGCCCGGGCGACACGCGCCCTGTGACGTCGCTGTGCTCGGCGTTCGCGACGCGCCCTGCGCACCACCTGCTCATCCAGTGTCCAATCGACGTCATGGTCCCCTCGAAATGACGAGCGCAGATTCGCACCTCCAGTTCGATCTATCGCGCCGATGAGCGGCCGTGGGGAGCCGCACGTCGGCGCACATCGCTCTCGACGATAGTACATCCGGTGTGATCCGTTCCAGGGACACCCGGACGGAC
>CAYFXT010000012.1:0-4582 GCA_964346995.1 uncultured Spirochaetaceae bacterium | reverse complement strand
GCCGGCGGTGCGTCCGATTGACACGACTATCGGCGGGCCTTAGCTTCGGGTCCGACATGCCAAATACCTATCGCCTGATTCAGGTGGGCACCGGCGGGCGCGGTGTCCCCTGGTGTTCCCGGTTTCTGCCGGCGCACGTGGCATCTGGCCGCCTCGAAGTGGTTGCTGCCGTCGACATCAACCCGGACGTGCACCACAATGCGCAGACCCATCTCGGACTGCCGCCCGAAAAGTGCTACACCGACCTGCAACAGGCCTGCGACGAAAATCCCGCCGACATCTGCACCGTGGTGGTGCCTCCCGCGTTCCACGAGTCGGTGGTAGACGCGGCGCTGGCGCATGACATGCACGTGATCTCGGAGAAGCCGATTGCCGATACGCTCGAGGCGTCGGTGCGCATCGCCGCCAAGGTGCAGCGCGCCGGCAAGAAGATGGGGGTGACCATGAGCCACCGCTTCGACCAGGACAAGACCACGCTGCGCAACGAGCTGCGCTCGGGGCGGCCCGGCGCCATCGACTACCTGGTATGCCGCTTCACCTGTGGCCTGCGCAACTTCGGCGACTGGGGCGCCCGCTTCCGCCACACCATGGCGGAGACGCTGATGATCGAGGGATCGGTGCATCATCTCGACATCATCGCCGACATGGCCGGTGCCAAGTGCGAGACCATCTACGCGCAGACCTGGAATCCTCCGTGGGGAGAATACGCCAGCGGCTCGCAGGGCCACGTGATGATGACCTTCGAGAACGGCACCCGCGCCATCTACGAGGGCGCCAAGACCAACGCCTGCGGATTCAACGGCTGGTCGCGGGAGTACATCCGCGCCGAGTGCGAGCATGAGACGCTGATCATGGACCACCGCCGCATCGAGCGGTTTCCCTACGAACCGAAGCACTACAGTCGTGAGGGTCAGGGCCGGGAGGTGCCGCTGCTGCAGCAGAAGTACTGGACCGACACCTGGCTGCTGGACCAGTTCCTGGACTGGCTCGACGGTGGCCCGCCGATGGCGACCAACGTGGAAGCCAACCTGCAGTCGGTGGCGCTGATCTTCGCCGCCATCGAGAGCAGCCACACCGGCCAGCCGGTCAACGTACAGGAGTTCCTGCAAGCCGCCCGCGACCGCGAGCGGCAGGCGCAGGACTGACGGCAACGGTTCGGGCGCCGGGCGCCAGCCCGGCAGGATAGCTTGACAGGCCGCGCCGAACCACCCAAACATTACCGGGCGCAGTGGGCCGTGATGCGGAGCGCGGCGGCGAGCCAAGCCGGCTCGACCTGCCAAGCCGCGCGCAACGGCCCCCTCGGGTGGCGGCGGACCGAGTCGAGTTCCCTGCCGATGAATCGGGCCACGCCGGTCCTCTCCCGGGCGCAATACGACCGCAATACGACATAGGAGGTTGTCGATGAAAAGACTGCTGTTCGTTTTCACTCTGGTGAGCTGGCTGATCTTGCCGGTGCTCGTGGTTGGAGCGCAGGACCGAATCGAAATCACGATCATGAATCACCAGGACCTGCGGCTGAACATCCATAGGGAATTGGAGCCGATCATCGAGGCTCGGCTTCCCAACGTGGATGTCAAGATCGTGGAGGGCCCGACCACCGGCCCGCAGTACAACACCAAGCTGTTTACCGCTCTACGCGGCGGTGTGGCGCCGGACATCTTCAATATCGGGGCGGCCCCGGCGGCCGACATCGTGAGTTCCGGTTTCGCCCTCGATCTCACCGACCGGATCAATGCGTGGGCCGAGTGGGACCAGTTCTACGGCACCGCGAAGGAGGAAATGGCCGCCCTCGGAAGCGGCAAGCTCTATTCCCTGCCCTATACCGGCTCGGCCATGTCGATCTGGTATCGCCGCGACTTGCTTGCCGAAGCGGGCATTCCGGAGAATCAGCCCCAGACCTGGGCCGAGCTGCTCGACATCGCGCGCAAGGTGAGGGCCAACAGTCGCGCCGAATACGCGCTGATGTTCCCGATGGGCGCGATCTGGGGCCACGGACCCTGGGGTGAAGGCTTCAAGCACATGCTGCTCGGTTCCAGCACGCCCTATATCCGCGCCGAAGATGGACGCATCGTCGCCCAGAGCCAGGGGCTGCTGGAGACGTTCGAGTTCTACGAGACCCTGGTGCAGGAGGATATGTTCCAGATCGACGCCATGCTGGCGCCGCTGCCGCACGTGATACCCAAGTATCAGCAATTCCCGGCAGGTGTGCTGGCCATGGAGACCCAAGGCACCTGGGGGTGGCGCTTCGACTACGGTCCGGAGGGAGCCTCACCAATCGAGAACATAACCGAGAAGGTCGGCACCTGGGCGTTCCCGACCCGCGACGGCAGCCGGCCGCCGTACGTCGTCGGGACGATGGGCCCGGTGTTCATGATCAATGCCGCAACGCAGCACCCCGATCTCGCCTGGGAAGTTCTGAAGCTTACTACCGGCGCCGAGGCAATCGGGCGTTTCTCGCTCAGCGTAGGTGCCATAGCACCGCGCATGGATGCGCGTGACGCGTACCCGCCGTATGCCGAGAACAAGCAGATCCTGGCCGACGAGGATCGCCTGGCCAACCTGGTCAACATCCCGCCGTTCGAAGGACAGCAGGCGGTCCAACTGGCCGTTGCGACGGCCACCGAGCACCTGCTGTTGGGGCGCTCCGCCGAGCAGGCGATGAAGACCTATACCAACATGGTTCGGCAGGCGTTCCGTCGCGACATGGAAGGCAGAACGGTGATGTTGCCGCTCGACATGTAGGCCCATAGGCTTCAGCCTATGGACACCCGAGGGCGGAAGGCATAGCGTGCTTCCGCCCTTCTTTTTTGATCCGCGAGATACCGAAGTATGAAGTTGCCATGACCCGCCCACTGGGCAGATCGAATCTGCCGGTCTACTGCATGCTCCTGCCCTCGCTGTTGCTGCTGCTGGTCTTCGTGGTGCCCACGATGGACGCGCTGCGGCTCAGTTTCACCGATGAAATGCTGATCGGAGCGGGATACCTCGATCCTCAGTTCGTAGGGTTGGAAAACTTCCGCTTCATGCTGGCCGACATGAACTTCTACAACTCCCTGCGGGTGACGGGATTGCTCCTGTTCTTCTCGGCCTGGGTCGGCCAGTTCTTCTTCGGCCTGATGGGCGCCATGGTGCTGCGCAACCGGGCGGTCAGATTCCGCTGGCTGCCGAATGCCGCCATCATCATGCCGCTTGCCGTGCCGCACGCGGCGGCCGCGTTCATGTGGGCCAGCATGTTCGTACCCAACGAAACCGGCACCCTCAACCTGATCGTATCTCTCATTGGCATTGAGCCCCTCAACTGGACCATGCGGTTCCCCCTCACCGCCATCATCCTGGTTACGGTGTGGAACGGCATGGGGTTCGGATTCATTCTGTTCACGGCCGCCCTGGAAGCCATTTCGCCAGAAATCCGCGAGGCTGCGACCATCGATGGCGCCAGCAGCGTGCAGATGTTCGGCTACATACTCCTGCCACTCCTGGCGCCCGCCATTCTGTTGTTCCTGCTGCTGACCACCGTCAACACGATCGGCGAATTCGGCTTGGCGTTCTTTCTCACGGGAGGTGGTCCGGCACGCGCCACCGAGCTCATTTCGATCTACATCTACTCGGAGTCATTCGCCTACTACCAATTGGGCTACGGCGCTGCCGTCGGCGTGGTCATGCTCTCGCTGAGCATCGTGCTCGGCATCCTGTACGTCAGGGTGCTGGACGCCAAAATATGACACGACTGGCTCCCGGCCTGAGGACGTCCCGGTCGGGGATGCTGTGGAACTATGCGTTCGTCGTGCTCATCGTCGTCTACAGCCTGGTTCCGTTCTACTGGGTGTTCGTGGCGGCGTTCGACAAGAATCCGCAGCTCTGGCTGACCGCTCCGCAGTTCACGCTGCAGAACTTCGTGAATCTGGCCACCGGCGGAAAGGCGCTGGTGTGGACCGTCAACAGCCTGATCTACGCGGTCGGCACGCTCGTCCTCGTTCTGTTCGCCAGCGTGCTGGGCGGCTACACCTTGTCGCGCCTGAATTTCTGGTGGAAGACGCCATTTCTGTTCTTCATCATTCTGATTCGCATCATCCCGCGAACGACGTTTCTCGTTCCGCACTTCAAGCTGGTCCACAATCTGGGCCTTCTGGACACCTATTTCTCGGTCATTCTGGTGGACGCCGCGTTTTCTCTGCCGCTGGCGTTGTGGATCATGAAGACCTTCTACGACACCATTCAGATCGAGCTCGAGGAGGCGGTGTGGATCGACGGCGGCACCCGCCTGACGTCTCTGATCCGGGTGGTTCTGCCGCTGTCCGCGCCCGCCGTGGGGGCCACCTCGGTGATTACCTTCAACGGCGCCTGGGGCACGTTTCTGTCGCCGCTCATCTTCATTACGTCGCCGGAGAAGTTGCCCCTTGGCCTCGGCATCTATCGCGCGTACATCACGAGTCAGTATATCGACTACGCGTTCATGGCGGCTTTGGCCGTGGTCTACCTGACCCCGACGGTAGTCCTGTTTCTGTTCTTCCGCAAGTACGTCATCAGGTCGTTCAACATCGCCGGCGTCACCGGCTGCCCAAGGGCGAGCTCACGTTCACCC
>CAYFXT010000011.1:0-24207 GCA_964346995.1 uncultured Spirochaetaceae bacterium | reverse complement strand
GACACGGATATGCGCGTCCCTCTTACAGTCGGCCTGCCACCGAGCAAATCAGGATGGCACACGATCCATCGGTACCCTGGATATGGTCGGATTTCCTGTTCTAGCTTACCCATGTCCATGTCCTAAGACAAATTCCGCATCGATCAATGAACGCGACTCAAGGTCGGCATTGTGGCTCGATCCACCAGTCGGATCAAGCGCACTCATGACGGACCTTGCGGCGCTATGCTCCGTCCCGGCAGGTGATGATCAGCTCCACCCGTCGACCGTAGCGGCGAGTCCACTTCTCCAGCCCGAGCCTCCAGCGTGATCCGCAATCGGTTGCCGCCTGGCGGGCCGGCACGTCACGACGCGCAGACGGTCGATCCCCCTCCCGGTAGCCGTCCAGGGTGATCCTGAGGACCACGGCCCGCGAGCGGCCCGTCGCTCCTGGCTCCATCCAGGTCGTCGGCCATGGTCACGTCGATCTCCGCGGCCTGACCGGGCTGGGCCAGGTCGACCGGGAGTGACTCGTCCGGCCCCCCGCTTCCCGTCTTGTTGGCTGGCAGCGAGATCGCTAGGATGGGGCCATGCATCACGCTTCGACGATCAAGTATGGAAGCAAGGCGCAGCCAGCCCCGTTGCTGACCCGCGCCCTGGCCGACGTTGCCGCGGTGCTCGGAGGATCGCTGCTGATAGTCCTGTGCGCGCAGATCCGCATTCCGCTGCCATTCACGCCGGTGCCGATCACCGGGCAGACGTTCGCTGTGCTGCTGCTGCCGGCGCTGCTGGGGGGTTGGCGCGGTCCCGCCGCGGTGGCGGCGTATCTGCTGCAAGGTGGCCTGGGATTGCCGTTCTTTGCCGGCGGAGCCGCCGGTTGGGCCGTGCTGGCCGGACCGTCTGGTGGTTACCTGATCGGGTTTCTGGCCGCCGCGGCGGTGATACCCGCGATCAGCGGCCGCGGCACGCCCAAAGTAGCGCGCCTGGTCGTGGCGATGCTGGCCGGCAACCTGGTGATCTATCTGTTCGGCATACCGTGGCTGGATCGTTTCGTCGACGGCGGCCTGCCCGTGGCGCTTACCCTCGGCATGACGCCGTTCCTGATCGGAGATGCCATCAAGCTGCTCGCCGCCCTCGCGGTGGCGCTAGTGGCCAACGGCGCTGGAGGGCGGCAGGTCGCGGTCTCGGGGCGCCAGTCATAGGCCACCGCGACGCCGCAGCGTTCCGGCACGCCCGCGTCACGCGTTGAGCCTCGCCCGTAGCGAAGCACCACCGAACCCGCTATATTCTTTTCCGGCCGTCATGGCGCACGAGATCCGCAACATAGGTATCATCGCGCACATCGACGCTGGAAAGACCACCACCACGGAACGGATTCTGTTCTACACCGGCATCAGCCATCGCATGGGCGAGGTCGACGATGGCGAAGCCACCATGGACTGGATGAGCCAGGAGCAGGAACGCGGCATCACGATCACCGCAGCCGCCACCACCTGCTACTGGCGTGATCATCAGATCAACGTCATCGACACCCCCGGCCACGTCGACTTTACCGCCGAAGTGGAGCGCGCGCTGCGCGTTCTCGACGGCGCCATCGGCGTGTTTTCCGCCGTCGAAGGCGTAGAGCCGCAGTCGGAGACCGTATGGCAGCAGAGCGACCGCTACCGGGTGCCGCGAGTCGCGTTCATCAACAAGCTGGACCGGATCGGCGCCCGCTTTCGGGAAGTGGTGGCCCAGATGGCGGAACGCCTGGGCGGTCGTCCCCTGCCGGTACAGCTCCCGTTCGGCACCGAGGCCGAGTTCACCGGTATCGTCGACCTGATCGAGGAGGTGGGGCTGCGTTTCGGGGGCGTGCGCGGCGAGCAGGTCGAACAGGTGCCGATCCCTCCCCAGTTGCATGAGGCGGTGGCGAGCACTCGCGAGCGCCTGATCGATGAACTGGCCACCGAGTCGGATGAGATTACCGCCCGCTATCTGGCAGACGAACCGCTCCCGCCGCAGTTGCTGCGCCGCGAGATTCGCCGCCGAACCATCGCTGGCGAGTTGTATCCGGTACTGTGCGGCGCGGCGCTGCGCAACACCGGCGTGCAACCGCTGCTGGATGCCATCGTCGACTACCTGCCGGCTCCCGACGAGGTTGCGCCACCGGCGGCGTTGAACGGTTGCGGCGCCGCGGTGGAGCTGGTCAGCGCCGGGGCGGGGCCGGTCGCCCTGGTATTCAAGCTGCGCAGCGATCGTGAGGCGGGCCTGCTCAGCTACGTGCGCACCTACGCCGGCAGCGTCAAGAGCGGCACGACCGTGCACAACGTCGGCCGCGGGGGCCGCGAGCGTATCGGGCGCCTGCTGCGCATGCACGCCAACCGTTCACAGCCGCTCGCCGAGCTTATGGCCGGCGACATCGGCGTGGTGGTGGGGTTCAAGCAGGTGCAGACCGGCGACACCATCGGCGGCCCCGGCGTCGACCTGCTGCTGGAACCAATGAGCTTTCCCGAGCCGGTGATCTCTGCCTCGGTGGAGCCGCTCACCACCGCCGCCACCGCGCGCATGCGCGCAGCGCTGGAGATCGTAGCCCGCGAGGATCCCACCTTTTTCGTGCGTGAAAGCGAAGAGACCGGACAGACCGTGATCTCGGGCATGGGCGAGCTGCATCTCGACGTGGTGATCCGGCGCCTGGAGGAGGAATTTCGGGTGCGGGCGCGCGTTGGCCGGCCGCAGGTCGCCTACCGCGAGTCGGTGTCCGCCTTGGCGCGCAACCGGCAGCGCTACCAGCGCACTATCGCGGGCGTCCTGCATACCGCGGGGGTGACGCTGCGCGTGGCGCCACAGCCGAGCGGAAACGGCAACGTCGTCGCCAGCGAGCTGGCGCCGGAGATTCTGCCCGCGGAGCTGGCCAAGGTACTGCACGAAGCCATCCGCAACGCCATGAGTTCCGGGGTGCTGTACGGCTATCCCACCATCGACATCGCGGCCACCATCGAGGAGGTGTCTTACGACCCCGCCACTTCATCAGCGCTCGCCTTCGAGGCGGCGGCCGCACAGGCGTTCTACGAGGCTTGCCGGCAGGCAGGGCCGACGCTGCTGGAGCCAGTCATGGAGGTGGACATTTTCGTGCCGCGAGAATTTCTCGGCGAGGTGATCGGCAACCTGGGCGCGCGCGGAGCCACCGTCATGGCGGTGGATTCGCGTCCCGCCGCCGAGCAGGTCAAGGCGCACGCCGCGCTGGCCCACCTGTTCGGCTACTCTACGACCCTGCGCAGCCTCACCCAGGGCCGCGGCGTATTCTCGATGACCTTCATCCACTTCGCGCCGCGCACCGCACCTTTCTGAAAAAGCTACTGATTCAGGCAGCCTCCGGGACCACCTCAGTGTGTGAGGTGTGTGAGTGGCGCGCCCGGCTCGCCGATGATATGCTCGGCTTGGTGCGCATAGCGCGCGACCTGGAGCCGGAGCAGCCGTTCAAGAGAGGGCCAATCTATGGGAGAGGGAAAGCGGCGCAAAGCCGCGAATCAACGCCACGGGCGCAAATGGAGCGAGGCGACGACTGAAGCCGCGCGGCTGATGGAGCCGGTGCCGTCGTCATGACCGTGACCACCTTTCTGCTTCATGCGTTCTGGATCTGGCTGGTTGCAGTCTTGATAGTGTTGATTGTGATAGTCATCCGCTGGGGAGTCTTGCTAATGCGCGGGGAGCCACTGCCAATCGAAGACCGATCCGATGCTGGCGTCAGTGGAAAATCCGGTGTCCGGCGCCGATCCGGTACCGGCAGGACCGTTCTTCGCGCTGCCCGCGTGGCCGGCGATATTCGTGCGGCTTCTCAAGGTCGCCTTGGTCGGCGAGTAGTTCGGCGCGCTGCGTTTCGCGCGCTGCGGCGGTGGTGACCGACACCGACACCCAAAGAGGGGGCAGGAGCTATTCGAGAAGCCGGAACGCAACTACGCGCCACGTACCATCTGGACCGGCGACAACCTGGACATTCTCCGGGGCATCTGGACCCTCCGTTCGATAGCAACCGTACCTACCCGGCACGGTGTGACGGGTGGGACCGCGCAGGTACGCGGCTCGATGATCGGTTCGTGGATGTCGTTCCCGCCCGAGCCATGGAAGCGTGGCCCGCAGAGGACGCGCCCTTGTCGGGCTCGACGACGATGCGGCGTGGCATACGTTCGAGACCCGGCAGTTCGTCCTGTCCACGGCGCTGTCGGACGACGAGCGGCTGTGCTATGAGCACGAATACTGCATTGCCGACAGCGGCGTCCTTCAGGTCAGGCAACGCCGCGCGTTGATGCCCTTCGTGCTTCAGGAATTGCGGTGAGCTACCGCAGCGCGCCGCTGCCCGGCAACCGCTGCTTCCGGGCCGTGCGCGGCTGGGACGAGCGCGGCGCGGCCACCGTCTTCAGCGATCCGGCGAGCTTCGAGTCGGCCGCCGACCCGTTTGACAAGGAACAGGCGCATCCCTACGATGACGGTCAGCATGACGCCCTGCCCCTGACCCGAGCAACACCGCCGCCGGGTGCATCCCCTGCGGCCTGCCACGGTCCCTTCCGAGCGGCATCTACTCGCGTCCGCCAGTTCCGAAACGAGGAGATTCACCATGAGCACCGCATCTTCTGACATCCGCAACGTCGCGATCATCGGTCACGGCGGGACCGGCAAGACCTCCCTGTTCGAACACGCTCTGGTACGCGGCAAGGTGGTGCCCCGATTCGCCCCGGTGGACGGCGGCAAGTCGGTGAGCGATCACTCCCCCGAGGAGATCGCGCGCGGTATCTCCGTGCGCACGGCCATGGCCCACCTGCCGTGGAAGGACACCAAGATCAACCTCCTCGACACTCCTGGATCGGCTGACTTCATCGGCGAGGTCGTGGCCGCGCTGCACGTCAGCGAGGTCGCCGTAATGGTGGTCGGAGCTGACGTCGGCGTACAGATCGAAACCGCCAAGCTGTGGCGGCGGCTGCAGGCGGTGGGCAAGCCGTGCATCGTGTTCGTCAATCAGATGGACAAGGAGCACGCCAGCTTCGCCGACACGCTCGCCGACCTGCGCGAGAAGCTGTCCGGCAGCTTCGTGCCGGTGGTAGTACCGATCGGCGACGGCGCCGGGTTCTCCGGCGTGGTCGACCTGCTGAGTGGCAAGGCGCTCACCCACATGGGCGGTCAGGAATCCCCCGGCACGGCACCCGACGACCTCGCCGAAGCTCTCGAAGAGTACCAGCAGAGTCTGATCGAGGGAGCCGCCGAAGGCAACGACGATCTGATGGAGAAGTACCTGGAAGAGGAAACCTTGAGCGACGACGAAGTGCGCGCCGGTCTGGCGGAGTCGCTGCGCGCCAATCTGGTCGTTCCGGTGGTGGCCGGCTCCGCAACCGCAGGCTCCGGCGTGGCGAGCCTGCTCGATGTCCTGACGGTGGCGGCGCCGCCGCCGCCGTCAGGCGACGAGGGGGCGCCGTCGGCGTTCGTGTTCAAGACCAGCCTCGACCAGTACTCCGGCAAGCTGTCGTGGATCAAGGTGATGAGCGGCAGGCTTACGCCCGACGGCGAACTGGTCACGACCCGCGACGGCAAGAGGGAGCGCATCACCAAGCTGTTCACCTTGTGCGGCGCTCATCTGGTCGACAGCGCCGGCCTTGCCAGCGGAGATCTGGGCGTGCTCACCAAGCTGGTCAGCGCCGGCACCGGAGACACCCTCGCGCAAGACTCCGACCTCCACTACCCGCCGCTCGACCTGCCACAGCCGGTGCACGCCGTGACCCTGGCGGCACAATCGAAGAAGGACGAGGACAAGCTCGGTCAGTTCCTGACCCGGGCCGCCGAGGAAGACCCCACCTTCAAGGTGCGCTACAACCCCGAGACGCGTGAGACGGTGGTGTCGAGCATGGGCGAGTTGCAACTCGCCATCGTGCTGGAACGGCTCAGGAACGCCGCCAAGGTGGAAGTGACAACCAATCTGCCGCGGGTTGCCTACCGCGAGACCATCACCAGACCATCGGGAGCGGAGTATCAGCACAAGAAGCAGACCGGCGGCCACGGGCAGTACGCCAAGGTGGAGATCAGGATCAAGCCGGTGCCGAATGGCGATGGGCTCGAGTTCGTGAACCAGATCGTGGGCGGGGCGATCTCCAAGGGCTACATCCCCGGCGTCGAGAAGGGGCTGCGCGAGGGGATGACCAACGGTGTGCTGGCCCGGTTCCCCGTGGTGGGCATCGAAGCGACGCTGGTCGACGGCAAGGAGCACTCGGTCGACTCGTCGGAGATGGCGTTCTCCTTGGCGGCGCGCGGCGCGCTGCGCAGTGCGCTCGATGACGCCAAGCCGGTGCTGCTGGAACCGGTCGCCAACCTGACCGTATACGTGGAGGAGAGCTATCTCGGCGACGTGCTGTCCGACCTCAGTGGCCGGCGCGGACGCATCCAGGGGCAGGAGCCGGTCGACGGCATTCTGGAAGTCAAGGCACAGGTCCCGCAGGCGGAGTTGCTGCGCTACGCGATCGACCTCAAGTCGATGACCTCTGGCACCGCGTCGTTCGAAGTGGACTTTTCCCACTACGCCCCGCTCACCGGTCGTCTGGCCGACGAGGTGATCAAACGTTCACAGGCGGCGGAGGAAGTCGCCGCGGCCCGCTGATCGCCACGGCTCACTGATCGGCCGGGGGCGGTCGCTGCAGCAGTGTCGCTAGAGCAGTACTGCCCCCGGGAACAGGAAATGCAGCAGCGCGACCGCGATGCCCGCCAAGCCGACCGGAACGCGAAAGCCGGCTGACGCCCGCGCCGCCTTCACCAGCGGTCCGTCGGCGGCGACAACCCGCGAAGATCCTTCCTTGCTGGTGTGGAGCGGTTTCTCCATGGCACCGCCGCCCAAGGTGTCCTCTTCTTCGCCGCTGAGCCCGGTCCCGATCAGCACGCCGCCCAGGACGATTCCGGCCAGCGCCGGCAGCAGATCGCCTGCCAGCACGATCTGCCGCGGATCAGCGTACACGAACAGCTTCAGAACCCCCACGCCGGCGGTGATGGCGCCGATCGTCACCCCGGATGCGCGGCTGCTCAGCTCCGGGAGCAGCGCCTTCAGCCCGGCAAACCGCTGCGCGAGGTAGTCACCGGCCAGGAGAATGCCGGCGAGCAGGTTGATCACGACCGAAAGAAAGTAAATCTGCTGCACAGAGGTTCTCCTTATGCGGTTGACGATACAATGCGGCCTCCGCGCGGTCAACGCCAAGCGCCCCGTCGCCAGGCAATCCCATGCTAACGGCCAGAGGAGCGCCCCCCAGGCCACGCGGCGCGGCCGACGTGCGCCAACAGATCCTCGGCCAGAATCCAGCCGGCCTCGCCCCCCGCCTGCCGCGCTGCGCGTGCGTGCACCAGCACCGCGGCCCGCGCGGCCGCATCGGCAGCCATGCCGCGGCTCAGCAGCCCTGCCACCACACCCGCCAGCACGTCACCGGAGCCGCCGGTGCCGAGCGCCGGGTTGCTCGCGTCGAGGATCGCGAGCCGGTCACCGCTCGCCACGTAGGTGACGTGGCCCTTGAGGATGACGGTGGCCTGCCAGCGCTCGGCCGCGGCGCCAGCGGCGCCGGCGGGGTCGGTCAGCACCTGCGCCGTCGGCATGCCCAGGAGCCGTCCCATCTCTCCCGGATGCGGGGTCAGTACCCAGCGCCCGCCCAGGCGCGGCGGTTGCCCGTGCGTAGCGGTGAGTTGCGCCAGCAGGGTGAGCGCGTCGGCGTCCAGGACGCCGGGCAGCGGCGTGGCCAGCAGCGCCGCGAGCAGCGTGCGACGCGCGGCACTCCTTCCCCAGCCCGGCCCTGCCAGCAGCGCCTGGTGGCGGGCCAGGAGCGTCGCCAGGGCGGTACTGCCGGCGGCTTGCAGGAGGCGGCACATGGTGGATCGCGCCGCCGGCGCCAGCAACGGATAGGTTTCGCCATCCGCGTACAGGGTAACCAGCCCGGCGCCGCTGCGCGCCGCCGCGCCGCTGGCCAGATGTGCCGCGCCGGTGGTTCCCGGCGCGCCAGCGAACACGGCGAGGTGGCCGCGTGTGCCCTTGTGCGCATCGGGCGCCGCGGCCGGCAGCAACCGCGGCAGCAGGTCGCCGGTCAACAGGTGGCAGCCGAGCGCGGGGTCGGTCAGCAAGGCCGGCGGAAAACCCACCGCCACGACCAGGATTTCCCCCACCGCGGCGCGTATCCGCGGCAGGTACAGGCAGCGCTTGGGCAGCCCCATGGTGACGGTGACCGCAGCTCGCACCAGCGGACCGCCGGCGTAGCCGTCGCGCAGGCCGCTCGGGACATCGATCGCTACCACCCTGCCGGAGGCAGCGTTGATCTGCTCCACAACTGCCGCCAGCGGCGACGACAGCGAGGAGCGCAGCCCGGTGCCGGTGATGCCGTCGAAGATCCAGGCGGCGCGCTGCAGCACGTCGCGGGCCGCATTCCCGGCCACGACGGGAATCGCCAGTGCGCGGCACGCCGCCAGATTGGCGGACGCCGCACCGCCGCCGCGCGGTTCACCTCCGGCCAGCACCACCACCACCTCGTCGGCGCCCGAGATGTACGCGTGGCGGGCCATGACGAACGCGTCGCCGCCGTTGTTGCCGCGCCCGGCCACGAATGCGAGCGGACCGCGGGCGGACGCACCGCCCCACAGGTGCGCGCGTACCGCCGCGTAGGCGTTCGCGCCCGCGTTCTCCATCAAGACTGCGCCCGGCAGCGACCAGTCGCGCTGCGCCCGACCGTCTATCTCCGCCATCTGCGCGCCGGTAACCACCGCCAACGGTCGCAGGTTACGCCACGCGGCCGATCCGATCTCGCGGGTCCTCAACCAGACGTGCCGCCCGGAGGGCGAGGTCTGAGCTTCGTCATCCACCGTGCTCCCGCACCTTATCGGCAAACCCGCGGGCTGACCGCCGCTCATCGTCACCGCACCACCTGCAGGTCGCCGCGCCACCGAACCACGCGCGCCCGATCGCCGGCCGCGAGCAGTCCGTACAACGCACCTTCGCTGCTCATTCCCAAGGCTACGTAACCGAGCCCGGTCTCGTCCAATCCCCACCGTCGCTGCGCCACGACCCTTCCACCACGGTCCAGTACCAGCACGGAGCGGGTCTGCTCATCCTCGCGCCGCGTCAGGAACAGCATCCCGTCCGCGGTAACGCCAAGCGGATGGTATTCCGGAGCGGCCAGCTCGATACTACCGCCCGACGTGGAGCTGCGCCGCACGCCCGCCCTGGGCAGCGCATAGGTGGCCAGGACGCTGCGCGACGCCAGATGGTACAGATGCACGCGGAGCGGATCGTCGCCCGGCGCGCGGTCCCGCTCATCCTGTGACTCCACGAACAGCAGCAGCCGCCGCTCCACGAGTTGCGGAATGACCTCGTTGATCGTCAGCCCGGCATCTTCACCGATATCCCCGACCCGCGCCAGCGCAACCTGATCCTGCAGCCGGCCCGCGGCATCCAACCAGAATACGAGCCACTGCGTGCGGGTCTGCGCGGTGACTACCAGTGTGTCGTCGACCATCACCGTCAGCCGCTGGATGAACGGAAACGGTGTTCCGTCCACCCCATCGCGGCCGAGGGCTCCCAGATATGCTCCGTCGCGCGAAAACCGCTTCACGAGCTGGCCGGCGCCTCCGACCCCCGCTTCGGCCACAGCGTCGACTACCAGGATACGCTGCTCGCCGTCCACCGCGATGTGACTCAACTGGTGAAACCGGTGCGGTGCGGCGGTGCGGGTTGCGGCCGCATCGGTTGCCGGAGCCAGACCAACTGGCGTCGGGTTACGCTCCGGGTCGTAGATCAGCAGCAGCAGATCGCCGTGCGACGACAGTTGCATCACCTTGCCCGCATTGCCGTTCGCGATGTAGAACAGGTCGTCGCGCATCGCCACGCGCGTGGTGTGGCTGGACGGGACGCCGGCAACGCGAACCAGATCGAGCTGCTCGTCGAGCGGACCGATGCCGAGACTGAACAGTTCCTCGCGCACCAGTTCGGCCGGTGGCTGGCCGGTGCACGATACCGGCAGCAATCCGCCCACTGCCAGGTACACGATCACGCGGGCGGCATGACGCGGCACGGTCACCCCGGAGCCGGCAAGGCGATCGCAACGATGGAACGGTGGCACCATCACTCCGTGAAACGCGAGACGTGCGAAGATCGAAGCACGGGCGGCATCCGCACGCCAGCACTTTCGGGTCAGGCATCGCCCGCCGGCGATATTCGGGGCGCGGATCACGGCCGCCATCCTACGGAGCATCACCGCTGCCGGACAAGACACGGAGCGCCCTTGCCCAGGGCGATTCCCCATGCTGACGGCCAGAGGAGCGCCCCCGACGCTGACCCGGGTGCCAGAGCCCGTCGGTGCCGCACAGCGGTCCCCGGATCGCTCGAACGGCGAAACGATAGCCCACGATTGCGGTGCGTGGAATAGTCCTGCCCTTACCTGCCGCGTTGCGGCGATCCGGCGGCCCGGCCGGCGACGCCGCCAAGTAGACCTGGGCGGGCGGCACAAAGTACATTTCGCGTATGGGCAAGATCCTGGAACGTGTCCTGGGCTCGAAGAACGAACGCGATCTGAAGGCGCTCATGCCGCTGGTGGGCCGCGTGAACGAGCTGGAAGAACGGATGACTGCCTTGGACGACATCGACTTTCCCGCGGCCACGGCACGCTTCCGCAGCCGCCTAGCCGACGGCGAGGGGCTGGACGATCTGGCCCCGGAAGCGTTCGCCCTGGTGCGGGAAGCTGCCCGCCGCCGCCTGGGTGAGCGCATCTACGACTGCCAACTGATGGGCGGCGCGGTGCTGCACCGCGGCGCCATCCTGGAGATGAAGACCGGCGAAGGCAAGACACTGTCCGCGGTCACCGCCGCCTACCTGAACGCACTCACCGGCAGGGGCGTGCACATCGTCACCGTCAACGACTACCTGGTCGAGTTGCAGGCCGCCTGGATGGGGCGGGTGTTCGAGCTGCTCGACATCTCGGTGGGGGCGATCCTGGCCAACATGGATGGCCCACGCCGCCGTGCCGCCTACCATTGCGACGTCACCTACGGCACCAACAACGAGTTCGGCTTCGACTACCTGCGTGACAACATGAACTGGGACGAGAGCCAGAAGGTACAGCGTGGCCACCACTTCTGCATCGTCGACGAGATCGACTCGATTCTGATCGACGAGGCGCGCACGCCGCTGATCATCTCCGGGGCCGCCGACGACGACACCGCGCGCTTCGCCCAGATCAACGGCCTCGTGGATCAGCTCCGGGAGGTGGCCAAGGATCCCGCCACCGGCGAGTACCCCGACGAGGCTGACGGCTTCGTGCCCCAGGGCGACTACAAGGTAGACGAGAAGGGAAAGCGTATCTCCTTTACCGATCAGGGCATGACGGAAATCGAGCAGATTCTCCGCCAGCGCAGGATCATCAATGACTCCCTGTTCACGGACGACAATTTCGAGTTCATCCACTACTTCACGCAGGCGCTGCGCGCCCACCGCCTGTTCCAGCGCGACGTGGACTACGTGGTGCAGGACGGCAAGGTGGAGATCGTCGACGAGTTCACCGGCCGCATCCTGCATGGACGACGCTACTCCGACGGTCTGCACCAGGCGATCGAGGCGAAGGAGCGGATCAGGATCCTGCAGCGCAACCGGACGATAGCATCGATCACCTTCCAGAACTACTTCAAGCTGTATGACAAACTCGCCGGCATGACCGGGACCGCCGATACCGAGGCGACCGAGTTCAGCCGCATCTACGACCTCGACGTGGTGGTAGTGCCCACCAACCGCCCAGTGGTGCGCAAGGACGAGGACGACGTGATCTTCCTCACCGAGAAGGACAAGCTCGCGGCCATATGCGACGAGATTGCCGAGTGCCACGAGCGCGGCCAGCCGGTACTGGTGGGTACCGTGTCGATCGAAAAATCGGAGCAACTGTCGCACCTGCTGCTGCAGCGCGGCATTCGCCACGAAGTGCTGAACGCCAAGCATCACGCGCGCGAGGCTGCCATCATCGCGCAGGCCGGGGCTCCCGGCGCGGTCACGATCGCCACCAACATGGCCGGGCGCGGTACCGACATCAAGCTGGGCGGCAACGTGGAGTTCGCCGCTCGACGCAAGAGCGGCGGCTCGGCGGCGAGCATGGAGCGCGCCCTGGCAGCGGCGCTTCCCAAGTGGCAGGCGAACCATGAAGCGGTCAAGCACAGCGGAGGACTGAACGTGATCGGCACCGAGCGCCACGAGTCGCGGCGCATCGACAATCAGCTCCGCGGTCGCTCCGGACGGCAGGGAGATCCGGGCCGCTCGCGCTTCTTCATCTCCCTCGATGACGACCTGATGCGGCTGTTCGGAGAGAACATGCGCAGCGTCATCGCCAGAGTGGGGTTCACCGATGGCGAACCGCTCGCCCATCCGTGGATCAACAAGTCGCTCGAACGGGCGCAGCGCCGCGTCGAGGAACGCAACTTCGAGACCCGCAAGCATCTGCTCGACTTCGACAATGTCCTCAACGAACAGCGCAAGTTCATCTACGGCAAGCGCGACGAGATCATGGCTTCCGATCGTCTCATCGAGCGGGTGATCGACACCACGCGTGATGAAGTCGAGTCACTCATCGCGGAGTCGAGCGCCGCGCGCGGGCCCGGCGGCGACTGGCCGGCGGTGTTCGGCAGCCTGAAGACCCGCTACTTCTTTACCCCGGAACACCCGGAGAGCCACTACCAGGGGCTGCCGCGCCAGGAGCTGGAGCAGACGCTGACGCGCGAGTTGCGCCGCACGCTGGAGTCGAAGCAGGCGGAGATCGGCAGCGATGCGTTCAACCTGTTCATTCGCTACGAATACCTGCGCGCCATCGACAGTCGGTGGCAGGATCATCTGGAGAGCCTCGGCGCTCTGCAGGAGGCGGTTCGGCTCCGCGCCTACAGTCAGAAGAACCCGCTCCTGGAGTACAAGCTGGAGGGGTTTCAGATCTTCGACCGGATGCTCGACGACATTCGCGTAGCGATAGCCGAAAAGATCTTCAAGGTCACCATCCGCCACACCGAGCGGCGGCAACCCCAGGTGGCGCGCAGCGGCGCAACCCCGATGGCGCGACACGTGTCGATCGGTCAGTTCGCCAGCGATCCGCACGGACCGGGGGCGCACGCCGGCAACGGCGCGTCCCGGGCCGGCGCGGCGGCGAATGGCGCACCGGTCGCGGCACAGGCCGCGATCGGTCGGCGGGCGGCTGCCGTACAGAACGTAACCGGCACCGTCCAGGCGCAGCGCTCCATACCCAAGGTAGGACGCAATCAGCCCTGTCCGTGCGGCAGCGGCAGGAAGTACAAACACTGTCACGGGAGCTGACCGCAGCCGGCATGGTAAGCGCAGCCGGAATGGTGAGTCCATGGACCGGAAGTGGATGACAGTCGATAGGACCAGCCATCGCCGCCGGCGACATCCGGCGGGTCATCGATCAGCGCAGACCGGGAATCCAGTCGGCAGGATTCACATGGATGTTTCCGCGGCGCAACTCGAAGTGAAGATGGGGGCCGGTGGAACGACCGGTAGAGCCCATCGCGCCGATCGTCTCGCCGCTGCTGACCTGTTCCCCGCGTGATACGTAGATGCGGCTCAGATGCGCGTACACCGAAGAGTAGCCGCCGAAGTGCGTCACTATGATGTACTTGCCGAGCTGGGCACCGGACCCGACCGCCGCCACCCGGCCGCTCTGAGTCGCGAACACCGGGGTCCCGGTCGGCGCCGCGATGTCGACGCCGCGGTGCTGACGCCAAGCTCCAGTGAAGGGGTCTCTGCGCGGTCCGAACCGCGAACTGATCCACCCTCT
Organism: uncultured Spirochaetaceae bacterium; assembly: GCA_964346995.1. Taxonomy (GTDB): domain Bacteria; phylum Spirochaetota; class Spirochaetia; order SZUA-6; family Bin103; genus Bin103. The sequence continues at coordinate 10,429 of CAYFXT010000011.1, read as the reverse complement.
GGCCGGCAGCCGAAAGGCGGTGCCGATGGCCAGCGACAACTCGTGCCCGGAATGTTGCACGCCGGGAAAGAACAGCTCGACCGACGGCTCCAACTCGGCACGGGTGATGCCGTTGGTGCGCAGCACCGCTTCCGGCAACACGCCATGGTCCTGACACTGCCGGTCGAGATCGGTAACCGGCAGAAAGATGCCATCCTGATTGGGGATCATGATCAACTCGTCGATGGCGAGGCGATGCACGCCAATCCCGGCGGAGCGATTCAGCGAGGAAACCGTATCGAGGCTCAGCCCGAACCGGTGCGCAATCCCGCTCATGGTGTCACCCTTCCGCACGCGATACTGCTTGACGTCGAGGAGAATCGGCTGCACGTCCAGACTCCCCCCGCGGTCCCCCCCTGCCGACCAGGACGGCTCGGGGGCCGCCGCCGGCCCACCGCCGAGCGAGTCGACCGGGATCGTTTCCGGCCAGTCCTCCGGGAAGTAGAGATACTCGCTCGCGTCGTAGAGTGATTCTTCGGTCGAATTCGCGGGCAAGGTCTGGGCCATGGCTACCACACACGCAGTGGCCACGACCATCCACAGCAGCAGCCACCGGCGTTTGCGCGGCCCCTGTCGAAACGTGTGCCGTACGAACCTTCGCTGTGCGAACCGTGTCCGTGCAACAACTACCCGCTGATCAGTCCAGATATTCCTTCGGATCGACGTGCGTTCCATTCAAGAAAATTGAAAAATGCAGATGGCTGTTGGTACTATAACCGCTGCTTCCCATCTTGCCAACCTGTTGCCCTTGGCGAACGCGGTCATCAGGCGCTACATCGGTCCGATCGAGGTGAGCGTACAGGGTCTGAAAGCCGTCGGCATGGCGCAATATGAGATAGCGGCCATAATTGCCATTATAGCCCACCATTGCAACCGTGCCGCTCATCGACGCTACCACGGGTGTACCGCGCTGGTTGGCGATGTCGATTCCATTGTGGAACTTGCGTAGTCCGGTGACGGAATCGGTACGAAAACCGTAAGGTGCCGAAAGATGGCCGCGGGCCGGACGTACGAAGAGCCGTCCGAGAACCCGATTGCGCGCGTTTTCGGTGAGTTCCGCGCCCGGAATGAGCAGCGTCTGGCCCGGCGAAATGAGCGCACTGGAGAGCTCGTTCACTTCCAGAACGGCATCGAGACTTACGCCATGGCGGGCAGCGATACGGCTCAGATGGTCACCACGACGCACCGAATAGGGGATTCCGGAATGGCTGGGAACGATGATCTCGTGACCTGGCTTCAGGTCACGCTCCCGGCGGATGTCGTTGAAGCTGATGATGGTGTCCACCGTGATGCCGAAGCGCTCCGCCAGAGCGGCGAGGGTATCGCCGTCGGTAATCCGATAGTGACTGAACTGCACACTGCCCGGGGCATAAGTTGCGACGAAGTTGGATCCCGGCGTCTCCGTGGACGACAGGCGCTCCGTGCCGGGTGCGCCCAGACTGCTGAGCAGGGTGTCGAGCAACGCCTTCTGCAGCCGCCCGTCAGGCGGCAACAGCGCCGCGGCTGCTTCGGTGCCGGATTTGATCGCGCCGCCGGATGGCGGGTAGTGGAGCAGCAGCCCTGCGGCGAAGCCACCGACCACGACCAGCGCCACCGTCAGGGGAACGGGCCGGATGCCGACTGCGGCCAGACGAACGGCGCCGGCGCGAAGCAACGCCCAGACGGCACCAAGCTGCGGCGCCGACCAGCGCGGTCCGGCGGCCGCGGGCGTAGACGTCACGCCGGGCATGCGGGCGCGCAACGAAGGCAGCGGCGCCGCCAGAGCGGCGCTGGCGGCGAGCTCCTCCACTTCGACGGTCGCTCTCTTGTGCCGCCGGGGATGCTGGTTGTGGAGCGCCGGGCGGGTACGCCGACGACGACGGCGCGTCGACCGGCGCCGCGTGACGCGCTGGTCCTGCAAGGGGTGGTATGCGGAGGCTCGCATTCACTCTGCAATATCGACAAATCGGACGCGGGCCATTACCGGCCGCGGATACTCCGGTCAGCCGGTGGCGGTAGCTTCGGACGCCAGATTGACCAGCAGTTCCACTTCACCTCGGCTCGTCGACAGCCGTTCGGCAATTGCCGCAGGGGAGAACCCCAGACGGCGCATGCGAAGTACCTGGGCGCGCATATCGTCCGCAGCCCCTTCCGTCCCGTCGTTCGGCGTCGGCTGCGCACCGTCCGGGTCTGCACCGTCCGGGTCTGCACTGTCCCGGTCTGCACCGTGCCGGTCCACCCTGCGCAGGAGCGCCTCGAGCCTGTGGATTCCGTCTTCGAGCAACACTAAGTTGCGTTCCGCGGTACCGTTCAACTCGGCGAGCAGCCCATTCACTTCGGAACGCAACTCGACCATATCAACGGGTGCGACGGCGCGGTGGCGAAGGTGGCGTCGCAACAGCAGGTAGAGCACCACGAACCCGATGATCTGGGTTGCTACCAGAACGACCAGCATGGCGCCTCCCGTGAATCAGATCAGGCGATACCGCGCTTCAGGTTGGTCAGCTTGCCGCGCAGTCTGAGAATCGCTTTCGTGTGAAGCTGCGAGACCCGTGACTCGGTAACATGCAATACCTCACCGATCTCACGCAACGTCAAATCCTCATAGTAGTAGAGCGCCAGCACGCGCTGCTCCTTCGCCGGCAGCTCGCGCAGCGCCTGCAACATCACGCGCTTGATCTCGTCCCGCTCGGCGATGGAGTCGGGGTTCATGTCGGACGGAGATTCGATACTCTCGGCGATGGAAATGCGATCGCTGTCCTCGCTGTTGTAGCGCAGATCGTTGAGTGACATCACCGTCGTGCTGCTGATCTTCAGTAGCAGATCCTGGAACTCTTTCAGCGGCAGTTTCATCTCATCGGCGATCTCTGCGTCAGTCGCCGAACGCCCCAACGTGGCCTCCAACCGGCGTACCGTATCCTCGACTTCGCGCGCTTTCTGGCGAACCGAGCGCGGCACCCAGTCGTTGCTGCGCAGTTCGTCGAAGATGGCACCACGAATCCGAGTTACCGCATAGGTCTTGAACTTGACGTGCTTGCTGGGATCGAATTTCTCGATCGCGTCGAACAGGCCGAATACGCCGTACCCGACCAGATCATCGAACTCGACACTACCCGGCATTCGGATCGCCACCTTGCCGGCTACGTACTTCACGAGCGGCGCGTATTGACGCACGAAGTAGTCTCGAATCGCTTGATCCTTGCAGGTCCGATAACTGCTCCACAGCTCTTCTTCGGTGGCCCGGTTCAGCGGCTCTGCCAAACTTCGCTCCCGGGTTTCAGTCGACACGACCCATCACCCCATCACCACCGCCGAGTCACCGCGAGCGGGCGACGTGCGCACCATCGATCCAGACGGCACCATCGCTCGGTCCGGGGGCTCGGTGTGCCCCGCCCGGGCCACCTCGCACCGCAGGCGCCCACCAAAGCTGCGCCGCCCTCTGTCGAGCTTGATGCAACGATCCGAGTTCGATCCAAGAGCCGTCAGCGTAGGAGATTTCGGTTTCCGGGTCAACATGCCGTCGGCGCAGTGGCGCTGTTCGTTTGCGGCTTGGCAGGAGCGCCGAACTCATCTTCCAGACGCGCGCGGTCGAGCCGAAAGCCGTCGAGGCGCAACAGCAGGCGCAGGATCGATGCGGAGGCAATGTCCTGGGGAACTACCTGGCCGTCGCAGAGGTACGACACCGGCTTGCGCATCTCGGCAAGGGCGGAGAGCACGTTGCCGACGCTGCCGGTCTCGTCGAGCTTGGTCACGATCACGCCGTCGTAGCCAAACGGCTCGAAAAGGCGCAGCTCTTGTCGCAGATCGGCGAACTTGGTGGACGCGCTGACGGCAAGCATGGTGGTGCCGTGGCGGCACGCGACGTCCAGGACGGTTCGCATCTCCGCCATGCGGGCGTAGTCGCCGGGGCTGCGGCCAACGGTGTCGATGAAGATCACGTCGGCGTCGCGGCCGAGGGCGATCGCCTTCTTCAACTCGTCCGCGGTCTCCGCGGTCGTCACCGGGATGCGCATGATCTCACCGTAGGTCTCGATCTGTTGGCGTGCGCCGATCCGATAGTTGTCGATCGTGACGATGCGCACCTGCGAGGCGGGGGCGCCGCCGGCCAGGGCATGGATCGCCGCCAGCTTGGCGACCGTCGTCGTTTTGCCTACCCCGGTAGGGCCGACCACGGTGCAGATGCGTGGACCGTCGGCGGGTTCGGGCCGCTGTTCCAGCGGCGGCGCGATCGCCAGCTCGGCGGCGATCCGTCGCGCCACCAGATGATGCAGCTCGCCCTGGTCGTCGAGTCCGGCGAGCGGCAGTTCGGTTCGCGCCGCCGCGATCAGCCGCTGCTGCTGCGCGACCGCAAAGTCGTTGGCGGCAAGCAGCGCGCGCAACGCGGCGAGGGCCGGATGATCCGCACACTGAACGGTGACTTCCGACCCGGCCGGGAGCGACTCTTCGAGCCGCGCGCGTAACGCGGTGAACTCTTCGATCAGGCGTTGCAGGCTGGCGGGTGGTTGCGCCACGTCACCCCCGGTGCGGCCGTCGAAGCGCCCCGACGTGGCTTCCGGGCCAGCCGGCGGCCCCTCCACGTAGCCGGTAATCTCCACCGCCGGACGGGCGAACAGTCCCAGCATGCCACCGATGCGGACCGTACGATGCGATTGGATACGTGCATCGCTGCCGTAGCGTCGCTTCATTTCCGCCAGCGCTTCGCGAGGGGTGGACCCGTGCACCGTAAAGTAGCGCGCAGCCACGTCAGGCGCCTTCACCATCCAGCCGCACCTCGGCGACGCATCGCACCTGCGGCGCGGCGGCCACTTCGCCGGATGCCAGGCAAACCAGATCGGGCATGCGCTGCGCCGTGCGGCGCTTCAGCAGCGTCCGCACCTCGTCGGAGGACACGACTGCGGGCCGGCGGCCCGCCACCGCGGCCTGCTCGACGGTGCTGGCGAGCGTTCCCAGCCAGCGGTGCTGCAACTCGGTCTCGGCGCCGACCGGCCCGTGGTCGCCGGGCGCCTCCGCCGTGGCCAACAGCGAACGTTCCAGTTCGGGGGCCAAAGTGACCACGCGTAGCACACCCCGGGAGTCGCTGTGCTGCATGCTGATCTGGCGGCCCAGGGCGCGCCGCACCTCGCGTACCAGGAGATCGACGTCGCGGTTCTGCGGCGCGTGATCGGCCAGCGTCTCCAGAATCGTCACCAGGTCGCGGATCGACACCTGCTCGCGCAGCAACCCCTGCAGCACGCGGCGGATCTCCCCCACCGACAGGGCGGCAGTGGCCTCGGCTACCAGTGTCGGATAGCCGTCGCGCAGCGCTTCCAGCATCGAACGCACTTGATCGCGCCCCAGCAGCTCGGACGCATGGGAACGAACGATTTCGCCGAATTGCTCCACCAGCGCCGCACCGCAGCCGCGCGCGCCGCGACAGCGTCCGCCGCCTACCTCCACGCCGCGCATCTTGAACAGGTAGGCGGTGGGCGGCAGTCCGAGGTTGTCGGTGATGCGCAGGGCGGGCACCTCGAGGCCGCAGTCGCGCGCCGCGCGCTCGCGCACCGCGGCAACGCCGCGCAGTAGTTCGGCGCCCTGTTCTCCCTCGGTTGCAGCCAGCAGGGCATAGCCTATCTCCAGCGCCAGGGGCGCGGGCGGCGCACTGGATACGCCACCCGCGTGCTCGCGCGGTTTGGAAGCCGCCGCCTTCGCTGCCGGCGCGACCGGCTCGTCGGAACGCTGCGCCGAGCGTCCGACGGAGTGCCCCAGGCCGGCCACTGCCAGCGCCAGGGGCAGCAGCAGATAGGGCGGGAATCCCGGCAGCAGGGCGAGCAGGGCCAGGAACCCTGCGGTTATGTAGAACGGCCGTTCGTAGCGTCCCAGTTGACGCACGGCATCGCGGCCGAACGGCGCGTCGGAGACCGCCCGCGTGACGATGATGCCGGTAGCCGTGGAGATCAGCAGGGCCGGGAGTTGCGTCACCAGCCCGTCGCCGATCGTCAACGCGACGTAGGTACGTGCCGCGGCGGCGAGCGGCTCACCGTGCACGCTGACGCCGACGATGAAGCCGCCGGCAAGATTGACCACGGTGATGAACGTGGCCACCCGGACATTGCCGGAGATGAACTTGGAAGCGCCGTCCATCGCGCCGTAGAAATCCGCCTGGCGCTGCAGCTCCTGCTGGCGGCGCTGCGCCTGCGCTTCGGTGATCCGGCCGGAGTTGTACTGGGCATCGATCGCCATCTGCCGGCCGGGAAGCGCATCCAGGGTGAAGCGAGCCGCCACCTCGGCCACGCGTGTGGATCCCCTGGTGATCACCACCACCTGTACGGCGATCACGATGATGAAGATGATCAGACCGATGATGGCGCCTGCGTCCCCCGACGAGCCCACCACGAAGCTGCCGAACGCACGTACGATGCGGCCATCGAAGGCGGCGCCGTGCGACAGTATGAGCCGTGTCGAAGACACGTTGAGGGCGAGCCCGAACACCGTGGCCAACAGCAGAAGGGTGGGGAAACTGGTGAATTCCGCGCTGTTGCGGCTGTACAGCACGATGAGAATCACCAGCAGGCTCATGCCGATGTTCAGCGCCATGCCCAGATCCAGCAGCAGCGCCGGCAACGGAACCAGCAGCATCAGGACGGTGACACAGACGAACACCGGGACGAGCACGTCGCCGTGTCGCCGCCAGCGGTCGCCGGGGCTGCTCACCGCGGCCATTGCGAACCTCGCCCGGCAGCGGCGCTGCGCGCCGACAGCGCCCGGAACCCGCCGCCGACGGCGCCGCTTCCCGCCCGCCCCGGCCTGGTATGGGAGCCTGTCGCAATCCGACCGGCTCCCATGATGGCAGCGACCGGAGCATGGAACCGGTACGGCAGCGCATCGCCCAGGGCGACAGCGGTATGCAGACCCGTGGCCAGCGCCGTGTCTTCCACCACGGCGATGCCGTGCGACCGGGCGAGCACACACATCCGCGCAGCGCCGCCGGCGGCGGCCTTGGCGACCGCTACCGGTGCAGTCATGGTAAGTCGGTCCCAGCGCAGTGCTACCGCGTGACGCGCCGCGGCGGCGATCACCACGTCGGCGGCGGCCACCTGGTCGTCCGCGGTGCGCGCCAGCAACGCGCGCATGCGGGCGCGCAGCCGATCGCGCACGGCCGGGTCGCCCTCCCGCAGACGGCGCTCCTCGCGCACCTGGTGCGGCGAGCGGTGCAGCCGTTGCCGCCGGCGGTAGTAGCGGAACAGGTAGTCGGCCACCGCCAGCAGCAGCAATACGACGGCTGCCTGCACGGCGATGCGCAGCGCCGTCGCTACCGCCACGGCGCCGCCGTCGCCTGCCGTCGCAACCGTCATGCCGCGCACCGCGGCAGCGACGTTGAGCACTGCGATGGTCCCGATCGCTGCCACCTTGAGGAATTCCCGGACGACGGAAAGCGCCGACTCCAGCGACCACAGCCGGCTGCCCAGACGCGTCCAGTGCGGCGCCACGGCCCGCCACCGGGGCGTGATACGGCGCAGCGTGATCGGCAGGCCGTTCTGGATCAGATGGCCAGCGACGGCGCCGGCGAGGCCGGCCACCGCGAATGGTGCCGCCAGCCGCGCCATGTAGGCGAGCGCAGTTCCATAATCCACGCTCCCGGCTCCGGAGAGATAGAAGCGCACCATCGCGCGCGCCGATGCGATCAGCCATGGCGCGGCCGACGCGGCGACGCCGACCCCGATCAGCAGCATCACCGCGGCAGTCACTTCCGGAGCGCGCACCGGCGCACCGGCGGCGCGGGGCACCTGCATGCCGGGCGCGTCCGGCACCACGGTACGGCCCGCATTGTCCGCCCTGTCCGCCCGCCGAGCGCTACTCAAGGGGTCGCTCCCGCACCGGCCGGCAGCGCGCCGTACATCCCCGCCAGCAGGCGCCGCAACTGCGAGAAGGTGTCCTCCAGTGCCGCCGCAGCGCCGCCGAGCAGCAGCGGCAGCACGGCCAGCAGGATGATCAGCCCCGAACCTAGCGACAAGGGCAGGCCGAGCAGCAACAGATTCATCTGCGGCGCGACGCGCGCCAGCAGCGCCAGCCCGAGCGATACCAGCAGCAATGCCGCGAAGATCGGCAGCGCGATCGCCAGCGCGGCGCCGAACAGCCGGGTCAGGCTGCCGGCGATCGTTTGCAGCAGCAGCCCGGAGGCGCGCCCTGTGCCGGCATCGAAGCTGACTACCAGGTCGGCGGCGCGCAGCACGTGAAACGAACCGGCCACGCCATCCAGGAGCAGGCGATGCAGCCCGCCGACCGACAGGAAGGCCATGACCGCCAGTAGATGGAACAGCGTTCCAAGCATGGTGGAGCTGCGCTCGGTGAACGGGTCCAGCAATTCGGCGATGCCGAACCCGATCGGCAGCGAGATGAACTGGCCGGCGGTCTGCAACGCGGCGAAACCGAGCACTACCAGGAACCCGAGTAGCACGCCGAGCAGCACCTCGCCGAACAACAGCAAACCGAACTGCAGGCCGGAGGCCGGCACCGGATACCCGTTCGCGATCACACCCGGCAGCGCGATCATGGCGATGAACAGCGCCAAGCCTATCTTGCCGGGCTGCGGAATGGCGGACGACGAGAACAGCGGCGCCACCTGAATCATCGCCACCACCCGCGCCAGAACCAGCAGTCCCACACCGAGGTCGTCGAACAGCGGCCGCATCACGGCACGCCCGCCATCTGCGGAATGGTCGCGAACAGCCGCTCCGTGAAGTCGACCATCGATCCGCCGAGCCACGGTCCGAGCAGCAGCGCCACCCCGATGACGGCGAAGATCTTCGGCACGAAGGAGAGCGTCTGCTCCTGGATCGAGGTAGCGGCCTGCAGTATCGACACCACGAGGCCGACCAGAACGCTCGCGAGCAGCAGCGGCGCGGCCAGAATGAGGAGCTGCAGCACGCCGTCGCGCGCCAGGCTCACCGCGGCACCCAGCGTCATCGCCCCGCCCATCAGCGGAAGCTCCCGATCAACTGCATGGTGAGCAGGTCCCAACCATCGACGAGGACGAACAGGATCAGCTTGAACGGCAACGAAATGAGCATCGGCGGCAACACGATGATGCCCATCGAGATCAGGGTGGTGGCCACCACCATGTCGATCACCACAAAAGGGATGAAGATGAGGATGCCGATTTTGAACGCCACCGTGAGCTCGTGGAGAATGAACGCGGGAATCAGAACGTAGGTGGGCACGTCGGCTCGGGTCCGGGGCTTCGGAAGATCGCGCATACGCATGAACAGACGGATGTTGTCGGCGTCGTTGCCGAGTTGGCGGAACATGAATTCCCGCACCGGCGCCTCGGCACGCTGCAGGAACTGGGCTCCTGCCAGCTCGCCGCGGGCGAACGGCTGCAGGGCGTCGCGGTTGATCGCCTCGAAGGTGGGCCACATGATGAACGCGGTAAGGAACAGCGCGATGCCCGCCAACACCTGATTGGGTGGCATCTCGGTCAGCGACAGGGCGCGCTTCACGAAGTGGAACACGATCGCCAAGCGCAGAAACGAGGTCATCAGAATGATGATCGAGGGCGCCAGCGAGAGCACGCCGAGGAGCAGCAGAAGTTGCAGCGACAGCGCCAGTTCCTGGTTGGTATATGCCTCGCGCAGGCTCAGGTCCAGAAACGGCAACCCTTGCAGAGTGCCCGGCTCGGGCGTCACGCTCTGTGCCGGCGCCGCGGCGGGCGCCAGCAGCGCCAGCGCGACCAGCGCTGGTGCGAGCTGTGCCGCACACCGCGGGCAGCGCCGGCGGCAAGCGCTAGCGGGCCGCACGAACGCCCTCCCCCGGCGCGGCTTCCCGGCGCAGGCGGTGGCGCTGCCGGCGCAGCAGGCGGGCACCATTCCCATCGTCTCCATCTCCCTCCGGCGCAGCGGCTCGGCGGCGCGACTCGGTGATACCCACATCGGCAAGCAGTTCGGCAAAGCGGCTGCGTGACGCACCGGCGCCTCCGGTCGCCGACGCCTGCAGCGTATCGATGCTCTCGGGATCGGTGATTCGGGCGACCAGGTTCACCGCCTGATCGGCAGCGCCCACCAGCAGGAATTCGCGTCCCACACGTACCAGATGCAGGCTTCGGTTGCCACCGAGGCTGCGCGAGGCGAGCAGATCGATCCGGTCGCTGCTGCCCAACCGGCCGGCGGCGCCACGCCGGATCAGCCGGAGAAGCAGATAGATAGCGCCGAGCACCGCGGCCAGAACCAACACCATGCGTAAGAAGTCGCCGGTGGCAACCGTGCCCGGGGTTGCCGGACGATCGCTCGCATCGCCTTCCGCCAGCGGCGTGCGTTCGGATGCCACGGTTCCGGCCACAGTGCCGGAGGCGGCATGCTCCTGCGCGGCCAGCGGACGCACCACGATCGCCAGCGCGCCGACCGCCAGCAGCGCCCCGGCGGCGCCCGCCCGCCCCCGC
>CAYFXT010000010.1:22907-24632 GCA_964346995.1 uncultured Spirochaetaceae bacterium | reverse complement strand
CCCGGCTGGACCACCTGGAAGGGCGGCAACTACGTGCAGTACGCGCCGAGCACGTTCCTGAAGCAGTGGCACATCCGCTACAACGAGGATGCCCAGAAGATGGCCGAGGAAGAGGGCTTCGAAACCTGGGCCGAGGCGCTGATCGCGCACTGGGACATCGTCGTCGGCGTCGGCCTGCTGGAGACTCCCACCATGTTCCCGTGGATTCCCAAGGAGATCGGCGCGCAGGCGGAGATCTGGGAGCGCAACCCCTACTTCTGGAAGGTCGACCCGGCGGGGCAGCAGCTCCCCTACATCGACCGCGTGCTGTCCACGCCCAATGCCGACGTGGAGGTGTTCAACCTCAAGGCGATCGCCGGTGAGGTGGACTGGGCCATCGCGCAGACCAACTTCGCGTCGCTGCCCGACTACAAGGAGAACGAGGAGCGCGGCAACTACCGGATCACCCTGATTCCCGGCATCGACGTGGGCCGCGCGTTCGGCTTCAACCCCACCTACAAGGATGAGAAGTACCGCGCCCTGATGCAGGACGTGCGCTTCCGGCGCGCCATGTCGCTGGCGCTGGACCGCGACGAGTTGAACGAGGTGTACTTCCTCGGCCTGGGCCGTCCGACCGCGGCGACCATCCACTCGGGTGCGCGTTTCTACAGGCCGGAGTGGCAGACCCTGTGGGCGACCTACGATCCCGACCAGGCCAACCGGCTGCTCGACGAGATCGGCCTCGACGGCCGCGACCGCGACGGCTTCCGGACCTTCCCGGACGGCTCCAATCTGACTATCCAGGTTGCCGCCCGCACCGGCGGTTCGGTGGACATCAGCAAGCTGTTCGAGATCGAGATCGCGCAATGGGGTGACGTCGGGCTGCGCGTGGTGCCGCGCCTGGTGGACAACGCGGCCTGGGGCGAGAACCGGGATCAGGATGAGTTCATGCTGCAACCGGGCATCATCGACGCCATCACCGAGTTCTGGAACTGGATCAACGATGGCGCCGGTTCCGGCGGCGTCGGTCTGCACGGCGACTTCAACATGGCCGGCAGCTACGACATCTGGGAAACGGCGCGCGTGGCGATCGAACGCGGCGAACGCCGGCTGGAGGACTACGGCGGCGAGCTGCCCGGCACCGAACCCCCCGAGGAGTGGCAGCGCTACTTCGAGTGGCAGCGGCAGTTCGGGCTGTCCGAGTTCGGCTCCGACGAGTGGGTCGAGCTGGCGCAGAAGATGTACGACTGGACCGGTGACAACGTATTCGCCATCGGCACCGTCGGCGAGGCGCCCGCGGTACTGCTCACCAGCAGGGACCTGCGCAACGTCCCGACCGAGTTCCCGGTCTCCAACACCGACTGGAAAGGCAACCTGATGTACTGGGCCGACCAGCTCTGGTTCGACCGCGAATAGCACATTTCGTAAACCGACAGCGAGGGCCGGCCGCCAGAGGCCGGCCCGTTTCCCACCCGGTCATGGCGAAAGGAACTGTATGAGGCCCGTCAAGGATCTACATGATGCCATTCACCGTTGAAGACATCCGTGACTTGGTGCGCATTCTGGACGAGAAGCCGGAGTGGCGCGCCGAGATTCGACGCCTGATACTCAGTGGCGAGCTGTCCGCGGTTCACGAACAGATTGCGGAGTCGCGAGCCGCCACCGAGCTTCATCTCGACGGGATCCACCGCGAGATCGCGGAGCTGCGTGCTGCCACGGAGCGGAATACGGCGGAGATCGCGGAAC
>CAYFXT010000010.1:7506-22807 GCA_964346995.1 uncultured Spirochaetaceae bacterium | reverse complement strand
GAGATCGCGGAGCTGCGTGCTGCCACGGAGCGGAATACGGCGGAGATCGCGGAACTGCGGAGGGCGATCGAACAGCGCGGAGTGGAGATCGCGGAACTGCGGGCGGCGATCGAGCGGCACGGAGTGGAGATCGCGGAACTGCGCGCGGCCACGGAGCGGAACACCCACGCCATCAAGGCGCTTTCCGTCGACGTTGCGGATCTCAAGGGGTATGGGCTGGAGGAGCGCTACCGGCGGATGGCATCCGCCTACTTCGGCAACTTCATGCGCCGCACGCGGGTAATGGACCGTGATACCCTCGGCCGGCTGGTCGACGATGCTCGATCCGCTGGACTGTTGTCGAACCAGGAAGCCTCGGAGTTGCTTTGGGTCGATCTCATCGTTCGTGGACTGCGCAACGGCAGTGACGAAGAGACCTATCTGGCGGTGGAGGTGTCCTGGACCATCGGTCAGAGCGACGTGGAGCGGGCCGCCCACCGCGCGGCACTGTTGCAAAGAATCAAGTCCCCGGCGCTGCCGGTAGCGGCCGGGAAGTTTCTGTCCGAGGAGGTCGCGGCCCGAGCGCACGAGGAGAACGTGTGGCTGTTCGTGGAAGGCACGCCATACCCGCCCGACCCGTACCACATCCGTCCATAGGGAGGATGCCCCGCGGACAAGCCGCTGTGCGTGGCGTGCAGCGGCTGGCCGGGCGCGTGAAGTTGGCGCGTGGAAGCACCCCTGACTTGCTCCGGGAAGGTGGTCCCGGTGCTGACCTTGCCGGCTTACGCCCGGAACGGTACGTAGCCGATCGCAGGTGGAGTTATGCATGAGTTGCCGGACTCGCGCTCGCGGGTCCGGATTGGGGTAGTATTGGTGCCACGGAGGCCAGACGTCATGAGAGAGTATGTTCCGAGTCCGGTGCGGTGGGTGCGTGACCAGGTGGATCTGTATGAGCGGAGCGGAGGCACCGAGGGGACTACCCTGCGCGACACCGGGTTGCCGGTAATCGTGGTGACGCACATCGGTAACAAGACCGGCGCGGTCCGCAAGACCCCGCTGATGCGGGTGGCCGACGGTGACGGTTACGTGCTGATCGGCTCCCGGGGAGGCGCGCCGAAGGATCCGGTGTGGGTGCACAACCTGCGAGCCGATTCGACGGTGACGATCCGCGACGCAACGGTAACGCAGGAGATGCGGGCGCGTGAGGTGACGGATGACGCGGAGCGAGCGAGGCTATGGGACCTTGCCGTGGCTGCCTTCCCTCCCTACGCCGACTATCAGAACAAGACCGAGCGCCGGATTCCGGTGTTTCGAGCCGGACCTCGCTGAGCCAACCTTACCGGCCGCTGCGCGCCGGGCCTCGGGCGTCTACGTGCCCGGGCGGCCGGCACATCGCGCCCCCGCGCGCGCCTCGGGTGCATTCCGGTAGTGTGGAGCAGTACGAGCAGACACCGCCACGGGGACGAGCCGCGCGCGTAGCGTCGGTTGGTTGACCGGGGCGGGGTACGCCGCTAAGGTGTAAGGTGTTGAGGCACCACCATGTCGGGCCCTGAAGAACCGTGATTCAGTACCTCATTCGCCGAATCGGCTACATGCTGGTTACGCTGCTGGGAATATCGATTCTCTCGTTCATCGTGATCCAGGCGCCGCCGGGGGACTATCTCGACATCTACATCCAGCAGCTTCGCGATCGCGGCATCGAGACCGACCGCGAAGAACTGGCCGGCCTGGAGTCCCGCTACGGGCTCAATCAGCCGGTGGTCGTCCAGTACCTGAAGTGGATGGGCAACCTGGTCACGCTCGATCTGGGCAAGTCGTTCGCTACCCGGCAGAACGTGCTCGACATGCTCGCCGAACGGGTGCCGCTGACCGCGCTGATCACCCTGCTCACCACCCTGTTCACCTTTGCCATGGCGATCCCCATCGGTATCTATGCGGCCACCCATCAGTACTCGATTACCGACTACTCGGTTTCGACGCTCGGCTTCGTCGGTCTGGCGACCCCCAACTTCCTGCTCGCCCTGATCCTGATGTTCCTGGCCAGCCGCTGGTTTGGCGTCAGCATCGGTGGCCTGTACTCCCCGGAGATGGTGACCGCGCCGTTCAGTCTCGCGAAGCTGTGGGATCTGATCAAGCATCTGCCGGTTCCGATCGTGGTCGTGGGTATGGCGGGTACTGCTGCGCTGATCCGCACCATGCGCGCCACCATGCTCGATGAGCTGCGCAAGCAGTACGTGATCACCGCGCGGTCGAAGGGACTCGAGGAACGGCACCTGCTGTTCAAGTACCCGGTACGTATCGCCGTCAATCCGCTGGTGAGCACCATCGGCTGGCTGCTGCCGGAGATCATTTCCGGGGCCACGGTGACCGCTATCGTGCTGAGCCTGCCCACTACCGGGCCGTTGCTGCTCACCGCCCTGCTGCAGCAGGACATGTATCTGGCCGGCAGCATCATCGTGGTGCTGAGCCTGCTTACCGTCATCGGGACGCTGATCTCCGACATTCTGCTGGTACTGGTCGATCCCCGGATCCGGATGGAGCGGAAGGCCGCGGCGTGAGCGCCGATCTCACCCCGGCGGTGGAGGAAACCTCGGCCGCCGACCAACTGCAGGAGCAATACTTCGTCGCCTCCCAGTGGCAACTGGTGTGGCGCAAGTTCCGCCGCCACCACCTGGCGGTGCTGGGGATGAGCATCCTCGCCGTGCTCTACTTCGTGTCGATCTTCGCCGAGTTCTTCGCCCCCTACGACAAGCTGCTGCGCAACACCGATCTGCGCTTCGCGCCGCCGCAGCGGATCCGCATCTTCGAGGATGGCCGACTCACCGCGCCCTATGTGTACGGTTACACGACGGAGCGTAACAGGGAAACCTTCCGTGAGGAATTCACGATCGACGAGAGCCAGCGGTTTCGCATCGGCCTGTTCGTGCGCGCCGGCGAGTACCGGCTGTGGGGGCTGGTGCGGACCGATCTGCACTTCTTCGGCACGCGCGCCGAGGATGGCTACGTCTACCTGCTCGGCACCGAGCGGCTAGGGCGAGACGTGTTGTCGCGGATCATCATCGCCTCGCGCATTTCGTTGAGTATCGGCCTGGTGGGGGTGTTCCTGAGCTTCATCCTCGGCTGCCTGCTCGGCGGCCTGTCGGGCTATTTCGGCGGCTGGGTGGACAACGCCATCCAGCGGCTGGTGGAGATCCTGATCTCGGTGCCGGCCATCCCGCTGTGGCTGGCTCTGAGCGCCGCCCTGCCCTCGACCTGGTCGATCATTGCCGTCTACTTCGGCATCACGGTGATCCTTTCGCTGATCGGCTGGCCCGGATTGGCGCGCGTGGTGCGCGGCAAGCTGCTAGAGTTGCGCGAAGCCGACTTCGTGTTGGCCGCCCGCATCGCCGGCAAGCGCGAGATGCCGATCATCCGCCAGCACCTGCTGCCCTCGTTCACCAGCTACCTGGTGGTGGACATCTCGCTGCGCATTCCGGGAATGATCCTCGGCGAGACCGCCTTGAGCTTCCTCGGTTTCGGGATCCGTCCGCCGGCGGTGAGTCTCGGGGCGCTGCTGATCGATGCCCAGAACGTCGCCACTCTGACCACCCACCCGTGGATGCTGATGCCCGCTCTCCCGGTGATCGTGATCGTGCTGTGTTTCAACTTCGTGGGCGACGGCCTGCGCGACTCCACCGACCCCTACCATTAGGAACCTGCCGGATGCGACAGGGCAGGAGCCGGCGCATCGGCTACGTCGCCGGGACGAAGGTGATGAACGGCAGCAGGGCGCCGGCGATCGACATCAGCCGCGAGAACACGGGTATGCCGAGCACGCTGAGCAGGATCAGCGCCAGCAGCAGGTAGGAGCCGAAACGCCCATTGTAGTGGCGGTAGGCGTCGGCGACGCGTGCCGGCAGCAGATGGGGCAGGATGTAGTGGCCGTCGAGCGGGCCGAGCGGGATCAGGTTGAACACCATCAGCAGGAGATTGACGCGCGCCAGCAGCACGAAGAAGGTGACCGGGCCGCTGGCAAAGAACAGGCCCACGCCGGCGGCGCGCAGCAGCAGAAACAGGTTCCAGGTAACCACGGCGAGCAGCAGGTTGCCGGCCGGGCCGGCGGCGGCGACCCACAGGTCGGCACGCCGACTGCGGAAGTTGCGCGGGTCGGTGGGTACCGGGCGGGCGTAACCGAAACCGACCAGCACCACCATCGCCAGACCCATCGGGTCGATGTGGCGCAGCGGATTGAGGGTCAACCGGCCGGCCAGCTCGGCGGTCCGGTCGCCGTTGAGCTTGGCAACGAAGGCGTGGCCGTATTCGTGCACCGACAGCGACGCGACGAGCGCCGCCACCAGCAGCACGAACAGCAATACCTCGCCCTGAAACAGCAGTTCGATCATCGCGTTCCGAGCACCTCCAGATCGTGGCGCAACACCACGTGGTGGTAGGTGTCCGCGGTGTACAGGGCGCCGGGCGCCCACGCCAGCGGTCCGATGATGGCACGCCGGCCGAAGCTGACGTAGCCCGCCGCGATAGCGGGCTCGAACGTGCCGTCCGGTCCGATTACCTGGATGCGGTAGTTGGAGCGGTCGGCCACATACACCCGGTCGCGATCGTCCACCACCAGACCGGACGGGAAGATGAACGCGCCGGTGGCGCGCCCGCGCTCGCCCCACTCGGCCAGGAACGCACCGTCGGCAGTGAACTTCTGTACCCGGTGGTTGTGCGCGTCCGCTACCCACACGTTGCCGAGTGAGTCGACCGCCACCGCGCGCACCTCGCGAAACTCGCCCCGCCGGGGGCCCTCGCGTCCCCAGGAAGCGAGGAAGGCGCCGTCGTAGGAGAAGCGCTGAATGCGATGGTTGCCGGTATCGGCCACGTACACGCTGCCGTCCGGGGCCACGGCGATCGCCCGGGGCCGGGCGAACTCGCCCGGGCCGCTGCCGTTGCGCCCCCAGGTGGTCAACAACTCGCCGCCGGCGCTGAACTTCTGTACGCGGTGGGTGGTGAACTCCGCCGTATAAACGGTCCCGTCAGCGCCGACGGCGAGGCCGCTCAGCCCGAGGAACTGCCCCGGCTTCGACCCCCAGGAGCCGAACGAGTCCACGAACTCGCCGTCCCCGGTCAGCTTCTGCACGCGGTGGTTGTCGGTGTCGGCGACGTAGAGGAACCCGGCGACGTCGACGGCGATGTGCGCCGGAGCGAAGAACTCGCCCGGCCCGAAGCCGCGCGCGCCGATCAGGGAGATCCTGTCGTCGTTCGCGGCGCAGGCGACGCCGGAGAGGGCGATGGCGATGAGCAGCGAAACGCGGGCGGCGGCGGCAACACGGTGCACGGGTCAATGGTCCGCACAGCCACCGCCACAGGCAAGCCGGGCGGCGGCTCCGGTGCATTCTTGAATGGCGAAATGACCTCCTGCGATTTGCGCAGCGTGGGATAGTCCCGGGGAGAGCTCCGCTTGGGGTTGAGCAACAGGGAGTTGGCGTGCAACGGTCAGCGGGAGATGAAGGCACGAACCATCGAGTACCAGCCGGGCGGCGGGGTCCGTCTGATCGAGACGGCAGTTGCCGATCCCGGACCGGGTGAGGTGCAGGTGCGCGCCGCCGCGTGCGGCATCTGCGCGTGGGACCTGTACACCTACCGGCACGGCAGCGACGCCCCGAGCGCGGCGCCGCCGGGGCACGAGGGCGTGGGCCGGGTGATCAAGGTAGGTGCCGGCGTCAGCGGCCTGGCGGAGGGCGATGCGGTGGTGGCGCGCGGCTTCGCCACCGTGCACAACGTCTCCGCCGAGCGGGCGCTGTGCATTCCCGACACCGACATCCCCCTGCAGCGCTGGATCGTCGAGCCGGTGAGCTGCGTGGTCACCGGGCTGGACCACACCCGTGCCCGCGCCGGTGATCGGGTAGCGGTGATCGGCTGCGGCTTCATGGGACTGATGCTGCTGCAGGGGCTGGTGCGTTCCTGCGTCAGCCACCTGGTTGCGATTGACCTGTACCGCAACCGGCTGACCATGGCGCGCGGCTTCGGCGTGGATGCCGTCTACCATCCCGACGATGCGGCCCTGGGCGACGAGGAGCCGTTCGATTGCGTGGTCGATGCCTCGGGCGCGCAGGCGGGCCTCGACCTGGCCACCGGCCTGCTGGTGAGCGGCGGCGTGCTCAACCTGTTCGGCTGGAACCACGGGCGCCCCACGTTCGCCGGCGACCGCTGGCATCTGGGCGGCTTCACGGTGGTCAATTCCGCCCCGGGTTCCAGGATCCGCAATACCTTCCCGCCGGCGATCCGCCTCATCGCCAAGCGGATCATCGACCTGGAGCCGCTCATCACCCACACCGTCCCGCTCGACGGCTATCCCGACCTGTTGGCCCGCGTGGCGTCCGGCGACTCCGCCTACATCAAGGGGGTCGTCACCCTCGACTGAGCCGGCCCGGCGGGGCCACACACGAGCTCGGCCGACTCACGCCCGGCAAGAAATTACTCGGGGTCGCTGCCGGTCACCTCACGCACCAGCCGGGTCAGGTAGCCGTGGGCGTCGGTGACGTAACGTGGCAGGTTCTCCGCGTCTTCCACCTCCAGTTCCAGCGCCAGTGGGCCGTCGTAGTCGAGCGCGTGCAGCTCTTCCAGGTAGCCGCGCAGGTCTACCTCTCCCGTACCGAGGGGCACCGAGACCGGGCCGCGGTGATCCTTGACGTGCAGGTTCCAGATCCTGTCGCCGTAGGCGCGCACGAAGGAGCGCCAGTCCACCTGCGAGCGGTGGAAGTGGCCGGTGTCGATGGTGATGCCCACCTTGGGATGATCGATCTCGCTGAAGATGCGGTCGAAATCGGCGCGCACCGAGAAGTTGGAGCCGTGGTGCGGCTCCAGGGCGAGCCGGACCGGCAGATGCTCCACCAGCGTCATCAGCCGTCTGATGCCGGCGATCGGCGCCGCCAACCCCACCGAGCGCACTCGCCCGCGCCGGGCCGGGGAGGCGAGACCGTCGCGCAGCGCTGCCGCCTGCGCTGGCGAGAGGCCCCCGGTCATCACCACCAGTGGCGAATCGAGCCCCTCGGCCAAGGCGAAGACGCTTGCCATCTGCTCCGCCGCCGCTTCCGCGGCCGCCTCCGAGTCGGCCGGGAAGGTGGGCGCGTACACTTCCGTGCAGCGACGCAGTCCGACCGCTTGCGCCGCCCCCTTCAGCTTGCCGGCATCGAGCCAGCGCGCCTCGCCGAGCGCGCGCTGCGCCACCGAGGCGATGCCCCAGGCACGAAACCCGGCGCGCGGGGCATGGCGGAAGCATGCCGCCGTCTCGTCGCCGTCGATGCCGCGCGTGGCGCAGGTGGTGCAGGACAGAACGAAGCGGCTCACAGGTCCACCCAGCGGCGCTCGGCGGCGGCCTCGAGCACCGCATCGCACACCACCTGCGTGGCCTGCGCGTCGGCGAAGTCGGGGCACGTCTTGGTGCCGCTCGCCAAGCCGCCGAGGAAGTCGGCGAGTGCGTTGATGAAGGTGTGTTCGTAGCCGATCGAGCAGCCCGGCACCCACCAGTGCTCCATGTAGGGGTGGTCGGAGTCCCATACCTGGATGTTGCGCCAGCCGCGCAGATGGCCCTCGTCGCTGTGCGCGAAGTAGCCCAGCTCATGCGCGTTCTCCAGGTTGAACGCGATCGATCCCTGCTCGCCATTGATCTCGAAGTAGTTCTCGTTCTTGCGCCCGCGCGCGTAGCGGGTCGATTCGAAGGTGGCCATGGCGCCGCCCGCGAAGCGCGCCAGGAACGCGCAGGCGTCGTCGATCTCCACCTTTCGGCGCTTGCCCGGCTCGTCCTGCAGCTCGCGCTCCTTGATGAATGTCTCGGTGATGGCGGCGACGCTGGCGATCGGACCGATCATCCACATCGCGGTGTCGATCGAGTGCGCCAGCAGGTCGCCGGTGACGCCGCTGCCGGAGACGCTCTTGTCGAGCCGCCACAGCGTGTTGCCGCCGAGCGGCACATCGGCGCTGATCGTCCAGTCCTGCAGATAGCGCGACCGGTAGTGGAATACGCGCCCGATGCGGCCCTCGTCGACGATCTGCTTGGCCAGAGCGATGGCCGGCACGCGGCGGTAGTTGAACCACACCATGTTGGGCCGCCCGCTGGCAGCCACCGCGTCCACTAGGCGCTGCCCCTCCTGGGCGTTCATCGCCAGCGGCTTCTCGCAGGCGATGATCTTGCCGGCCGCGGCTGCGGCTGACGCGATCTCCAGGTGCATGTTGTTGGGGGCGCAGATGTCCACCAGGTCGACGTCGGGGCGCTCCACCACCCGGCGCCAGTCGGTATCGGTCTCCTGCCAGCCCCAGTTGCTGGCGAACGCCTCGAGCTGCTCCGCCTGGCGCGCACTGGCCACCTTCATCACCGGCCGATACTCCAGGTCGAAGAAGTTGTTCACCTTGCGGTAGGCGTTGGAATGAGCCCGGCCCATGAAGCCGTAGCCGATGATGGCGACGTTGAGCGGTTTCACAGCGAACCTGCCAACTTGTGCAGGAACGGTACCGCGATCTTGGCGCCCTCCGGACCGGCGGGGTTGAAACAGAAGTCCACGCACCACCAGTGCATGTCGGCAAGGCGTGGCCCCAGTGCCGCCAGAGTGGCCGGAAAGTCGACCAGCCCCTCGCCGAACGCGATGTGGGTGCTGGTGTCGTCGTCGTGCAACTCGCCGTCGCTGTCGATCAGGTGCAGGTGGCCCATGCGGTCGCGGATCATGGTGGCGTACTCCGCGGTGCCGCCTGCCAGCTTTTCCTGCGTGCCGGTGTGGCGTGCCCCCACCACGGCACCCATGTAGGCGTGGCTGGTGTCGAACAGTAGCTTGAAGTGGGCGTGATCCACCTCGTCGTGCAGGCGCACCACCTCGCTCGGCTTGTTGAGCCAGAAGCCCGGCTCGAACTCCCACATCAGGGTGACGCCGTGGTCGGCGGCAGCGGCCGCCGCCGCGCGCAGGCACTGCACTGCGTTGGCGAACCGCTTGTCGTAGGTGGCGGCGTCCAGCTCCACCGGCGGGCTTGCCGTATCCAGGCGCAGGGCGCCGATGCCCGCGCGGCTGCAGAACTGCAGATAGGGGCGCAGAACGTCGACGAACTGTTCGGGATTCGCGGTGGCCGGCGGCGTCGCCGCCAAGTCGGGGAAGCCGCCGTTGACCGCGTAACCGGATACGCCGAGCCCCTTGTCTGCCAGGCGGGTCATCAGTTCCTGGCACTTGGCGCGGGTATCGTACTGGTCCGGGTGCGGGTGGGGCGGCTGAGCGTTGATTTCCACGCCGTCGTAGCCGCTCGCGGCGGTGAAGTCGACGAAGCGATCCCACGACCAGGGATCCGACTCGAACGGGCCGAATGAGAATGCCCAGCTCCCGAGGGAGATTTTCGGAGTTTTCATGGCGCCGATTGTGCCGTGGGAGGGTGATTTCGGCAACGCCGCATGGTGCCCGTAGCGCCGCGCAGGCGTTGACAGTAGACGGCGCTCCTGCCACGTTGCCGGCCATGGAGCAGCAATCCGAGCAGCCGCAGCGCCTGGTGGACGAGGTGTGGGACGATGGCCTGCGCTACACCGAGGAACAGGCTGCCCCGAAGCGCAGCTTTCCGGTGCGGCGCTGCACCCTGTGGGCGGGCGAACCGGAGGCACCGGTCAGCAAGCTGGAACTGCTCAGTCTCGACGTACGGTTCGGCGCCGTGACGATGCCGGTCGAGGGCTACTGCGCCGTCAACACCGCGCCGGGGCACCGCCGGCACGGCTACATGGATCGCCTCATGCGCCGCTCTTTGCGCAGCGCCGGCGAGCGGGTGAGCGTCGTCTGCCTCTATGGGATCGCGGACTTCTATCCGCGCTTCGGTTTCGTGACCTGCCAGCGCGGCACGGAGTGGCGCGTCTCCCTGCACAGTACGAGGCGGCTCGCCCCGGTACCGGAGGGCGCCCTGCGCGCCGGCGACCTGACCGACGTGCCGGCGATGCGGGATCTGTTCAATCAGGTGCACGGCGAGCGGCCCTGGAGCTTGGCGCGGGCCGCCGACTGGGATCGCATTCCGCGCGCCCGCGAGTGGCGCCCCGGCGCGGAGATCCGTCTTGCCGGCCGCGGCGGCATCCTGACCGGGTATGCGGTGATTCAGGAGACGATGTTCGGTTGGCGCCACGATCACTTGCTGTTGCACGAAATCGTTGCGCGCGATCCGGCCACCGCGGGGATGCTGCTCGCCGATGCGGCGCAACGCGCGCGAGCGCTCGACTACGAGCGGATCGTGTTCCATGAGCCGAGCGACTCGGCAGTTGCGCGTGCGGCACGCGCCATCGGCTGCGAGGTGGTGTACCGCCACTATGTTGCCTCCGGGGGTATGGCGGCCTTGCTCGACCGGGAACGGTTCCTCGACGCTCTCGGTCCCGAACTGGTGCGCAGGGCAGCGGTCGCGCACGTCGCGGAGGCGGCGCAGCTCCCGGCCGCCGCGGCTCTGCGCGGCGGCGCACTGCTTCCGGACGACGGAGACCTGTTGCAACTCGCCTTCGGGTACGAGCGGTTCGACCAGGTGCCCGTGGAGCGGCGCGGCAGCGATCCGGGACTGTGGGAGGTGGCGGCGGCGTGGTTTCCCGGCGGCGGCACCCCCGTCCTGGCGGAGCCGTTCGCCCATCACCTGGATGACTACTGATGCCCCGGCAGAACACCGGCCCGTGGCGGGCATGATCTGGGGCATCGCCCTCGCGCTGGCGGTAGGGGCGATCATGGGGCTGACCGGCGCCGGCGGCTCGATTCTGACGGTGCCGATTCTGGTCTACGTAGTGGGCGTCGACGCGGTGACCGCCACCGCCTACTCGCTGTTCGTGGTGGGCGTGACCAGCACGGTGGGAGCGGCCAGCTACTGTAGGCGCGGGCAGGTGGACGTGCGCGCCGCGGTGGCGTTCTCGATTCCCTCGCTGGTGGTGGTGTTTCTCACCCGCAGCCTGCTGGTACCGGCGATTCCCGCCGAGCTCGGCACCGTCGCCGGAGTGGCGGTCAGCAAGGATCTGTTCATCCTGGTCCTGTTCGCGGTGATCATGAGCCTCAGCGCCGTATCGATGATCGCCAGGCCGCGCTACCGGCTCAACATGACTGGCAGAGCTGGCGCGGAGTCCGGGCCCGTTGCGGCACCGGCCGCCACCGCCCCGACCACCGCTGCCACGCCCGCCGCAGCACCGGTCGAGCCGGCCGCCGCAACCGGCAGGTTGGTCGCTGCACTTGGCAGGCTCGTCGCCGGAGCAGCCTGGCCCGCCAGCGCCCGTGCGGGCACTGCTGCCTCCGCCCGGTCCGGGCCTGCCGCTGAACCGGCTCCTGCCCCTCTGGAGCTTGGCGAACGCGCTGCCGATTCGCACGGTGCTGCCAAGGTGAGCATTCCGTTGGCGGCGCTGGAAGGCACCGTGATCGGCGTGTTCACCGGGGTGGTGGGAGCAGGCGGCGGCTTCGCCATCGTGCCGGCATTGGTGGTGTTCTCACGCCTGCCGATGCGGGTGGCGGTCGGCACCTCGCTGACCATCATCGCCGCCAAGTCGCTGGCCGGTTTCGTCGGTGACGTAACGCTGCAGGGCCACTTCGACTGGAGGTTGCTGCTCGCCTTCACCGCCCTGGCCGTAGTGGGGATCCTGGCTGGCAGCGGTATCGGTCGCCGCGTGCCGGGCGCCAAGCTGCGTCCGGCTTTCGGATGGTTCGTGCTGGTGGCGGCGGTAGGAATCCTGGTCCGCGAACTGCTGCTCGGCTGACCTCATGGCCACAACCAGCGCCTGACCCGCTTACTCCGCCGCCACCAGGCGGGCGCCCCTTACTGCACGCCCTTGAGGCTCAGCTCCTTGGCAAAGTGACAGGCCGCGTAGTGACCCGGCTCCACCTCCTGCCACTCCGGCTCCACCGTCTTGCACTCATCCTTGGCGTACAGACAGCGGGGATGGAAATAGCAGCCCGACGGCGGGTTGGCCGGGTTGGCCACCTCACCGGGCAGGATGATGCGGTCCATCTTCGTCTCCGGGTCCGGTTGCGGCACCGCCGACAGCAAAGCTTCGGTGTAAGGGTGCTTGGGACTGCTGAACAGGTCGTCGGTCTCGGCCAGCTCCACCATCTTGCCCACGTACATTACGCCGACGCGGTCGGAGATGTGCTCGATGACACTCAGGTCGTGCGCGATGAACAGGTAGGTGAGGTTGAACTCCGCCTGCAGATCCTGCAGCAGGTTGAGGATCTGCGCCTGGATCGATACGTCCAGGGCTGACACCGCCTCGTCGCAGACGATGAACTCCGGCCGCGGCGCCAGCGCGCGCGCGATGCCGATACGCTGCCGCTGACCGCCGCTGAAGGCGTGCGGGTAGCGCTTCAGGTGCTTGACCTCCAGACCGACGACACGCATCAGATCCTTGACCCGGTCCTCCAGCTCCTGTCCCTTGGCGAGCTGGTTGGACACCAGCGGCTCGGCGACGATGTCCAGTACCGTCATGCGCGGATCGAGCGAGGAGTAGGGATCCTGGAAGATCATCTGCATGTGGCGGCGAATCGCGCGCAACCGCTTCTTGTCGAGCTGCGTGATGTCGATGCTCTCGTCGTCGGCGCTGAACTGAAAGTTGATGCGTCCGTCGGTGGGCTCGATGGCGCGCAGGATGCAGCGCCCCAGGGTGGTCTTGCCGCAACCCGACTCACCCACCAGGCCGAGCGTCTCGCCCTCGTTTATGTACAGATTGATGCGGTCCACCGCCTTCACGTGGCCCGCCACCCGGCGCAGGAAGCCCTTCTCGATCGGAAAGTACTTGCGGAGTTGATCTACCTCCAGCAGCCGGCGCCTGCCGTTACCGTTACTTGCGTTGCTCATGCTCTTGCTCCTGCCAGTTGGACTGCTTCATCTGGTTCGACCTCTTCGCTGTGCAGATAACAGCGCACCCGGTGTGCCTCCGCCGCCTGCACCAGCGCCGGAATGTCGTCGTTGCACCTGCCATCCATCGCGTCCGGGCAGCGACTGAAGAAACCACACTCGCGCGGCGGATCAAGAGGAATGGGAACGGTTCCCCTGATGGCATCGAGCCGCTGCTTGGCTTCCTTGCCCATGCGCGGAATCGACTTCAGCAGCAGGCGGGTATAGGGGTGCAGCGGGTTGCGGAAGATCTCGGTGGTGTCGGCGTGCTCGACCACCCGCCCCAGGTACATCACCGCTACTTCGTCGGCGATCTCGGCGATCACCCCCAGGTCGTGGGTGATGTAGAGAATCGCCATGCCGAACTGTTCCTGGAGGTGTTCCATCAAATCCAGGATCTGCGCCTGTACCGTCACGTCGAGGGCGGTGGTCGGCTCATCGGCGATCAGCAGCGCCGGATTGCAGGACAGCGCCATCGCGATCATGGCGCGCTGCCGCAGACCGCCGGAAAGCTGGTGCGGGTACTCCTCGATACGCTGCCTCGGGTTACCGATGCCGACCCGCTCGATCATGTCGATCGCCAGTTCGTGCGCCTCATTCTTGTCATCGGTCTTGTGCAGGAGAATCGCTTCCTCGATCTGGTTGCCGATGGTGTGCACCGGAGAGAGGCTGGTCATCGGCTCCTGGAAGATCATCGAAATCTCCTTGCCGCGGATCGAGCGTACCGACTGGCCGAACGGGTCGAGCTTGGTCAGGTCGACCGCCTCGTGTCCGTCCCGGTTGAGGACGATCTCTCCCGACTTGATCTCGCCGGGTGGCGGGACGATGCGCAGGATCGACTGCGCCGTTACGCTCTTGCCGCAACCACTTTCGCCGATGATGCCGAGGGTCTTTTTCGGCGCCACCGAGAAGCTCACGCCGTCGACCGCCTTCAGGGTGCCCTCTTCCAGCTTGAAGTAGGTACGAAGGTCCTTGACCTCGAGAACAGGGGTCTCCACAACGGTATCCTTCTGGTCGAATTGCTCCTTGCCGTGCGCGTCGAGGAGACTCCGCTTTCTCAACGTGTCACAGGGCTAGCAAGCCATCCAATTCTATACGGCTGCCGACAGAAGTCAACCGCCCACTCGCTCACGTGCCGGCAGATCTCCCACGCGGGTCAGTTTGCCTACCGGTCTGCGGGTCTGCCCCATCACGACGGTACTTCCGGGTTGATGCCGGAGCACCGTCCTTACCGGGGATAGCAGTCACGATACCATGCTACCGTGAGGGAGAGCTGAGCGTCGAAGTCCGTCGCCGGTGCGAAGTTCAACTCGGCGCGCGCCCGCGTGATGTCGGCCAAGGTATGGCGCACGTCGCCCACGCGCGGCGGCCGCCGCGCGAGCGGTAGTTTCTGCTCGGTGATACGTTCGAGGGCCTCCTTGACTTCGAGGATGGAGTGGGCGCGTCCCTGCCCGATGTTGAATACGTCGGCCGCGAACCTGCGCGGGCGCATCGCGGCGGCGGCGTTGGCCTGCGCCACGTTGTCGACATAGCAGAAGTCCCGCGTCTGGGAGCCGTCCCCCTCCAGGTAGGGGCGGCAGGAGGGGTCCACGTACAGCGAGTAGAGCCACGCCGGCATCACCGTCGAGTAAGCGCCGCCGAACCGGGCGCCGGGGCCGAACACGTTGAAGTAGCGCAGGCTCACCACGTCGAGCCCATACAGGCGATGGAACAGGCGGCACCACTGCTCGCCGTGCAGCTTCGCCTGCGCATACGGCGACTGCGGATTGCAGGCGTGGGTCTCCGGAGTCGGCAGGACGTCGGCGCCGCCGTACACCGAGCTGCTGCTGGCGCACACCAATCGGGTACGCCCGGCGAGTTCAGCCGAGAGGATCGCTGAGAGCAACGCGAGGGTCCCCATCTCGTTGACGGTCGCGCTCTGCAGCGGGTGCTCGACCGAGTAGGCGACCCGCGGCACGGCCGCCAGATGGATGACCGCCTCGGGCTTGGTGTCTCGCAGCAGGCACACCAGCCAGTCGACGTCGGTGACGCTGTGGGCGTGGTAACGGACGCCGGCGACTGCGTCGTCCGGTGAACCGTCGGACAGGTCGTCGACGCCGATCACCTCGGCGCCGAGGTGAACGAGATGGCGACAGGTGTGCCGACCGATGAATCCGTTGCTTCCGGTTACGATGACTCTCATTGCCGTGCGCTTCAAGGAAGAAGCGTTGCCATCACCCGTTGGATGATCGGGAACAGTACTGCGGCGGCGCCGAACACTACCAGAATCCAACGGGTCTGGACCGTGATCTCCTTGCGGATGTCCGCGGTCTCCTTGCGGATCTCCGCCCGCAGGTTGCCGGTCTCCTTGCCGATCTCCGTCCGCAGGTTGCCGATCTCCGTGCTGACCTCCGTCCGCAGGTTGCCGATCTCCGTGCCGACCTCCGTTCGCAGGTTAGCAAGTTCCGTCCGCACGTTGCCGATCTCGGTACCGACCTCC